>JASGEZ010000028.1:0-16921 GCA_047605905.1 Microlunatus sp.
GGTTCGGGGCCTGTGGGCCGGTTTCGGGCAGGCTGACGCTGGGCCGTCACCCCATCAGAGCGACGGCCCGGGCCCGCATCAACCAGTTCGCTGAGGCGAACAGCATGTGGAGGTGGTGGAGGTTCTTGTCGATACCGCGGTAGCGGGTCTTGGTGAATCCGAAGTCGCGTTTGATGATCAGGTAGGGGTGCTCGACCCTCGCCCGCACCGACGCCTGACGTGAGGCTTCAGCCTGCTCAAAGGGATGCATCGTCTTCAACCGTGTCTTACGGGGCGCGATCCGGTACTGCACCCTCGACAGGTGCTCATCGTCGGTGATCTCGGGCCGCTTCTCCGCACCCTGGTAGCCCGCGTCGGCGTAGACGACCTCGTCATCGTCACGGACCAGGTTCACCAACTCGTCGAGATCATGCACGCTGGCCGCGGTCGCGGTGACGGTGTGGACGTACCCGGTGCCGGCATCGACACCGGTGTGGGCCTTCATCCCGAAGTACCACTGGTTGCCCTTCTTCGTCTGCTTCATCTGCGGGTCACGAGTACCGGTCGCGTTCTTCGTCGACGATGGTGCGGCGATAATCGTGGCATCCACGATGGTGCCGCCGCGCATGATCCAACCCTGCTCGTCGAAGATCTCGTTCTGCGCAGCGAACAACGCCTCTGCGAGCTTGTGGGCTTCGAGGAGGTGACGAAAGTGGAGCAGCGTGGTCGCGTCAGGGACCTGCTCGGTGGTGAAGTCCAGGCCCATGAACCGGCGCATCGCATAGGAGTCATAGATCGCGTCTTCCACTCCCTCGTCGGACAGTGAGAACCACACCTGCAGCAGGTACATCCGCAACATCGTGGCGACCGGCTTGGCCTTACGACCCCGCCGACTCTTGCCCGGACGATCCGGGTAGTAGTACGGCTCGATCAGCCCAGTCCAAACCTTCCACGGGATCGTGGCGTTCATCGTTTCGAGGAACTGCTCACGGCGTGAAACCCGGCGACGGTTGCCGTACTCGATGTCGGTAAAGGAGGGCTGCTCGCTGTCCACGACCCCCACGATTCCGCAGTCCGCCACGCCAAGCCAGACGCCGAGCCGATCGCCGAAAAGATCAGTGCTTCCCTAGCTGAAACCCTGACCGACCCGACACCGTGGATGTACGTGATCGGCGTGCTGGTCCTAGGCGTCGTCGGGCACGCGATCTTGCGCGCCACCGGATATCACGCGACCGCACTTGCCCGGGGAACCAGCAAGAAGGATGCAATGGCGCAGTCCAAGCTCTCCTACCAGACGGCGATGTTCCGCCGGGTGATGACCGCCGAACTGCCGATGGTCGTTGCCCTGACCCTGTCCTTCACCGTCCCCGGCGGCTTCTATCTCGTGTTGTTCGGGTGCGCCGTGTCGCTCAACCTGCTGGTTCTCCACGTGTGGCCCTCGGAGCGCTCGGTCGAGCGCGTCAAAAAGGCGCTGGAAGCGGCCGGCACCCGAAGCTACCTCCGCGAGTCGCTCGGGCTGCCTCCGGACTGATCGGACTGCCGGTCAGTGCACTGACGGTCAGTGCAGCGGGACCTCCTCCAGCATCTCGGTGACCAGAGCCGCGATCGGAGAGCGCTCGCTGCGATGCAGCGTCACGTGTGCGAAGAGCGGGTGACCCTTGAGTTTCTCCACCACCGCGACCACGCCGTCATGCCGACCGACCCGCAGGTTGTCACGCTGCGCGACGTCATGGGTGAGCACGACCCGTGAGTCCTGACCGACCCGACTGAGCACCGTGAGCAGTACGTTGCGCTCCAGCGACTGTGCCTCGTCGACGATCACGAAGGCGTCGTGCAGTGAGCGGCCACGGATGTGGGTCAGCGGCAATACCTCCAACAGACCGCGAGCCAGCACCTCCTCGATCACCGGCTTGGTCGTGACCGCGCCCAGAGTGTCGAAGACCGCCTGTGCCCAGGGAGCCATCTTCTCCCCCTCGGTCCCCGGCAGATAGCCGAGATCCTGACCGCCGACCGCGTAGAGCGGCCGGAAGACAACCACCTTGGCATGCTGCTGCCGCTCCAGAACAGCCTCGAGTCCGGCGCACAGAGCCAGCGCCGATTTGCCGGTGCCTGCGCGGCCGCCGAGAGACACGATGCCGACCGCCGGGTCGAGCAGCAGATCCAACGCCACCCGCTGCTCGGCCGAGCGCCCGTGGATGCCGAACGCATCGCGATCGGCCTTGATCAACTTGAGGTCTTTGGCCGGTGTGACCCGGGCCAGCGCACTGGACTGTCCGGCGAGCAGCACCACCCCGGTATGACAGGGCAGGTCACGGGCGGCCTCCAGATCTACGAAGCCGTGCTCATAGAGGGCCGCGAGCTCGACAGGGGCCACCTGGAGCTCGGTCATCCCGGTCCAGCCGGATTCGGCGGCGAGTTCGGCGCGGTACTCCTCGGCCGGCAGACCCACCGCCGACGCCTTCACCCGCATCGGCAGGTCCTTCGACACCAGCGTGACCTGCCGGCCCTCGGCCCGGTAGTTCAGCGCCACCGCAAGGATGCGGGAGTCGTTGTCCCCCAGCCGGAAACCGGGCGGGAGCACCGTCGGGTCGGTGTGATTGAGCTCGACGTGGATCGTCCCGCCCACATCGTTGACCGGCACCGGCGCGTCCAGCCGGCCGTACTCGATCCGCAGATCATCGAGCTGACGCAGCGCGACCCGGGCGAAATAACCCAGCTCGGGGTGATGGCGTTTGGCTTCCAGCTCGGTGATCACCACGATCGGTAGCACGACGTCGTGTTCGGCGAAGCGGCACAGTGCGTACGGATCACTGAGCAGCACCGACGTATCGATGACATAGGTGCGACGGTCGATGGCAGAAGACTCGGTTGCAGACGACACTGCGTGTCCCCTTCTGGAGGCCGCACGCCCGCTGCGCCGGCCTCACACCTAGGTGATTGGCCGGGATGCTCGAACCAGTGATGGTCCGACGATCGGGTCCGTCAGACGACGGATCATGGGCGCCTCCCGGGCGGTCCACACCTGCTGCGGTCCGCCACTGGCAACGTACGTCCGATCGAGGTCGCTTCAGGCGACCACACGCCGGTTGTCACGAGATCGTCGTATTCATGAGTCCACTCGCGAGTTCATGAGTCCACTCGCGACGACGCCGCGCATTCACCGGCTACGTCGTCTTCCCGCTCGTGTCCTAACTGCCGAAGCGGCGCTCCCGGTCGGCGTACGAGCGGAGGGCTCGGATGAAGTCGACCTTGCGGAAGTCAGGCCACAGCGCCTCGCAGAAGTAGAACTCGCTGTGCGCGGATTGCCACATCAAGAAGCCGGAAAGTCGCTGCTCCCCCGAGGTACGGATGATCAGATCGGGGTCCGGCTGGCCGCGGGTGTAGAGGTGTTGGGCGATGTGCTCGATGTCCAACGTCTGCGACAGTTCCTCTATCGAGGTGCCGTTGCGGGCGTGCTCGGCGAGCAGGGAGCGGACCGCGTCGCGAAGCTCGTGCCGACCGCCGTACGACACCGCGATGTTGACCAGCATGCCGTTGATCTCGCTGGTGCCGGCGTCGGCTGCCTTCATCACCTCGGCGGTCTCCGGCGGCAGCAGATCCAACGCCCCCACCGGGTGGATCCGCCAGCGACCCGCCGCCGCCAGGTCGCTGACCATCTGCTCGATCACCTTCAGCAGCGGGCCGATCTCGGTGGCGTCGCTGCGCTGGAAGTTGTCGGTGGACAGCACCCACAAGGTGACGACCGGGATCGCCAGTTCGTCGCACCACTCGACGAACTCCTTGAGTTTGTCCGCGCCGGCCTGATAGCCGGCCACCAGTGGCTGACCCGGAGCGTTGGTGCGGGCCCAGCGACGATTGCCGTCCGCGAGCACGGCCACGTGCTGGGGTCGTCGATCGGGATCGAGCTCGGCGATCAGCCGATGCTCATAGGTGGCGTAGAGCAGCCCCGACGGATGTAGCCGGTCGACCACCTCTCTCAGCCGTTCGAGGTGGCCACGAGGAAGTCGAGGCACCTGCGCAGCGTAGCGCCCTCCCGTTCACAGCACTTCACAGCAATGCGACCACACTCACAACCAGGGCCCATTCTCTTCCCGGTCGTTCCCCCGTAGCCTGAACTTACGGAACCGTAAGTTACTTGGAGTAAAGTTCGGTTCGCGTGATTGTGACTACACGAATTCAGCCTCGAAGGAACACCGCGATGGCCAGCCTGGCACCCTCGGACCGGGACCGCTCGATCGATTCCGCGGCGACAGCCGACAATGCGAAGCAGAAGCTGGGCGAGGTTGCCCGAATCGTCAAACCCAAGCTCCGTGGTTGGCTGCATGCCGGCATGGCGCCGCTCGCTACCGCCGGTGGCATCGTGCTCGTAGCCCTCGCCCCGGACCGCGGTTCCCGGATAGCGGCTGCGATCTATCTCGCCGCATCCTTGCTGCTGTTCGGCACCAGCGCGGTCTACCACCGCTTCACCTGGGGACCTCGGGGCGAGGCGATCCTGCGCCGGATGGACCACGCGAACATCTATCTGTTCATCGCCGCGACCTACACCCCGATCGCGGTCTTGATGCTGCCGCAGCGTTCGGCCACGCTGCTGCTGACGATCATCTGGTCGGCCGCCGCCGCGGGTCTGGTGTTCCGGCTGTGCTGGCTGGGCGCCCCGCGGTGGCTCTACACCGCGCTCTATCTCGCGATGGGCTGGGCGGCACTTTTCTGGCTGCCGCAGATCTTCGTCACCGGCGGGGTCGCGGTATTCACCTTGATCATCGCGGGCGGACTGCTCTACACGATCGGCGCGGTCGTGTACGCCCGGAAGTCACCCGATCCCTCACCGACGTGGTTCGGCTATCACGAGATCTTCCACGCCTGCACGATCCTGGCCTTCGCCGCGCAGTACATCGCGATCTCCATCGCCATGTACACCTGAGGCTACCCGATAGAACACCATCCGGCCGATCACGAGGCCCGCGCCGGACCTTCTCCCATCACAAGCTGCTGGCTTGACCCCGACATCGGGGATGAGCCAGCAGCTTGTTGCCAGCCCGACGTCAGCCGGCGAGTTGCTCGACCAGCGCTTCCGGGGTTGTGACCGGCAGTTTGCAGACGAAGCCGCGGCAGACGTACGCCGTCGGTTGGCCGCCGAGCAGCGGCCGATCCGCCAGCAGTGCCAGACCAGGCGTGTCCGGGGCGCCGATCATGATCACCGAGCCGGCCGGCGTGCACCGATAGGCGGTTCGGGCCAGCTCCTGCGTCGTCGAATCGGCCGGATCTCCGACGATCGCCACCTGGACGGGCGGCTTCACCAGGCGGCCCGCCGCGTACGCCAGTAGCCACCCGGCGAACCGTGGCGCACGTGCGACCAGTCCCCCGGCGGTCGCCGCTGCCCGGTCGGCGCGCTCGGCCAGTTCGCCACGACCGGTCGCCTCGGCCAGCAGCGCGAACGCATGGACCGTGCCGCTGAGGCCTGAGGGAGTGGCGTTGTCGGTGGGATCCTGCGGACGCAGGTAGAGATGCTCGGCACTCGCCGCAGTGTCGAAGAAGCCGTCCCCATCGGCGAACTCGGCCTCGATCACCTCGGCCAGCGTCTCCGCCCTGATCAGCCAGGTCGCGTCCGCATCCGCGCAACCCAGTCGGACCGCGGCCATGATCATCGCCGCGTAGTCCTCCAGCACGCCGGGGGCGGACCCGACCTCACCATTTCGCGAAGTACGCCGGAGCCGGCCATCGACCCAGTGCACCTGCCAGATCAACTCGGCAGCCTCTCGGGCCAGCGTCAGCCAGGCCGGCCGGCCGAACACCCCTGCCGCCTCGACCAGTGCCGCGATCAGCCATCCGTTCCAAGCGGCCACCACCTTGTCGTCCCGGCCGGGCCTGGGGCGTCGCTCGCGCGCGGTTCGCAGTCGTTCGCGGACGGATGCCAGCCGATCGGGATCCGGGTCGCCGATCAGCTGCAGCGTCGAACGACCGTGCTCGAAGGTGCCCTGGGCTGTCACACCAAAGACCCCTGCCGCCCAAGCACCGTCGTCGACTCCCAGCACTGCCGAGAGTTCGGCCGGATCCCAGGCGTAGTAGACACCCTCAGCCGACCGGCCGTGATCATCGAGGCTGTCGGCGTCCAGGCTCGCGGCGAAACCACCTTCGGGTGTCCGCAACTCGGAGACCAGCCACTCGACGGTCTCGGCGACCACTCGCTCGCCGATCGGATTCTGAGTCCGGCGCCACCAGTGGGTGTAGACGCCGAGCAGCAGCGCGTTGTCGTACAGCATCTTCTCGAAGTGCGGCACCACCCAGCCGGCATCGACGCTGTAGCGGGCGAAGCCGCCGGCCAGCTGGTCGTAGATTCCACCGCGAGCCATCGCCTCACAGGTGGCATCGACCATGACCATCGACTCGCCATCACCGAGTCGCAGCAGACCTTCCAACACCATCGACGGCGGGAACTTCGGCGCCCTACCGAAGCCACCGCGTACCGTGTCGAACTCGCGCTGCAGAGTCACCCGAGCCAGCTTGAGACCGGCCGGAGTCACCTCACCCGGGAGCTTCGGTGCGTTCGTGCGTTCCAGCTCGCTGCTGATGTGAGAGGCACTGGACAGCACCTCGTCACGCCGATCCCGCCAGGCCGAGGCGATCGCGTCCAGAACATCGGAGAAGGACGGCATCCCCTGCCGGGCACGCGGCGGGAAGTACGTACCGGCGTAGAACGGCCGCCGGTCCGGGGTGAGGAACACGCTCATCGGCCAGCCACCCTGCCCGGTCAGCGCTTGAGTCGCGGCCATGAACACCGCATCCACATCGGGCCGCTCCTCCCGATCGACCTTGACGCAGACGAAGTGCTCGTTCAGGTACGCCGCCGTCCCCTCGTCCTCGAAAGACTCGTGGGCCATCACATGGCACCAGTGGCAGGCGGCGTACCCGACCGAGAGGAAGACCGGCACATCCCGCCGGCTCGCCTCCGCGAACGCCTCCTCGCACCATTCCCACCACTCGACCGGATTGTCCTTGTGCTGCAACAGATACGGACTCGTCGCCGACGCAAGACGGTTGACCATCTCCTGACTCCTGACACGTGGCACCTGCGGCACTTCGACCTTGAGTGATACACGAAGCAGACGCTGGAGCCTGATGATGGCTCCTCCCTGTCCAGCCTAGGAGTGACGCCGGCACCGGCTCGCAACAGCCCACTCTGCTGGCACAAGGCAAGCCCACGGGCTGCGTGGCAGCACGCCTCCGTGACGGGTGCGTCTCGGCGCACCCGAAGACGCCAGCACGGAGGGATTAAGTGATGTTCGGCACCTCGGGAACGAGAACGAGCCGTGGAAGCGATCTCTTCGTCAAGCCAACTGCGAGAGACAGGCAGGACCTTCACACAAGCGGGGTCGATGCGTCCAGATAGTGAATCACCAGCGGCACGTCCATCCATGCCTGTTGGTAGGTCACCATCTCTGGCTCGCCGCTACAGATGTGGGCAGCGGCGACAGGTGCCAGACCGTCGGCATGATCGAAGAGGGCCTGTGCCCGTCCTGCCGGACTCCATCGACAGACGGACCGCCCGGCACCAGACCTGCGGGGTAATCATGCGGTTTCCCGAGCTTCGAGCGCAGCCGCTACAGCCTCAAACTCGGCGAGGGCAGCGGTGAGGTCTTCGACGATCTCGCGGGCGATGATCTCGGGAGCAGGGAGGTTGTCGAGGTCTTCGAGCGACTCGTCGCGGAGCCAGGTGATGTCGAGGTTGACTTTGTCGCGTGCGAGCAGCTCGTCGTAGGCGAAGGAGCGCCAACGGCTCTCTTCGCCACCGTCGATGCGGACACCGCGGTTGCCCGCCTTGTAGAGGTCGACGAACTCGTCGAGGTCGGCCCGTCGCAAGGGCTTCTGCTTCAGCGTGAAGTGCTGGTTGGTACGGAAGTCGTAGACCCACAGCTTGCTCGTCCAGGGCGTCTCCGACGCAGGCTTCTTGTCGAAGAAGAGGACGTTGGCTTTCACGCCGGTCGCATACCAGATGCCGGTGGGTAGCCGGATCATCGTGTGGAAGTCGAAGTCGCGCAGCAGGCGCTTGCGCAGAGTTTCGCCGACACCGCCCTCGAAAAGCACGTTGTCGGGCATGACGACAGCAGCGCGTCCGTTGATGTCGAGGATCGTCATGATGTGCTGCAAGAAGTTCATCTGCTTATTGGCCGTGGTGACAACGAAGTCCTGGCGTTCGATCTCGGCATCGTCACGTGCCTCACGCCCATCGGCGCCAACCATCGTGATAGATGACTTCTTGCCGAAGGGCGGATTGGTGAGCACCACCGGCCAGCGCCTACCAGGGTCCGCGATGAGAGCGTCGCGCACCTCGATCAACGAGGCGCCGTCGGGTGTGCCGATGCCGTGGAGCATCAGGTTCATCACGGCAAGACGCGCGGTGCCGTCACTGATGTCGAAGCCGTGGGCGAAAGAGTCACGCAGATGGTCGCGCTCGGGAGGCGTCAGCTTCTCCGCGTCGCGAGCTGCGTATTCGTGGGCGAACAGCAGGAAGCCACCCGTGCCACAGGCCGGGTCGACGACCGAGTCCTTCGGCGTCGGCTGCACGACGTCAATGATGGCCTTGATGAGTTCGCGCGGTGTGAAGTACTGACCGGCACCGGAGCCTTGGTCGGAAGCCCCCTTGGAGAGCAACTCCTCGTAGACGTCGCCAGTGAAGTTGGTGCCGCCAGCCGACCAGTTCTCCTGACCAATCAGATCAACAACGAGCTTCTTGAGCAAGGCGGGGTCTTGGACTCGGTTCTGTGACTTGCGGAAGATCGTGCCCAGCGTGCCCGTCTGGCGGGCGAGGCCGGCAAGGATTTGTGAGTAGATGATCTCCAGCTGCTGGCCGTCAGCGTCGAGGAGCCGCTGCCACGAGTACTTCTCCGGAACGATCGCCTGAGGAGCGAGCTTCCGGGTCGCTCGCTCATGCGCCATCTTGAGAAACAGAAGGTAGGTGAGCTGCTCTGTGTACTCGACAACGCCAACGCCGGCATCGCGCAGCACGTTCCGATAGGCAATGAGCTTGTCGATCAAGCGACGGGCATCAGAGGACACGGAGACCACCCTTACGCACCGCGAAGACGTCGTTGTCCTGGGGTGATGCGAACCCTGCAATGTCCGCGATCTCGCTGGCCGAAAGTCCGCGATCAACCAGTGCTTGAGCAATCGCAGCAGCGAGTGTTGGGCGCTCCGGCACAAGCTCGTTGCTCACGGGCTCCGAGGTCCGCCAACCACGCGACCCAAAGATCTTGTACATGCTGACGCGCTTGGAAGCAGCAAGGAAACCCGAGCGATACGCGCGCTCAATCAAGGCGGCCATCGAAACGCCCCACTGTCGCTTCAGATCCGGAAGCACGTCAATACGCAGATTCCGGAGTTGCGGCTTGATGACCTCGATTGGCATGAGGAACTCAGCCGCGAACTCGTTAGCCTGTTCCTCGATCTCCTCCACCACTTCTGTCGAGTGGAGCACGAGGTGTCCAAGCTCATGTGCGAGGGTCAGCCGCTTCCGGTCGGTCGGAGAGTCGGAGTTGATGTAGATCACTGGCTGCTCACCGATCCACTGAGACATTCCATCGACGCGTGTGGTACCAAACGACTCTTCGATGATCAGACAGCCAGCAGACTCAAGCCAACCGACGAGGTTCCTCACTGGACCGATCGGCATCGACCACTGCATACGAACCATACGCGCGGCAGCGTCAGGCGTCGTGTCGATAGGGTCGAATGTCGGCACCCGATTGTTCGAGCGAATCTGAATTTCCTCGGACAACACGCTCACATGCATTCGGTACATGTTCAGACGTGCTTCAAGCTTTTTCCACACAGTCGCAGGAGCAGTCGCGCGTCGACGCATGTGAGCGTCCACGGCAGCAGCGCCGCGAACACGCCCCGCGTGCTTCATGAAACGTGTGGTGACTCCGAGCGCCCGGGCAAGCACTTCGAGTGTGGCGTCATCAGGCTCTCGCAGTCCGTTCTCGTACCGCGAGAGTGCGGCCTGTGTGACCCCGGCCCTCTCCGCCAACTTCTCTTGTGTCAGCCCGCTTGCCCGGCGAGCTGTAGTCAGCACCTCGCCGAGATCGGTCATGAGTCGCTGGTTCCTTCGCGCTCTTCGCTGTCGATGCGAGTGGCCTCGACGACTGGAGCCACGGGGCCGTCGTCCGTCGGGACGATCGGCGTGATGGCGCCCCCGGCTGCCGGTGCAGCAGGCAGGTCGACCATCCAGATGACATCCTCGAACGAGCCGTCGCGCAGAGAGATCACCGCGTTGCCCATCGAGCGGGTCATCTCGTCCCACTCGTAGCCGACGCTGATGTTAAGCGTCATGATCCCAAGCAGAGTCAGGAGATCTGGCTCCTGCGTGATGAAGTCGAGGGCATTTGCGGTCGGGTAGTTGCGGATCGCGCCGGTCGATGAGTGTCGCTTGAGGCGGATGCGGAAGTCCATACGAACCGCGATCTCACGGTTGGGGCCAGAGTCGAGGCAAACCACCCCATCCACACCTTCGAGCGCAGCGACCACACGCGCCCACATACGGTCGTGAATCCAGTTGGCGAGCCCGCGCCCGCTGTGCTCGGCAACAAACTGCGGCAACGCAGCGCGATAGACGGCAAGGTCTTCACGCGCGCCGACCACCGCTCCGCTCAGCGCTTCTGTAGCCTTGTCCCCGAGGTTTGCCAGCACCTCGTCAGGCGTGGGATAGCGATCCATACGGGAAAATATACCACGAAATATACCATCCTGTAGTAGCCTGAGGCTGCGGCGTGCTCAGCGCCGTCCGAGCGAAGGGCGCGGGATGCCAACACAGCGTTTGACCATATTTTTGTTGCGCGACATCGCCGATCTCGACGACGCTCTGGCCGACGACGTAGCCAAGACCCTCGATGTCAGTGAGTTGACTCAAGCGTCCGGACTCACGGGACGGTTCTACTCCAAGAAGTCGTTCTCGAAGAAGCCCGCATGGGCGGCGTACCTCGATCCGGCTGTCGTCGGCGGAGTCCAGGGGCTCCAATCATCGTCAGCCTCCGGCCTTCTGCTGCTCCAGGTCGACGGTCACACCTACGCCCTGACGTTCGGCTACGGCCGCAGCTTCCTCGACCAAGCGAAGATCGAGCGCAGGTTCGGCCTGAAGGTGGCGCTCAACCTGATCGACGAACACCAGATCAGGAGTCTCGACACGAAGAAGTTCGACGAGATGGTCGTCTCAACCAACACCCAGACCAGCCGGACGACCGAACTGCCCACCTTCGGCGTGGACGTCCTCCGCGACATCCTGCGCGCCGTCACCGGGGTCGCGCCTGCGACCAGCGGGTACAAGTCGTTGAGCGGGGCGGACGCTCTCGTTCTCGGGGTTGACAAACCCGTGACCGACCTGCCGGCGCTGCTACGCGACATCTACTCGCGCTACACCGCCACGAAGTATCAGGACTCGTTTGGCTGGGTCGACCAGTTGGCAGAGGTCAAGGACCCGGCTCTCGCCGACGCCCTCGACGGCCAACTCGTAGACCAACTGAGGCTGACTGACACCAGCACGACGCACATGGCCATGCCGGAGAACCTCGATTGGGAGGACATCGAGCACTTCCTCATCGTCCCCACCCGAAAGAAGACCTACGAGGAACTCGACCTCGACGAATACCTCGCCCAGAAGGCGACCGACGCAAGCAACCTGACGGTTGCCCTCCTGAAGAGCCGCAAGGTCTCGGTGAAGTTCCTTCGCAGTGCGGACCCGGACACGCGATGGAGCGTCTACCAGTGTCTCGTTTCTGAGCAACGACTCAACGGCCTGCTCTACGCACTCATCGAGGGGCGCTGGTTCGCTATCGCTGACTCACTGGTGACGCAGGTCGATTCGGCCATCGCCGCGATCCCGCCGGCAAGCGTCACCCTCCCGGACGGTCTCCCCGGTGAGTCCGAGGGGGACTACAACGCACGGGCAGCAGCCGCATCTGCGGACCTCGCCCTGCTCGACAAGAAGCTGGTCGCCCCCGACGGCTCCACGACCCGGCTTGAGTTCTGCGACCTGTAAAGCAATGACGGCTCGCTGGTGCATGTCAAGCGGAAGTCGCGGTCATCGACCCTGAGCCATTTGTTCGCTCAGGGACACGTGTCCGCAGAGGCGATGGTTGACGGCACGCTCCGCGATCAGGTGCGTTCCGCGATCCAAAGCGCAGCCGGCGCAAACGACGCGACCGAGTGGTTGGAACGCGTGCCGCCGAGCACAGCGGGCATTGACCGCGACAAGGTCACCATCACGTACGCCGTCATCGCCAACTCGAAGGCAACGGGCGTCGAGTGGTTGCCGTTCTTCAGCCGACTGACCTTGATGCAGACCGTGCGTGACTTGAACCGCCTCGGATTCACCAAGGTCGCACTCGTTCGAGTGCCCGTCGCCGCAACGCCATAGTCAGGCCGCAGGCCGCACTGCCCCACTCAGTTCCCCTGAGAAAGCCGCAGCGAGAAGGGAGCGTCGAAGGCTATCCCCACGGCGGAGAATCGCGTCAAGGGTTGCACGTAGTGCACCGGCCTGCGCGTCGAGTTCAGCGAGGCGTTCAAGGCCCGCGTGCTGCTCCGGAAGGCTCGGAGTGGGGATCAGCAATCCATCAAGCTTTCCCAGGCTGAGGTTGTGCTGCCCGGCGCTGGATGCGGCGAGAGTCTCGATCTCTGACCGCAGCGCGGGTGCTCCCAGCATAGTGTTCACCCACTCCGGGCGCACACGGTCGGTGTCGACCCGATAGCGGATGAGATAGGACGCAAAAGCCGCGTCGATTCCTTCTTGGACGACCCCCGACCGCCCGATGAGGTCCTTGGAACCGTTTGTGCGAATGATCAGGATGTCACCGGGCGTCAACATCGCACCCGAGAGATCCACCGACGCATCCACAGCACGCTTCTCGTCAGTCAGGTCGATACGGCCATTCACAAGATTCGGGATGCGGACAACAGCCGGCCCTTGGCCGCCGACCTCGCACTTGGTAGAGGTCCCATACCCGGAGTCGCGCGCAAGATCCTTCAGCGGAACCAGATCACCCACAGCAAGTTCTCTGATGGCGAGTAGACGAAGAAGGTCCAAGCGACGTAGCGAAGCGCGAAGCCCCCGTTCGGCAGCGTCGAGGCGGGAGAGGTGGTCTTCGAGGAGTTCAACGATGCGGTGCTGCTCGTCGAGAGGCGGGATAGGAACACCGAATGAAAGGAAGCGGGGCCACTCAATCGAGGCCACCGTGGTCCCAGCCTTCCGAGTGTCTCGCAACAACTCTCGTTCGAAGGCGCGAAGCCCCCACGCGATCCAACGAGGGTCGATGTCAGTCCTGGTGGCGACAGCCTTCATGTCCTGATTGAGGGTCGTCTCGAACGGGACGAGCGCGACGGGAATCTTCCGCTCAATGATTCCAGAGCGGACGACCACAGCAACTGACCCGGCCGGCACCAACTTGACCGAAGAGACAGAAACCGCGCCCGACGTGATGTGATCCTCTGTCCCAGCCAGAACCTCGGAGCCCATATCCTTCGGCGACAGCCAAGGAATCGTGCCGTCGGTCCAGAAGGACTTGTTCCCCTTCGACGGCGTTGCTCCGCCGTACCAGTCGCCAACCTCGCCGAGCGGGACGATCGGCCAACTCATGCCGTGAGCTCCACGTTGAGTTCTTCGACGAGGTCACCGGCGCGGTCGCCGAGGTCGCGGAGGGCTCCGTCGACGCCGCCGCGTTCGGTGAAGGGCGATTCGTCGAGGTCTTCGGCGCTAATGCCGGCCGAGCCTGCGATGACCTGGACCATACGGTCGAGCCACCAGCGTTCGGTCTCGCTGAAGTGCACTCCGGCGTTCGCCTGCTGGATAAGCCAGTTCGCGTACTTCTCCTGCACGCGGTCGGCGTAGGGAACCAACTCGTCGTCGACGCCAACGGTGAGGCGCAGCAGCGAGACGAGGTCGGTGACCGTCCGTTGCGGAGAGGAGTGACGCTCGGGAGTGCCGAGGGTGACGTAAGCGTTCCAGATGATGTCGGGCGTCCAGTTGTAGGGCGGGCGTTCGATGCGCACGGCGAGGTCTTGGAGGAACTGGAAGTCAATGCGTTGGCCGCCAGCTTCGTAAGCCAGTTGAATCGCGGTGATCTCGTTGCGGTTATCGTCAAGGTACTTCTGCCAGGACTCGACAATGTTGCGAGCGCGGGAGGTGTCCGCGACGCCGTGGGCGTCGAGGAGAACGTCGGCACTGACCTCGTCGATGACACGGTCGTGGGCGGCACGGAGTTCGAGGATGCGTTGGCGCAGTTGTGGTGCGTCAGCGATGGGCTCGATGGCCTTGTCGATGAGTTCTTGGATCTTCTGCTGCTTCTGGTTCTCGGGGATGTCGGTGAGGAACGAGTCTTGGATGTCCGGGTCGACCGCATCGACGAGTCCGCGGATGAGTTCGCGGAACGGCCGTCCAGCGACCTCGTCGAGTTCGGCTCGCTCGGCACCGTCTAGATCGAGTTCCAGCTTCGACAGCCGCGACGCGAGCGTGGCGGTTTCGTCCTCGGTGATCGTGTAGGCGGCTGCCTTGTCGAGAAGCTGCTTGAGGCTGACCGTCTTGTTGCGGTTGAGCGGGGCGTCGACGAAGTCGTGCTCAGTGACGCCGATTGCGTCGACGATGACGAAGCGGGTCTTGGAGTCCGAGTCCGGGGTGACGGCGCGGAAGTCGGCCGAAGCGATTGTCCGGGCGCCCCGGCCCTTCATCTGCTCGAAGTACTGCGCGGAGCGGACGTCGCGCATGAAGAAGACGCACTCCAGCGGTTTGACGTCAGTGCCTGTGGCGATCATGTCGACAGTTACGGCGATGCGCAGCGCAGCCGAGGTGCGGAACGCCTGGAGTTGCTCCTTAGCGTTCCTCGCGTTGTAGGTGATCTTCGCGGCGAAGTCGTTGCCCTTCCCGAACACTTCTCGGACCTGGCGGACGATCTCCTCGGCATGGTTGTCGTCCTTGGCGAAGATCAGCGTCTTGGGCACGACAGCACGACCGGGAAAGATCTCAGTGAACAGCCGGTCACGGAAGGTCTCCAGCACGGTTCGGATCTGATCAGTCGCAGTGACAGCACGGTCAAGACTGCCGCCGGTGTAGACGAAGTCGTCCTTGAGTCTCTCCAGGCGTTGGGCGCGAGTGGCCTTGTCGACGATGGGCACGACAATGCCGGCGTCGATGATGCTGCCCTGCTCCGTGATCTGGGTGCGGATGCGGTAGACGTCGAAGTCGACGTTGACGCCATCAGCAACCGACTGCGGGTAGGTGTATTCGCTGACGAGGTTCTGCTTGAAGAAACCAAAGGTCTGCTTGCCAGGAGTCGCAGTGAGCCCGACGACGTGCGCGTCGAAGTACTCCAGCACGCCGCGCCAAACGCCGTAGATGCTGCGGTGGGCCTCATCGACAATCACGAGGTCGAATGCCTCCGGCGGCAGCGCCGCGTTGTAGGCGACGGTGACCGGCTGGTCGGGGGTGAAGTCGTCGAGGTTCTGGTCGTCGGTCTCGGCAACCTCGTCGCCTTGGAGGACCTTGAAGACTCGCTGGATGGTGGAGATGACGACCTTGGTCGAGCCCGCCATGCCCGCGCTGGTGAGCTTGGCGACGTTGTAGAGCTCGGTGAAGCAACGGCCGTCGTCGGGGGCTCGGTAGTTCTGGAACTCCGCGAGCGTTTGGTCGGCCAGGTTATTACGATCGACGAGGAACAGGATGCGGTTGAAGCCGCCCCACTTCAGCAGTCGATAGGACTGGGTGACGGCGGTGTAAGTCTTGCCTGCGCCGGTGGCCATCTGGACAAGGCTGCGGTCGAACCGCTGCTGGGCGAGTGACTGTTCGACACCGGTGATCGCCTCGATCTGAGCCGGCCGCAGGGGGGTCGTGTCCAACTCGGGGAGTTGGAGAACCTTGCCGCGCCACGTCGGGGCGGCAGGGTCGGCCTCCGCGCCGCGAAGGACCTTGGCAAGCGTCTCCGGCCTGGGGAAGCCGAAGACCCTGCGGGCACGAGGATCGGGGTCGTACCCGTTAGTGAAAAAGATCTCCGTGCCGCTCGCCTCGAACACGAACGGCAAGCGCCCATCCTTGTCGAGCGCCGCGAGTCTGCCTCGGCCGGCAGCCCGTTGGCGTACATCGCCGACTGCCATTGCACACCAGCCAGCGGAGTACCCACCGGCTTGGCCTCGATGACCCCAACGACCTTCTTGTCGACGTACAGCAGATAGTCGACACGGCCGTGATCGGACTTCATGTGGGCTTCTTCGAGGGCGACTCCCTGCGCTGCGCCGAGGGCGAGGTCTTTGCGCTTCTGGATCAGCCAGCCGGCCTGCTTGAGTTGCTGGTCGATGACGACACGGGCGCGGGCCTCCGCTGCAAGCTTGTCGTCCTCGGCGCTCATAGTGAGTCAAGGCTATCGAGATGTGCCGGTCGTCATTGGAAATGGGACACCACCACCATGACCGTAATACCATCGGCAAAGTCGCGGGCGCGGTCTTGACTGCCTCGGGCGAACGGATCAGGGCCCACCGGACCTTGGTCCCGCCGTCATGACCCACCCCGACCGCTAGCGCCTCGACCAGTTGCTGGGCTGGGAGGAGAAGCGCACTGCCCTGGCCAGGGCAGTGCTCGAAGCCATCATCGCTCCGGACGGGATGAGGTCGGCTCACCGATCTCATCCCCCAGCCCAAGCGACGGCGGCGCGGCGGGCTACGCCCCGCCCTACGCCTGCTGGTCTAGACCCAATACCGTTCAGTTAAGGTCACATTGGTGTAGTTTGGTGATGTGCCTCGTACTGGATGGGTGAAGCCGGAGTCGGAGACGCGGTTGTCCGATGTTGAGGTTCCCCCTGTTCCACGGACACTCGGGGTTGGTGGTCAGTCCGGACGGCCTGACCTTGTGGAACGGGTTTCAAACTCTATCGGTGACAGCATTCCAATACTCGAATGCCGACGTCTCCGATTA
>JASGEZ010000029.1:0-90465 GCA_047605905.1 Microlunatus sp.
CTGCGGCTGAGCACCTGGCGCGACCTCGGCGGGCTGGACCCCGGCGTACCGTGCTTCCGCGACGGTGTCGAACTCGGCTGGCGGGCCACTGCCCGGGGCCTCCGGGTGGTCACGACGCCCGAGGCGGCGATGGTGCACCGCCAGGTCGGGCGCGCCGGGCTGCGTCCGCGCGGCGCCGGCGGCCGGCATCCGGACCGGGTCGATCAGGAACTCGGCATGATGATCGTCGCCGGTCATGCACCGGCCTGGCGGCTGCCGTTCACCTGGCTACGGCTGGCCTTCGACTGCCTGCTGCGTGCGCTCGGCTACCTGCTCGGCAAGGCACCCGCCCGGGCCCGGGACGAGTTGGCCGGTTTCGGCTGGCTGGTGGCTCATCCGGGGCGGATCCGTGCCTATCGGCATCGGTTGGCTCCTCAGCCGGTGGCCCCCGACAGTGCTCAGCTGATCCGTTCCCTGCGCCCGCCCTGGTGGGCGAGTCTCCGGCTGGCCTTCGAGGCGCTGACCGGCACCGTCTCCGATCGCTACCGCGAACTGGCCGGCGACAGCGAGGCCGCAAGCCTGGACGAACTCACCGGCGACGAATTCGCCGGCATCGGCGAGGACCGCTCGAAGCACCCCTGGTTGGCGCCGGCCGTCGTGGTCGGCACCGCGCTGGTGATCGCCAGCGTGATCGCCGCGCGCGGGCTGCTGGGTCTCGGGCATCTCGATGCGCCGGCGCTGCTGCCGGCACCCGACCGGCTCGGGGAGCTGTGGCGGTCGGCGGCCAGTCCGGTCATCGGCGCACCCGGTGAGATGGCTCCGCCCTGGTTGGCGCTGATGGCGCTCGGCTCGACGATCCTGGCCGGCCAGCCGGAGTGGCTGGTCACCTCGCTGTTGCTCGGCGTCGTGCCGTTGGGCTATCTGGCGGTCTATCCGCTCTTGCGCTCGCTGGTCGACGACCGGCGGATCCGGATCGTGGTCGCGGCGGCGTACGCGCTGCTGCCGGTGCTGCTCGGCGGCACCAATCAGGGCCGGCTGACGATGACCGTGGTGGTCATCCTGCTGCCGATGCTGGTGCTCGCCCTGCGTGGGCTGGTGGCGCGGCGGCCGCGCAGCCCGGAGGCATGGCGTGGCGGTTGGGGCGTCGGGGTGGTGCTGGTCGGACTCACGGCCTTCGAGCCGTCGCTGATCCTGGTTGCGTTGTTGTTGGGCATCATCGGGGCGATCTGGCTGCGGCGTACGCCGCGCAAGGTCGGCCGGATCGGTCTCGCCGTCGGTCTGCCGCTGCTGGTCTGGGCGCCCTGGCTGCCGACTCTGATCGCCTTTCCCGGCCGGCTGTTCGCCGGTCCGGACGCCGCCCTGGTCGCGGCGGGCGATGCCCCCCAGGTCTGGGAACTGCTGCTGGGCCGGGAGATCGGCCCGGGCCTGCCGCCGCTCTGGCTGGGCGCGGTGGTGTTCGGCGCGATCTGGCTGGCTGCCCTGGTCGGGCTCGGCCGGCGCCCGCGCAACGGTGTGGTGCTCGTCTCCTGGCTGGCCGGGATCGCCGCCATGCTCGGCTCGGCGCTGATCAGCCGGCTGGTGGTCGCGGTGCCGCCGACCGGTGCTGAGATCCGTCCTTGGACAGGGTCGTACCTGTTGATCGGCTTCGCTGCCCTCTTGCTGGCCGCGGCGGTAGGGATCGACGGGCTGGCCGCCGAACTGCGCCTCCGTAGCTTCGGCTGGGTGCAGCCGACCAGTGTGATCGCCGGCGTACTCGCCGTGGTGACCGTCGTCGGCGCGGCGGGCTGGTGGGTCTGGGCCGGCGCCAGCGGGCCGATCGGGCGGCAGCAGCTGGACGCGCTGCCCCCGTACTTGCAGAACGCCATGCTCTCCGACGCCGGCGTACGGGTGCTCGCCATCGATCTGGGAGACGACCCGGACCCGGCGTACGGCACCGTCGGTGTGGCGCATTATTCGGTGGTCGCCGGCGATCAGTTGCGACTCGGCGACGCCGACCGGGGGTTCGCCTTCGGCGGCTCGACGACGGCTCCGGCACAGATCGGTGACCTGGTCCAAGGCCTGGTGGCCGGAACCGCCGATTCCGACATCGCGCCGCAGTTGCGCGATCTCGGGATCGGCTATGTCTGGGTACGCGGGGCGACCACCGAGGAGATCGCCCGGATCGACAACACCCCGCAACTCGGCACGGCCAGCGGCAATCCGGAGGCGACCGTCTGGCAACTCCAGCCGCCGGTCACCCGGGTCGTCATCGCCGACGGCCAGCAGCTCACGGGCGTCGATTCGCTGCCGCCGGTCGTCCCGCCCGGCGCGGCGGGCCGCCAACTGAGGCTGGGAGAACCGGCCGATCCGCGCTGGCGAGCCAGCATCGACGGTGTGCCGCTGGCCGGTCCCACCGAGGGCTGGCAGCAGGCATTCGAGCTGCCGGAGTCGGGCGGGACCGTGACGATCAGACTGGCCTCGCCCACGGTCTGGCTGCTCATCGCTCAAGGTGTCGTGGTGGCGGTCGGCCTGGTGCTCGCCGCGCCGGGAATCCGGCGGCCCGAGGTCCGTGATCCGGTCCGGACCGCTCGCCGGGCGGCATTCGTGGGAGGTCGGGCCCAGTGAGTCCACGTCGCAGCCAATCCGGCGGGCCGTTCCGGCAGGTCGTGACGGTCGCCGCGGCGCTCGCCGCGGTGGCCCTTCTCGTAGCCGGCGGCACGTTGTTGCCGCCACAGGTCGCACCGGTGACCGTCACGCAGGCGCCGCTGGTCGGCCGGACCACGGCGGTCTGCACCACCTCGCCGGACAAGAACGCGACGGCGACCCTGTCCGCGATCGCGGTCCGCAAGGCGCCGGGCCGGCAGGGGACGTTGACCGCCACCGAGCTCGGCGGCGACTCTCCGTTGCTCACCATCGACAAGCAGGGTTTCGGCGAGCAGAAGGATGCCCCCGACAAGCCGGCGCTGCTGACCGGGGAAGGCGTGATGGCCACCGCCGGCAGTGGGGTGGTGAGCAGTCGGGCCACCAAGGGCGAGCAGTCCGGCCTGATGGCGGCGCCGTGCACGGCCCCGGCGACCGAGCAGTGGTTCGTGGGCGTGGGGGCCAACCCGGCGTACCGGACCGAGTTGGTGCTGACCAACCCTGACGCCGGTCAGGCCGAGGTGGACCTGCGCTTCTACGGCAGCAACGGGATCGTGGTCGTGCCGGGCAGCCCGGGTCTGACGATCGAGGGCGGAGCGAGCCGGACCGTCTCGCTGGACACCCTGGTCACGGTGCAAGGACCGCTCACCGTGTCGGTCCGGGCGAGTACGGGTCGGGTGTCGGCCGTCGCCCTGGACCGTCGCAGCCTCGATTTCGCGCCCACGGGCGCGGATTGGCAGGTCTCCTCCGTGGCACCCGCCACGTCAGTGGTCATCCCCGGCGTCCCCGAGGGTTCCGGCACCCGTACGTTGCTGGTCGCCAATCCGGGCACCGACCGGGCCAAGGTGACCGTGTCGGTGATGGGCGCCGCAGGCGGCTTTGCTCCGGCCGGGGCGGAGACCGTCGAAGTGCCGCCCGAAAGCACCGCGGAGGTATCGGTCGCCCAAGGACTTGCCGGCGCGGCAGCCGGGATCCAGCTGACCAGTGACCAGCCGATCACCGGCGCGGTGATCTCGGAGGCGATCGGCAAGAACGCGCTGCCCGACATTGCCGTCCAGTCCGCGACATCGCCGATCGTGCGGACGGGCGTGGTCCCGCTGGTCTATCTGGACAAGACCGATGCGCAGCTGGTGCTCAGCAACGGGGGCGACGCGGACGTGCCGCTGACCTTCGACGTCTACGGCTACGACGGGGTCAAGATCCACGACGACGATGTGCTGCTGGTGCCCCATGCCACGGCGACGCGCCGACTGACGATGGGGGAGGCCGCGTACCTGGTGGTCTCGGTGCCCGCCGGCGCCACCGTGATGGGCGGGGTGACCTTCCTGGCCTCCTCCGGCGGTATCGCAGGCGTCGCGACGCTCCCGGTCACCTCCCCCGATGTCGCCGGCCGGGCCCCGCAGGTCGGTTTCGATCCGTCGGTGGCCCGCTGACATTCCCGAGTTGTCAGATCCTGCGGTCGCTCCGGCGACCACAGAATCTGACAACTCGGAGGTCAGCTGTCGTCGAAATCGGAGACCGGGCGGCCGGTGAGGGCGGCGAGCTGTTCCACGATGGTGCGATAGACCAGGATCTGCAGTCCGCGCCGGCTGGCGGCCCGATGCTCCAACGGCCGGCGATAGACGACGACCTGAGCCAACTGCTCGGCATCGGCGGCGACGGCTGCGGCGAGCGGGACCCGGTCGCCGGCCCACGACGGCGGTAGTTGCGGCACGTCCTCGATGCCGAAGGTCACACCGAGCAGCGCGTCCGGGCAGGTCGCGGCGACCCGGTCGACGGCGGCATGGACGGCATCGTCGAAGAACGCCGCACGGTTGGCCGGGCGGGGTGGGCGGGCACGTGTTCCGTACGGGTTCGGGAGCGCCAACGGGCCCCGCAGGCCGCGCTGGTGGCGGTCCTTCCGGCGAGTCGACATGGCGTGCACTCTAGTCCGCGGGTAGCGTCTCGGCCGTGGTGTCGCGTCGGTGTTCACGAGCGGGCTGCCCAGGGGCGGCCGTGGCGACCTTGACGTATGTCTACAGTGACTCGACGGCGGTCCTGGGACCGTTGGCGGCGCGGAACGAACCCCATGGCTACGACCTGTGCCACACCCATGCGGAGAACCTGCGGGCGCCTCGTGGCTGGGAGGTGATCCGCAAGGAGATACCGACCGAGCCGGAGCCGAGCAGCGACGATCTGCTGGCCCTGGCCGATGCGGTGCGCGAAGTCGGATTCTCCTACGACCAGCCGGTGCACGACGGTCCGGTCGAGGTACGCCCGAACGACCAGCGTCCGACCATCGTAGAACTCGGCCGCCGTGGTCACCTGACCGTCCTCGCCGACCCGGATTCGCACACGAGCTGAGCGGAAACCCCGTCGCTTGTCCGAGCTGTCCGGCCCGGGCTGCGGGCAATTTCCACCCGCGGGCGGGTTCTGAAGCGGGGGACCGGCGGTAGGCGTCGCAATTTCCACCCGTGGACGGCATCTGCGGGCCAGGCCACGGCGAAAGGCACCACTCACCACTCACCGGTGGCCGGTCGAGCGATGTCTTGGGAGCGCAGCGAGCAGCGAGTGACGGCGAACGAACCGTCTAGGATCGCCTGATCATGATCAATTCGCGCATCTTCAAAGCCAATGACATCCGTGGCGTGGTGACTGGTCCGAGCCCGGAGTGGGATCTGGCGGGCGCCTACGCGATCGGAGTCGCCGCTGCGGACGTGCTGGGGATCGCCGACGGCAACGGAGCGCTTGTGCTGGGGCGCGACATGCGGACCACCAGTCCCGAGTTCGCGGCCTCGTTCGCCGAGGGAGTGCTGAGCCAGGGCGGCGACGTGATCGACGTCGGACTGGCCAGCACCGACGAGTTGTGGTTCGCGTCGGGGCACCTCGATCTTCCAGGTGTGATGTTCACCGCCAGCCACAACCCGGGCGACTACAACGGGGTGAAGTTCTGTCACGCGCAGGCCCGCCCGATGCAGCCGGCCGAGTTGGTCGCGATCCGGGACCGCGCCCTTGCCCAGGAAGATGTCAAGGCCGAGCCGGCGGCGACACCGGGCCGGCTGACCCAACGCGACCTGCTGCCCGCGTACGCCGAGCATCTCCACTCCCTGGTCGACCTCAGCGGGATCCGGCGGCTCAAGGTCGTGGTGGATGCCGGCAATGGCATGGGCGGGTTGACGACGCCCGCGGTGCTGGGCTCGGCGAATCTTGAGCTGATCGGGCTCTATCTCGACTTGGACGGCCGCTTCCCGAATCACCCGCCGAACCCCCTGGAGCCGGCGAATCTCGTCGACGCGCAGGCCGCGGTACGCGAGCACGGTGCCGATCTGGCGGTCGTGTTCGACGGGGACGCCGACCGGTGCTTCGTGATCGACGAACGGGGTGAGGTGGTTTCGCCGTCGGCGATCACGGCATTGATCGCGGTCCGCGAGCTCGCCCGCGATCCCGGCGGAACGATCGTGATCAACAAGATCACGTCTCAGTCGGTGCCGAAGCTGGTCGCAGCCGCCGGCGGACAGACTGTGATCACCCGGGTCGGCCACACCTTCGTGAAGGCCGCGATGGCCGAACACGGTGCGGTCTTCGGTGGGGAACACTCGGCGCATTTCTATTTCCGGGACTTCTGGGGTGCCGACACGGGGATGTTGGCGGCGTTGCACGTGCTGGCCGCCGCCGGAGCGACCACCGAGCCGCTGTCGGCCCTCGTCGAGCAATACACCCACTTCGCGGCGTCCGGGGAGATCAACTCCACCGTTGCCGAGGTGGAGCCGCTCCTGACCGCTCTCGAGCGCCAGTTCGCCGGTCGGGCCGTCCCCGATCGGATCGACGGTCTCACCCTCACCGGCGACGGCTGGTGGGTGAACGTCCGGCCCAGCAATACCGAACCGTTGCTGCGGCTCAACGTGGAGGCACCGACTCCGGCGGAGGTAGCTGCGCTGCGGGATGAGGCGCTCGCGATCATCAGAGCGTGATTTGTCAGTGAGATGCGGTAGAACTGAACCGTTCCGACCACAGTCAAGGAGGCCACATGGCCATCGACCTGGCACCTGAGTTGCTCGACATCTTGGCGTGTCCCAACTGCCACGGGGCGCTCGCAGTCGACCACGACCGCGACGAATTGGTCTGCCTGGCCGCTGACTGCGGCCTGGCCTACCCGGTCCGGCAGGGCATTCCGGTGTTGCTGATCGACGAGGCCCGCCGACCAGGGGCCGATCTGTCGGCCTCCTCCCCGGTGTCGGCGGTCTCCGCCGCCTCGGCGGGGCCGATCGCTTCAGGTGATTCGGCCGAATCCGCGACCTCGGCCGAAGCCACCGAGGCCGAGTCGAACGACTCTGCGCCAGGGTCGGCGTCCGGCGCGTCGGCCGCGGATGCCGACGAGCGCCCGTAAGCCGATGTTCGACGACTCCTGGCTGGAGGACCAGCGGGCCCTCCGCGACGCCGATGCCAGCCTGCGGCGGCTGGCTGAGGCAGGTGCACGGCTGCGCCGGGAGATCACCGAGGCTGAGGAACCGCTCCTGCAGATGTCCGTGCTCGAACGTCCTCGGGCGGTGATCGCAGCGGGCAGCGAGGCACGATTCATCCGCGCGATGTTGGAGCCGGTCTGCCCGGTCCCGTTCCTGGCCTGGCCGGCGCACGGATTACCCGGTTGGGTCGGGGCCCTCGATCTCGTGGTGGTGATGGCGAGCGATGTGGCGACTCCCGCATTGCTCGCGACCGTGCACGAGGCCGTGCGCCGCGGCGCGCAACTGCTGATCGCCTGTCCACCGGCTTCGGTCATTGCCGACCACGCGCTATCCGGCTCGACCGTCCTGCTGCCGACCTCCACTGCCGACCCGTTGGCCGCTGCGATCGTGACGTTGACCGCGTTGCACCGATTGCAGCTCGGGCCGGAGGTGGAACCCTGGCAGGTGGCGGACGCCATGGATCGGGTGGCCACCGACTGCTCGCCCTATGTGACTGTCGCCGAGAACCCGGCCAAAGACCTGGCGATGGGGCTGGCCGAGGCGCATCCGCTGGTCTGGGGCGGCTCGGTGCTGGCCGCCCGGGCCAGCCGTCGGGTCGCGGAAGCATTGCGTGCCGCCAGCGGGCGTGCCGCGCTGGCCGCCGACGCCGACGAACTGATCACCGTGCTGGAGTCGGCGGCACCGCGTGACCCCTTCGCCGACCCGTTCGAGGATGCCGTCTCGGCCGATCGGCGGCCGGCGTTGCTGATTCTCGACGACGGCAATCCGGAGTTGCCGATCCGGCACGCCGACGCCAGACTTCGGGCTGTCGCCGAGCGCAACGACGTCCGCGTGTGTGTGGTGCAGCACGCCACCGGCTCCGATGTGGAGCGGTACGCCACGGTGCTGCAGACGGGCATGTATGCCGCGGTCTATCTGGCGGTCGGTCTCGGGCGTTACCTGCAAAGTTGAGTTGGAGATGGACGGATACGAGTATCGATGGGCATTGACCGATGAGCACTGAGGGCGGAACCAAGGCGGTGGTGGCCGCGCTGACGGCGAACCTGTTCATCGCCGCCACCAAATTCGGCGCCTGGGCGCTGACCGGTGCTTCGTCGATGTTGGCCGAGGCGATCCACTCCGTCGCAGACTCGGGCAATCAGGCTCTGTTGCTGCTCGGTGGCAAGCGGGCCCAGCGGGCGGCGACCCCTGAGCACCCCTTCGGCTACGGCCGGGACCGCTACATCTACGCGTTCCTGGTGGCCATCGTGCTGTTCTCGGTCGGCGGTCTGTTCGCCCTCTACGAGGCGTACCACAAGTGGCACGAGTTGCAGCAGGGGCATGCCGGCGGGCTCTTGGAGAGTGCGTGGTGGTGGGTTCCGTTGGCGGTGCTGAGTGCGGCCGTCATCGCGGAGGGTCTCTCGTTCCGGACCGCGATCCGGGAGGCGTCCAAGGCCAAGGGCCGCCAGTCCTGGGCGCGCTTCATCCGGTCGGCCAAGGCACCGGAACTGCCGGTGGTGTTGCTGGAGGACTTCGCCGCGCTGCTCGGGCTGGTGTTCGCCCTGTTCGGTGTCGGCATGACTTTGCTCACGCACAACGCGATCTTCGACGTCTTCGGAACCGTGATGATCGGCTTGCTGCTGGTGGCTGTCGCGGTGACGCTCGGCATCGAGACGAAGAGTCTGCTGCTGGGCGAGTCGGCGGCTCCGGAGGCGATCGGCCGGATCGAGACGGCGTTGACGGCCACCGACGGCGTCGAGCGGGTCATCCACCTGAAGACTCTGCACCTGGGCCCGGAGGAGATCTTGGTCGCTGCCAAGATCGCGGTGCGACCCACTTCGTCGGCGCAGGAGGTCGCTGCCACGATCGACGCTGCCGAGGTCGCGGTCCGCGCCGCCGAGCCAATGGTCACGGCGCTCTATCTCGAACCCGACATCTACCATGCCGACTACACACCCGCCCCGCGCCCCGATCGTCCCGGCGCTCCCAGCCATTGACGGAAGCCTCGGGGCGCTGGTCCACCTCGGCCGTCGGTCCCAGGGCATACTCAGCCGAGTGGGGGCTCCCGCCGCGAAGGTTTCCCGGTCCGGAATCGAGCCGTGGCTGACCGAGTTCACCGGTCGAGGTGACGCGCCTCGGCTGCTGCGGACCCGTTCCGGCGGCCGGCTGTACTTCTTCGACGATCTGGTGGTGAAGGTGCACCAGCCGGGCACTGACGCCACCGAACTGGCCCAACGTCTCGCGTACTGTCACGGTCCGTTGCTGGCGCCACTGGACCCGCTGCCCCGACCGTTGCCCGTCGACGGTCCCGACCTGCCGCCGTCGCTGGTGACCTGCTGGCCGGTCGTCGAGGTGTTGGACCCCGACACGACGCCGCCCTGGACGGAGTCGGCTCGGTTGCTCGCTCACGTGCACGGTACCCCGATCAACACACCGGTTCCCGGGCACGGCTGGCCGGCTCGGGTGGCGCGGGCCGTCGAGTTCGCCCTGCCCGAGTTCGTCGACCTGGGCCGGTCGCTGCTTCGTCAGGTGCAGGGCCGGAGCGAGCCGCGGCGGCTGCTGCACGGCGACTGGCATCTGGGCCAGCTCGGCTGTACCGACGACGGGTGGTGTCTGCTGGATCCCGAGGACCTCGGGTCGGGAGATCCGGCTTGGGACCTGGCCCGGCCGGCCGGCTGCTGGGCCGCGGACTTGTTGTCCGACGCCGACTGGCATGAGTTTCTGGACGGCTATCGGGCGGCGGGCGGTGTGGCGATTCCAGCCACAGGCGACCCGTGGCCGGTGCTGGACCTGCCGGCCCGCTGCGCGGTCTACGTGGCCGCCACGCACCCAGAAGCTCACGACCGCGACACCGCCCAGGCATTGACGGATGCCTGTCGTCGGATGGCACAGTTGCTCCCATGACCAACGAACCGCTGCCCTCCTACGAGCCATACAACCCGGGTGGAGGAGGCAACCCGGGAACCATGGTTTGCCCGAAGTGTCGCGGCACCATGCGGACCTTTGATCGCAACGGCGTACACATCGAGCAGTGCATCAACTGTCGAGGCGTCTTTCTCGACTTCGGTGAGTTGGAACACATCACCCAGATGGAGAGCCGCTACGCCGCCGCCCCGCCTCCGCCCCCCGGATACGGTGCGGCCGGGTACGGAACCGGCCCGGAGTGGGGTCACCGTAGCGGCAAACACTATCGGCGCAAGGGGTTCGGCGGCCTGTTCTTCTCCAGCTGATTCCGCTTGCGGAAGGACGGGAACCGGAGGACTCGGCCGTCCCACAGTCGGGAGTTCATTGGTGGGTGTCAGCGGTGCGCCCTAGGCTGCCAGTCATGACGGTTTCTGCAGCGCCCGCTTCTGACCACCGTTCGGCCGATTGCGGTGCCTTCGACTACAGGGTGGCGGACCTCGGGCTGGCCGAGTTCGGTCGCAAGGAGATCACCCTTGCCGAGCATGAGATGCCCGGCCTGATGGCGATGCGGTCCCAGTTCGGTGAGTCCAAGCCGCTGGCCGGTGCCAGGATCGCGGGTTCGTTGCACATGACCGTGCAGACTGCGGTGCTGATCGAAACCTTGGTCGCGTTGGGCGCCGAGGTGCGCTGGGCTTCGTGCAACATCTTCTCCACCCAGGATCATGCTGCCGCCGCTGTGGTGGTCGGCCCGGACGGCACGCCGGATCAGCCGGCGGGTGTCCCGGTCTTCGCCTGGAAGGGCGAGACGATCGAGGACTACTGGTGGTGCAGCGAGCAGATCCTGCGCTGGCCGGGTGGTGCGTTGGCCAACATGATCCTCGACGACGGCGGCGACGCCACCTTGCTGGTGCACAAGGGTGTGGAGTACATCAAGGCGGGTGCGGTGCCCGAGCCGGGTGAGGACGACCCGGAGGAGGTGCAGGTCCTGCTCGCGGTGCTGCGTCGTTCGATCGCGGAGGGCTGTGACTGGACCGAGATCGCGAATGCGATCAAGGGTGTCACCGAGGAGACCACGACCGGGGTCCACCGGCTGTACGAGATGTTCCGGCAGGGCGCGTTGCTGTTCCCCGCGATCAATGTCAACGACTCGGTGACCAAGTCGAAGTTCGACAACAAGTACGGCTGCCGCCACTCGTTGATCGATGGTCTGAACCGGGCCACCGATGTGCTGATCGGCGGCAAGGTCGCGGTGGTGTGCGGCTACGGCGATGTCGGCAAGGGTTGCGCGGACTCGTTGCGTGGTCAGGGTGCTCGGGTGTTGATCACCGAGGTGGACCCGATCTGCGCGTTGCAGGCGGCGATGGACGGCTATCAGGTGGTGACCTTGGATGAGGCGCTGCCGGTGGCCGACATCTACGTGACTGCCACGGGCTGTTTGGACGTGATCTCGGCCGATCAGATGAGCCGGATGAAGCATCAGGCGATCGTGTCCAACATCGGGCATTTCGACAACGAGATCGACATGGCCGGGCTCGCCAAGGTCCCGGGTGTGGTCAAGACGAACATCAAGCCGCAGGTCGATTTGTGGACCTTCGACACCGGCACCGACGCCGAACGTTCGATCATCGTGCTCAGCGAGGGCCGGCTGATGAATCTCGGCAATGCCACCGGCCATCCCAGCTTCGTGATGAGCAACTCCTTCACCAACCAGGTGCTCGCACAGATCGAGTTGTTCACCAAGACCGCCGAGTATCCGGTGGGTGTCTACACGCTGCCGAAGAAGCTCGACGAGGCCGTCGCGCGGCTGCATCTGGCGGCACTCGGTGTCCAGCTCACCGAGCTGACCCAGGCTCAGGCGGACTACCTCGGCATCCCGGTGCAGGGGCCGTACAAGGCGGACCACTACCGCTACTGACCATCGTCATCACCGACCATCATCATCACTGACGGGGCCGCCCGACGATGACGGTGCTGCAGCGCTACCTGGATCGCAAGATTCAGCCGGACATGTTCGCCGTCCCGGCGCCGTCGTACGACGAGTTCGTGGGGCCGACGGGCGTCCGGGACGGCTGGCGTGGGTTGGTGCAGGGACTGGACTCCTTCGGTCCGGTCGATCTCGAGCGGGCTCACGCGGAGGTCGTCCGACTGCTCGAGGACGACGGCGTCAGTTACATCTCTGGGCCCTCGTCGACCACCACTTTCGTCGACGCGACGACCGGGCCGCCGGGCCGACCGGTCGGCCCGGCGGCACCGCTCGCGGAACCGGAGCCCTGGCGACTCGATCCGCTGCCGCTGGTGCTGGCCGAGCGGGAGTGGTCGGCGGTCGAGGCGGGAGTGGTGCAGCGGGCTGAATTGCTGGATGCGATCGTCGCGGACCTGTATGGAGCGCAGCGGTTGCTGGCGTCAGGACAGCTCCCGGTGCCGGCGGTGCTCGACCACGAGGAATACCTGCGGGCGGCGGTCGGTGCGCACGTTGTGACGCCGTCGCTGTTCATGGTCGCGGTGGATCTGGGCCGTGATGAGTCGGGGCAATGGACCGTGTTGTCCGACCGGACCCAGGCGCCGTCGGGTGCGGGCTATGCGATGCAGAGCCGGCGGGTCATCTCGCGGGTGATGCCGGAGCTCTATCACGCGGCCCATCTGCACCGGCTGACGCCGTTCTTCCAGGCCATGCGGTCGGCATTGATCGATTCCGCGCCGGCTCAGGTGGAGAATCCGCGCGTCGTGGTGCTCAGTCCCGGATCGATGTCGGAAACCGCCTTCGACCAGGCATTCCTCGCCTCGCTGCTCGGTTTTCCGCTGGTCGAGGGTGGCGACCTCACCGTGCGTGACGGGCGAGTGTGGATGCGGGTGCTGGGCAAGCTGGAGGAGGTCGACGTGATCCTGCGCCGGGTCGACTCGATCTGGACGGATCCGTTGGAGCTGCGACCCGGCTCGCGGCTCGGTGTGGCCGGCCTGGTGGAGTGCATTCGCCGGGGGACGGTGTCCGTGGTCAACTCGATCGGCTCCGGGATCGTGGAGAATCCGGCCCTGATGCCGTACCTGCCGCAGCTGTGCGAGCGGTTGCTGGGGCAGTCGCTGCGGCTGCCCTCGGTGCAGACCTGGTGGTGCGGCGACGCCGACGGGATGCGCTATGTGAGCGCGCATCTCGACGAGCTGGTCGTGCGGCCGATCAGTCGCGGGCACGGCCGCAGCGTCCGCGGAGTGGCGTTGTCGAGACGCGAGCGGGAGAAGGTGCTGGCGATGATCGCGGCGGCCCCGCATCGCTACGTCGGCCAGCAAGTGCTGCAACTGTCTTCGGCGCCGACGGCATTCGGTGGGCGACTGTTGCCCAGACAGGTCGTGCTGCGCTCGTTCGCGGTCCGCGACGGTTCGTCGTACGCCGCCATGCTGGGCGGTCTTGCCCGGGTCAGCGACGACACCGACGAGTCGCGCGGGCTGCTGGTGACCGCAGCCGGCGGTGGAATCGCCAAGGACGTCTGGGTGGTCAGTGAGCATCCCGTTGTCGTCAAGGGCCAGGCCCCGGCGATCCGGATGTCCCGCGAGGCAGACCACCTGGTGGTGTCGGATGCCACCACAGCCGCGATGGTTCCTCGGGTGCTGTCCGATCTGTTCTGGTTCGGGCGCTACGCCGAACGGGCCGAAGACCTGCTGCGGCTGATCCTGGCCACCAGGGCGACCGCGCTCGAAACCGATCGGGATCCCGGATCTCGGCGTGCGTTGGAGGTGCTGCTGCGAGCCGTCACCTCCACGTCGACCGCCTATCCCGGTTTCCTGGCAGAGAACTGCGCGATGATGCCCGAGTTCCGGGCCCTGCTGTTGGACAGGTCGCGAGTCGGCACGGTGGGGCAGTCGCTGGCAGCGCTGTCGGCTGCTGCGCAGGGCGTTCGTGATCAGCTGTCCGAAGACGTCTGGATGGTGCTTGCCGAGATGGAGCGGGCGAGCGCGGCGCTGGCGGCGAACAGCGACGATCAGGGACTGCTGCTGGTCGACACCGGCGAGCGGATGCTCTCCGGATTGCTGGCGCTGGCCGGCATCGTCAGCGAGAACATGGTTCGCGATGCCGGCTGGTATCTGCTGGACACCGGTCGCGGGCTGGAGCGGGCGTTGCAGGTGCTGGCCCTGCTGCGGGCCACCGTGTGCGAGGAACGACCTTGGGACACCGAGCGGCTGGTCGTCGAGTCAGTGCTGACCGCCACCGAGTCGATCGTCACCTTCCGGCGCCGCTACGGCGGCCGCCACGGGGTGGATGCGGTGGTCGAACTGCTGGTCACCGATGCGCGGAACCCGCGTTCGGTCGCGTACCAGTTGAAGCGGATCGTGGCAGATCTGCGGGCGATCCCGAACAACTCGGCGGGGTTGCGGCCGACTCGGCTGGCCGAAGCGCTGGTGCGCCAGGTGCACACGGTCGATGTGGCTTCGATGTCGGAATCGACGGCTCTCGGTCCGGAAGCGGGAGACGGGACAGCTCTTGTCGGTGCGAATCCTGCTGTGCCGACTGGGCGCCGGGCGGTGTTGAACGAGTTCCTCTCCGGACTGACGGCCCAGTTGCGCGAACTCGGGGACGCGATCCGCGACCAGTATCAGCCGTTGCCGCCGACCCCGCAGCCGATGCCCACCAGCGTAGGAGGTGCGTCGCAATGAAATACCGAGTCCAGCACACCACCACCTACGCCTACGACGACGAGGTGACCGACAGCTACGGGGTCGTCCGTCTGAGGCCACGGGACCTGGCCTGGCAGCGCTGTGAGGCCCACGAGGTGGAGATCGACCCCGCTCCGTCCGACCTGTCCGGTCACGTGGATCTCTACGGCAACCAGAAGTCCTATTTCCATGTCGTCGAACCACATACGCAATTGGTGGTGAGGGCAACCTCGGTCGTCGACATCGACGCTCCGGTCTATGACGAAGGGGCCCTCGCGCGGTCTTGGGAGGAATGCCGACCGCTGGTCCCGGGGACTGCCGCAGCCGCCGATTCCGAGGCGTGGCAGGCGACCGACTTCGTCTTCGCGTCGACGATGGTCGACATCCCGGCCGGTGTCCGGGACTATGCCGGCCTGTCCTTCACACCGGGCCGTCCGGTCGGGGAGTCCGTGACCGAGCTGATGCATCGGGTCTTCGACGACTTCACCTACCAGTCGGGATCGACCACGCTGTCCACCCGGGTGGGCGAACTGCTGGAGCGGCGGACCGGGGTCTGCCAGGACTTCGCCCATGTCATGGTGTCCGGGCTGCGCAGCCTCGGTCTCGCCGGCCGCTATGTCAGCGGCTATCTGGCGACCACACCGCCACCAGGCAAGCCGCGGCTGGTCGGCGCGGACGCATCCCATGCCTGGGTGGGCTGCTGGATTCCCGGCAACGGCTGGATGTATCTCGATCCGACCAACAACCGGCTGATCGACGCCTCTCACGCCACGGTTGCCTGGGGCCGCGACTATGCCGACGTCACCCCGGTCAAGGGCGTGATCTTCACCGAAGCGGAGTCCTCGACGATGAAGGTCAGCGTCGACATGGCTCCGCTGGAGGTCAATCCGCAGTAACTCCCGTTGGGAGGGCACCTCCGTCGCTCGGCCCACCTCCCATGGGTGATATATCAGCTCCGACCTGAGTGATGGCGAGGAATCGTCGGCGTGTCGAGGACGGTCGGTGCGGGAATCTACCGCCATCTGGTTATCCACAGACGTGGGAGTCCCGCAACCGTCATCCACAGATTGCGCAGACCCCCGTACATTTTCGGCTCGCGTCCCCAGTGTCTGGACATGAGACACGACACCGTCATCGATGAGTTATTGGCAACTGAGGGCATCATCTTGCTGCGGGAGCACCTCGACTTGCAGAAATCGCTTTGCCGAGGCGTAGGGAGTGGTCGCCTAGCCAGAGTGCTCCCCGGGGTCTATGCCGACGCAGGCTCGGCCTCCGATGTCTCGGTTCGTATCGCTGCCGTCGCGCGCTGGGACCCGGACGCAGTGATCTGTGGTCGGGCGGCAGCATCGCTGACCTACTGGCCCAAGATCACCGTGGGCAAGATCGAGGTCGCCTCGCCGATGCGCCATGCCAAGCAACCCGGTTTCGAGTTCACCACGCGCACGGTGCCGTCGGAGTTCGTCCTCCGAGGTGGCGGCGTGCAGGTGACTTCACCGTCGTTGACAGCGATCGAACTGGCCAGCCTGGAGTTCACCGATCCGATCGATGTCGCCTTGCTGGAACGACAGGCCACGCTCCAATCCCTGACCGCCGCGCTGCATGCGACGCCGCAGCGAGCGGGCAATCGGGAGCGTTGGAAGGTGCTGCTGGACTCACGGGCTGAGCCGTGGTCAGCGGCGGAGCGACTGGCACATCGGCTCTACTGGAAAGCCGGAATCGATGGTTGGGTGACCAATCGCAAGACGATCATCTCCGAGTGGGTCACCTACTACATCGACGTCGCGTTCGAGAAGCAGCGTGTCGCGATCGAGATCGACGGCAAGATCCATCTGCGCGATGCCAAGAAGTTCGAGGACGATCGATACCGACAGAACGCATTGATCTTGAACGGCTGGCTGGTGCTGCGCTTCACCTGGAGGATGCTGACCGAGGATCCGGACTACGTGGTGCGCGCGACACGGGAGGCACTCGCTCTTGCCGGCAGATTCCCGACTCGACCGGGTCGTCGATAGGGCGCAATGGTGACTACAGCCCAGGTCATGCTTGATATATCACTTGGGCGAGGCTGCCGGGGCCGTCGTGCTGGGCTGGTTGGGTCTGATTGAGCCGGGAGTCAGCCGCGGGGGATCTCGAAGGCGATGAGTTCGGCTGTGCCGGGTGCGGCGTCGGCCCAGCGGCCGGGTAGTTGGAGCACAGCCAGCCCGGAGGTTGGGTACTTGTGGTCCATCCGGGCCCAAGCGTCGTGCGGTTCGGGTCTGGCGCCAAGGACATCCGCGAGATCGGGGAGGCCGGGGCCGTGGCCGATCAGCATCAGGCTGCCGATCTCCTCCGAGGTTTGCTGCATCAGGTCGAGCAGATCCTCTGTATCAGCCTCGTAGATCTCCTCGACGTAGCGGATCTCGCCGGCAGTCGCACCGGCGTCGGCGGCCCGCTGCCAGGTCAACCTGGTCCGCTCAGCCGTCGAGCAGAGCACGAGATCCGGTCGCCATCCCTCACGGGCCAGCAACTTCCCGGCGGCTGTGGCGTCGCGGATGCCACGGGCGGCCAGCGGCCGATCATGATCCGGGAGCGGCCGATCCCAAGCCGATTTGGCATGCCGGAGCAGATACAGGGTGTGTGCGGAGCGTGACCTCATGGCGGAAGCCTCTCGTGTAGGGATCGGCCGGCAGATCTGACCCAGATCGCGGGCGAGCAGATCCGGGCCCTAGGCTCCGCAGTATGCCGATAGCTCCGTACCCGCGCCGCATCGGGCGACCGATGAGGCTGGCGAGCGTCCTCGTGACAGCCCTGTTCGTGCCCGCCAGCTTCGCGCTGGCCTCCTGCGCCCGGGAAGAGTCGCCGATCTCGCCGGCCAGCCCTGGTGCCAGTGCGACAGACCCGACGCCTGCTGACTCCGCCAGCCCTGATCTTTCGGCCAGCCCGGACTCGGCGGGGAGTGCCACGCCGGACCCGTCCGCCAGCCCGGGTGATTCCGCAACGCCGGGTGCTTCAGGCACCTCAAGTCCGGGCCTGAGCGAAGATGCCACCGTCGCGCCGGTTTCGTGTTCGTCGGTCACGCCGATCCGGGTCGAGAAATCGACGGTGGAGCCGCGGCGCACCACGGAGGTCGTCACCGTCGTCTCCGACGGTCGCGGCCTGACTCCCGGCACCCGCGAGCAAACGGACTTCACCTCCCCGGGACTGGTCGCCCCCGACGGCACGACCACCGTCGACGACGAGGCGACGCTGGCCAAGATCGCCGAACTGATCGAGAAGTCGTCCAAGCACAACGTATTGCTGACCCGACCCGACGCGCCGGATGCCGGTATCGACGCCGACAAACGTCCGTTCAATACGACCGGAACCTTCGTGCTTTATCGCGCCTCGGGTCTGCTCGCCGCGGATGTCGTCGTTGACTGCTCGAATCAAGAGCAGCGGTGGCGCTTCACTTCCGAAGCCAACCCAATCCTCGGGACGGTCAACTGCGCCGTCGAGCCGCCGCGCAGTAATGCCATGGCCCGGCAGGTCTACGGAGCCTTCTGCTGAGCCTCAGCCAGACTTTGCGGTAGCTGTATTCACCGCGAAGTCGGGTGGGTCGGGCTTACGGTGCGACGGCGCCTCAATCGCTGCCTCCGTCGCCACCCTTGCCGCCTTTGCCCTTGCCGTCTTTGCCTCGACCGCCTTTGCCGCCGACCGGCAGTCCTTCCCAGATCTCCTTGCACTCGGGGCAGACCGGGAAGCGCTGCGGATCCCGGCTGGGCACCCACACCTTGCCGCAGAGCGCGACGACCGGAGTACCCATCACCATCGCCTCGGTCAGCTTTTCCTTGGGTACATAGTGCGAGAACCGCTCATGATCACCCTCGTCGACTCGGAACTCGGTCCGCTCGTCGAGAATCGTTTCCGCGCCGGGGCTGAGCTGCTGCTGGGTCACCCGGCCAGTCTAGGAAGCCGAGCCCGTCTGCGGTAGCCACAACCTCAGCTGGCGGAATATCGACCTGACGGAATCTCACAAGCGGCTGCAGCCGCAATCGATCTGACAACCCGTGACCGAGGTGATGAGATGGGCCGGATGTCCACCGACCAGCCCACCCCGCCGACGCCACCCGGGCAATCGGGTCCCGCACCCCTCTCCAGGCGCGCTCTGGCCATCGGGATCTGCACCACGGTCGTGGCGATCGCCTTCGAGTCGATCGCGGTCGCCACCGCGATGCCGGTCGCGGCGCGGGACCTGGACGGACTGCAGTACTACGCATGGGTGTTCTCCGCGTTCGTCATCGGCATGCTGTTCGCAACCGTCGTCGCGGGTCGGCTCAGCGACCGGATCGGACCCGCGAAGCCGTTGTATGCGGGCATGGCGATCTTCGCCGCCGGCCTGATCGTCGCAGGCACGGCCGAGCACATGGGCCAACTGGTCGGCGGCAGACTCGTCCAGGGCCTCGGCAGCGGCGTGATGAACACCGCCGCCTTCGTCCTGATCGCGCATGCCTTCGATGCTCGGCAGCGACCGCGGATGTTCACCTACATCTCCACGGCCTGGGTGCTGCCGGCCTTCGTCGGGCCGCCGATCTCGGCCTGGATCACCGAGACCTTCAGCTGGCACTGGGTGTTCTTCGCGGTCCTGCCGCTGGTCGCCTTCGGTGCGCTGGTGTCGACCCCGACCCTGCTGACGCTGATCAGGAACTTCGCCCCACCGGAGCTGGATCCGGATCGGCCGAAGCCGGCGCCATTGTGGGCGGCCGGGGTGGTGGCCCTGGCCGCTGCCGCCATCCAGCTCGGCGGTCAGCGATTGGACCTGACCGGCCTCGGGCTGTTCGTGGCGGGCCTAGCCGGTCTGCTGGTCGCGCTGCCTCGACTGATGCCGCCTGGCTTCCTGCAGTGGCGCCGCGGCATCACCGCCGTGATCTGGACCCGGCTGCTGCTTCCCGGTGCGTTCTTCGGCTCGGAGGCGTTCCTGCCGCTGATGCTGGTCGAACAGCGCCAGGTCTCGTTGGTGGTCGCCGGTGCTGCGCTGACGGTCGGTTCGATCGGCTGGACCGTGGCATCGTGGCTGCAGTCGCAGCGGTGGATACCCACTCGCCGCGACCGGCTGATCACCTACGGCACGCTCTCGCTCGCCCTCGGTCTCGCTGTCTGCGTTGTCGTGGCATTGCTGCCCGGACTCTGGTTCGGGCTGATCGGGATCGGCTGGCTCATCGCCGGTTTCGGCATGGGGCTGGCGACGGCCAACACCGGGCTGGCGGTGATGAATCTCACCTCCGCGGCGGAGCAGGGCCGCAACGGCGCGTCGATGAATCTCGGTGACGCCCTCGGTTCGGGCATCTTCGTCGGCCTGACCGGCTCGATTTTCGCCGCCTTGCACGGGAGCGGGAACCTGCCGCTCACCTTCGGCACGGTGTTCGCGGCGATGCTGGTCGTCTGCCTGCTGGCCACGGCCAGCTCCCTGCGGATCGGCCCGGTCGCCAACGAGTCGTACCGGGGTTGAGTCGCTGGGCGCGATTACACTCCCGCCAGTGATGTCCAGCCAGTCTCCTTCCCGCGATGGTTCAGGGCTCGCGACCACGGGGCTGCCGCCGGCCTTCCCCGACCGGGCAGCGTGGGGCACCGCGACCAAGTTGCGCGCCTGGCAGGCTGCCGCTCTGCATCAGTATTTCGAGAATCCGCAGCGCGACTTCCTGGCCGTGGCCACCCCCGGCGCCGGGAAGACCTCGTTCGCGCTCACCGTCGCCGCGAATCTCCTGGCCAAGCGGCAGGTGGACCGGATGGTCATCGTCGCGCCCACCGAACATCTGAAGACCCAGTGGGCAGAAGCCGCCGATCGGGTCGGCATCGCGATCGACCCGCAGTTCGGCGTACGCCAGGGCAAAGCGGCCAAGGACTTCAAAGGCATCGCGCTGACGTACGCGGGCGTGGCGGCCAACCCGCTCGCCTTGCGGATCCGGGTCGAAGGCTTCAAGACCCTGGTCATCCTCGACGAGATCCACCACGCGGGCGATGCGTTGTCCTGGGGTGAGTCGGTCCGCGAGGCGTTCGACCCGGCGACCAGACGGCTGATGCTGACCGGTACGCCGTTCCGCTCCGACACCAACCCGATCCCGTTCGTCCGCTACGAGCCGATGGGCGACGGCGGGATGCGTTCGGTCGCCGATTTCACCTACGGGTACGCGGAAGCGCTGGCCGACGCCATCGTCCGTCCGGTGCTGTTCATGGCCTACTCCGGCGACATGCAGTGGCGGACCAGTGCCGGGGACGAGGTGCACGCCCGGCTCGGCGGGCCGATGACGAAGGACCTGGCCGCGCAGGCACTGCGTACCGCCCTCGACCCGAACGGCTCCTGGATCTCCGCGGTGCTGCAGGCGGCCGACACCCGGCTGACCGAGGTGCGGCAGCACATGCCCGATGCCGGTGGCCTGGTGATTGCGACCGATCAGACCAGCGCCCGCGCGTACGCGGATCTGCTCAAGGCGATCACCGGCAAGGCTCCGGTGGTGGTGCTCAGCGACGACACCGGTGCCGGCAAGAAGATCACCAAGTTCGCCGCAGGGGACCAGCGCTGGATGGTGGCGGTCCGGATGGTGTCGGAAGGCGTGGACGTGCCCCGGCTGGCGGTGGGCGTCTACGCGACGACGACCTCGACTCCGTTGTTCTTCGCCCAGGCCGTGGGCCGTTTCGTTCGGGCTCGGGCCCGCGGTGAGACGGCCTCGGTGTTCGTGCCGAGTGTTCCGCTGTTGCTCAACTTCGCCGCCGAGATGGAGCGGGAGCGCGACCATGTCCTGGCGCCCAAGTCCGAGCCGGACGAGGCGGCGCTGCTGGAGGCGGCCGAGCGTACCGAGACCGAGGCCGACCTGCCCGAGGGCACCTTCACGGCATTGGGCAGCGAGGCCGACTTCGACCGTGTCGTCTTCGACGGTGCCGATTTCGGATTGACCGCGCAGGCCGGCAGCGCGGAGGAGCAGGACTACCTGGGGTTGCCAGGGCTGCTGGAGCCGGACCAGGTGAAGGACCTGCTGCGGCGGCGCCAGGCCGACCACGCCCAGCGCAGCCCGCGTCCGGAGGCGCCGGACCGGAGCACCCATCAGCAGCTCCGTGACCTGCGCAAGGAACTGAACGGACTGGTCGCCGCTTGGCATCACCGCACCGATCGGCCGCATGGGGCGATCCATGCCGAACTGCGCAACGCCTGCGGTGGACCGCCGTCCGCGGTGGCCAGCGCCGAGGAACTGCAGGAGCGGATCGATCACATCCGGCAGTGGGCAGTCAGCCGCTCTCGGAGCAGCTGACCCGCACATGTTTCCGTTTCCTGCTCGGGTTCATCGGCTTTGCTCGGTCTGCAGACCGAGCCAAGCCGAGAAACCCGAGCAAGAGTGGCCGGTCGCGGGCTGGGTGCGCGTCTACAGCGCGGACCAGATGACGACGGCCACGAGTGCCGCGAACACCATCACGGCCAGCGCCGTCATCCCAATGTAGAACGCCGCCGTTCGTCCCGATGTCGCCGACGCCGGAACGGGCGGCGCCGGCACCGGAGTGACGAGCCGAACTCGCTCCGATTCCGTCGGTGCCGGACGCCGATCCACCGTGGTCCTCGTCGCGGCCGGCTTCACCGGTTCCTCGGACCCCGCACAGGGCCGGCTCAGCTGCGGCAACCCCGATCGATCCAGGGCATCCGCGAGCTGGTCGAACGCATCGGCCAGCAGGGCCGCGGTGGGCGGGCGCCGATGCGGATCGGTGGCCAGGCCGGAGCGGAACAGCCCGTCCAAGGTCTCCGGCGCGCCGAGCTGTGTAGCGATGGGTGCCGGCTCGGCCGTCAGAGGCCGGGTCAGCAGATCGGTCACTCGCTCGACCTGATACGGGGGAGAGCCGGTCAATAGCGCGTACGCGACCGCGCACAGGGCATAGATGTCCGCTCGATGGTCGACCGCACTCGATCCCGCCTGCTCCGGCGCCATGTAGGACGGCGTACCGACGATCATCGACCCGCTGGAGGAGTCGACGACGGAGCGGGCCACGCCGAGGTCGGCGACCACCACGGTCCGGGTCCCGTCCGGGCGGTTACCCAGCAGCAGGTTGCCCGGGGTTACGTCGCGGTGCACCAGGTGATGCCGGTGCAGCACCTCCAGACCGCGGGCCGCCTCGGCGCACAGCCGCAGCGCCTCGGCCGGCGCGACGTGTGCCTTGCGGAGGTCCTCCAGTGACCCACCGTCCAGGTAATCCATGACGAAGTACGGGCGACCATCGTCCAGCGTCCCGATGTCGTAGACGTGGACGACTCGCCGATCCCTGATCCGGCGCAGGAACCGGGCCTCGGACACGAAGCGCTCGCGGATGCCGGGATCGGCGGACCAGTTGTCGGCCAGCACCTTGATCGCGACATCGATGTCGAACTCGGGATCGTGGCCCAGCCAGACTGTGGCGAAGGCACCAACCCCGATCCGGCGGATCAGCCGATAGCGACCGACCTGAGTGGGCGTGGTCACGCCGGCGCCGCCACGACCAGTGGGCCGGTGCGATAGGGGATCGCCTCGGACAGACCGATCAGCGTGGAGGAGCGCACCACCCAATCCTCGCTCACCATTCGATCGATGACGCGCTGCAGGTCAGCGTTGCTGTGCGCCACGATCCGGCACCACAGATCGCCGCTGCCGGTGATCGTCCAGCATTCCAGGACCTCCGGAATGGCCGCAATGCGCTCGGTGAAGGCATGCCGGCTGGTGTGTTGGGTGATCTGGATGGTGACGAACGCGGTCACCAGATAACCGATCGCCTCCGGCGAGATGTCCGGTCCCCAACCGGTGATCACTCCGGTCCGCTCCATCCGGTCCAGCCGCGCCTGCACGGTGCCGCGCGCGACCCGGAGCCGCCGGCTCGCCTCCAGCACACCGATCCGCGGCTCGTCGGTGAACAGCGCGATGATGGCTCGATCGAGCCGATCCAGTGTGACGGGCGTCTCAGTAGTCATCCTGTTCCTCCCGCTCGACTCAGCGCTGAGCAATCCTGATCAGGTTGTCCAGTCTGACATCGTTCGATTGCGCAGGTTGTCACGTCTTCGCATCATTCGGTTATGACTGATGTGCTCACCGATGCTGTGCTGACCAATGAAGAGAAGCTCGCTCATCTGGACGCCGAACAGTTGCGCCAGTTGGTAGGGCTCGTCGAATACGACGCCTCACACGACCCCTTCCCGGTGACCGGCTGGGACGCGGTCGTCTGGATCGTCGGCAATGCCACCCAGACCGCCCTGCACTACCGGACCGCGTACGGGATGCGGCTGGTCGCCTACTCCGGGCCGGAGACCGGGCACCGTGACCACAAGGCGTACGTACTCACCTCCGGCGGCTGTCGGTTCGTGATCATGGGCGGAGTCGCGCCCGACAGCCCCTTGCACGATCATCACCGTGCCCACGGCGACGGGGTGAGCGACATCAGCCTGGAAGTGCCCGATGTCGACGTCTGCGTTGCCCATGCCCTGCGGGTCGGTGCCAGAGTGCTGGTCGAGCCGCACAACGTAGCCGACGAGCACGGCACCATCCGGACGGCCACGATCGCCGCGTACGGGGACACCGTGCACAGCCTGGTCGACCGATCGCGCTATTCAGGTCCCTATCTGCCGGGCTTCGTTGCGTACGAGGACACGCTGGTGGGTGATCGCCAGCCGGTGTTCTGGGCCTTGGATCACGTGGTCGGCAATGTCGAGCTGGGCCGGATGGACGAGTGGGTGGAGTTCTATCACCGGGTGATGGGCTTCACGAACATGGCCGAGTTCATCGGCGACGACATCGCCACCGACTATTCGGCGCTGATGAGCAAGGTCGTGGCGAGTGGGAACCACCGGGTGAAGTTCCCGCTCAACGAGCCGGCGATCGCGAAGAAGAAGAGCCAGATCGACGAATTCCTGGAGTTCTACGACGGTCCCGGCGCCCAGCACCTGGCCCTGGCGACCGATGACATCGTCGCTGCCGTGGACTCGCTCCGGGCCGCAGGGGTGGAGTTCTTGAACACCCCGGACTCCTACTACACCGACCCCGAGCTGCGGGCCCGGATCGGTGAGGTCCGGGTGCCGATCGAGACCCTGCAGGAGCGCGGCATCCTGGTCGACCGGGACGAGGACGGCTATCTGCTGCAGATCTTCACCCGGCCGATCGGCGACCGGCCCACGGTCTTCTTCGAGTTGATCGAGCGCCATGGCTCCCTCGGCTTCGGCAAGGGCAACTTCAAGGCCCTCTTCGAGGCCATCGAGCGGGAACAGGAGCGCCGCGGCAATCTGTGATCTCTTCTGATCTGCTCGATCTTGTCGGCTTCGCTCGATCTACAGATAGAGCAAAGCCGACAAGATCGAGCAGGTCTGTAAATTAGGGGGGTGTCCGACATCCCCGTAGGTTCGCCCCCGGTCCCGCCGGGTCGCCATGCCGCCCCGAGCGGTTGGTATCCCGATCCGGTCAACCCGGCCAACGAGCGCTACTGGGACGGCTGGCAGTGGTCGCGGAACACTCGCGAGATCGAGAATCCCGGCCCGGCCGCCGGACCGTCAGGGTACGTGCCGCCCCGTGCGTCTCAGGCGCCTGCTCAACCGTCCTACGGTCAGCAGTCGTACGGGCAACAGCCGTACCCACCACAGCAGCCCGCGCCGCAATCCGGCGGTCAGCCCGGCTACGGTCAGCAGCCGTACGTGCCGCCGGGTTACGGCCAGCCGCCAGGACTCAAGCCGGTGCCCTACACCGCGGACGGGGTGCCGATCGCCGGGTGGTGGGCGCGGGCGCTGGCCGTGGTGATCGACGCCGTGCTGGTCGGCTTCGTCGCAGCTCTGGTGGCGATGCCGATCTACCTGCGGATGGCTGAGGCCCTCAGCACCTACTTCCGGGAGACCTACCGGGCAGCCGAACAGGGCTTGCCGTTGCCGCCCGAGCCGGATATCACCACGATCATCTCCGCCACGGACCAGTTGATCCTGGTCGGGGTCGGCTTCTTGTTGCACACGCTCTATCTGGCGCTCTTCTTACGCTGGCGCAGCGCGACGCCCGGCAAGCTGATCGTCGGTCTGCGGGTGGTCCCGGTCGACCAGGGCCGGAGCCAGGCGAAGCTCGGCTGGCCGACCGTGTTCATCCGGGCTCTCTGCTGGACGGTGCCGAACCTGAACGCGGTGCTGTTCGTGCTCCGGGTCATCGACATCGTGCTTCCGTTGACGAACCCCAAGAAGCAGGCGATGCACGATCTGGCGGCCAAGACCCAGGTGGTCAGAGTTCGCTAGGGAGCCGGGGTGATCACGCCCGAGACCTCGCCCAGTCGCACAATGCTCCCGCCCGGTCCGCCGGCGCGGCCCCGGAGCACCACCTCGTCGCCATCGGCGAGGAAGGTTCGCTCCACGCCGCCGAGTTGCAGCGGTTCCGAGCCGTTCCAGGTCAGTTCCAGCAACGATCCCCGCTGAGCGGGCGCCGGGCCGGAGATGGTGCCGGAGCCGAACAGATCGCCGGTGCGCAATGACGCGCCGTTGCTGGTCAGATGGGCGAGCATCTGGGCAGGGGAGTAGTACATCGCCGCGTACGGACAGGTGCTCACCAGGTAGCCGTTGATCCAGACCTCGACCTCGATCGCATAGCCGGACGTGACGCCGCGGAGATAGTCCAGCAGTTCCGGCTCCTGGGGCGGCAACGGGCAGCGTGCCTCGTCGAGCGCGGCCAGCGGCAGCACCCAGGCGGAGATCGACGTCGCGAAGCTCTTGCCGAGGAAGGGACCGAGCGGTACATACTCCCAGGCCTGCAGATCCCGGGCCGACCAGTCGTTGAGCAGCACCACCCCGAAGACATGGTCGGCGAAGGCGTCCACACCGACCGGCACGCCCTGGGTGGAGCCGACCCCGACGACGAACCCGAGCTCGGCCTCGATGTCGAGCCGTCTGCTCGGCCCGAAGCTCGGAGTGTCCTGGTCAGGCGTCTTCCGCTGACCGTTCGGCCGCACCACCGGCGTACCCGTCGGCACCACGGTGCCGGCCCGTCCGTGATAGCCGATCGGCAGGTGCTTCCAGTTCGGAGTCAACGGCGCAGAGCCCGGCCGGAAGATCTTGCCGACGTTGGTGGCGTGGTGCTCGCTGGCGTAGAAGTCGACATAGTCGGCTACCTCGATCGGCAGATGCATCCGTACGTTGGCGACCGGCACCAGGTGCGGCTCGACGATCTCGCGCCCCGACTCCTCCTCGAGCAGCGCCTGCAGCAGGTGACGTGCCTCCGCCCACGCATCCGGTCCGAGCGACATCAGCGGGTTCAAGGTCGGTTGCTGGAACACCTCACCTTCCAGCCCGGCGGCGTGCGCCATCCCGGCCAGATCGAGCACCTGGTCGCCGATCGCGACACCGACGCGACGGACCTCGGAGTCCGCGGTGCTGAAGATCCCGTACGGCAGTTCCGCCGTCCCGAACGGCGCGCCGGGAGCGACCTCGAACCAGCTCATCGCGCTGTCTCCGATCCAGCCGTGTCCGTTCCAGGCACGGTGCCCGATCCGGCGGGTTCGGGCTCGTCGAGCAGACCGAGGGTGACCAGGTCCTGGACCGGATCGGTGACTCCGCAACAACCGAAACTGCGGAATCTGCGTCGGACTCGGGCTGACGTGGCGTCATCCCAGTCTTCGAATGCGGCGTAGATGCGTCCGGGATCGTTCAGCCGCAACAGCTCTGCCGCCTGATCGGTACCGGCTCCGTCGACGAGTGCCTCGATGGCCATCAGCATGGTGAGGAACCCGTGCTGGTGCAGGGTCTCGCCTTGTGCGTTGAGTGCCTGGTTGGGCCAGGCCCGGTGCAGTCCGGCGGTCGCCTTGAACGGCAGGTCGGCCTCGATCAGTTCCGAGAGCTGATCCGCCAGCTGACCAGCGCTGGGATAGGCATCCGGTGCCACCCCGCCGGTGCGGATCTTCCCCGACAGCCCGGCCGCCTCGATCACCTCGATCGCTGCGACCCACCCGGGCTGGAACGGCAGTTCCACAAAGATGGTGACGTCCTCCGGGTCGAAGTCCTGTGCGGCCGCGACCACCCGCTGGGCGTTGCCGCGCAGCTCGGCCGGATCGCGCAGGGCGATCTCGGCGGCCACCACCTGCAGACCCGGCAAGGCTCGGCGGGCCAGCGCCGTCAGCCCGCCGGCACCGCTGGTGATCACCACGCTGATCGGCAGCGACTCACTGTCGGGAGCCAATGAGCGTGCTGTCCGCGACGCGGTCACCAATTCGGTGTCGGGCAGCACCAATGGGCCGATCAGCGGCGCATACCAGGCGGACTGATGAACCAGATGCGCGCGGACGGCATCGGGCACTGCCGCATTGCCGGGCGGAAAGACCGCGGCATCGTCGACCAACCCGGCAAACAGCGCATCCAAGGAGCCCACCCCTGCACAATAGGTCCCGCGATCCATCACCGGACAGAATGGGACGGTGGCCGACTACACGAGTGCCGATGTCGAGGCCCAACTGATTCGGCTGCGGGCGGCCTGCCTCGCGCTGCCAGAGACCTCCGAGCGACTCAGTCATGGCGGACCGGCGTACTTCATCCGCGAGAAGAAGTGTTTCGTGATGTTCCTCGACGACCACCACGAGGACGGCCGGCTGGCGATCTGGTGCGCAGCGCCGGAAGGTGTCCAGGCCGAGATGATCGAGACCGAGCCGGACCGCTTCTTCCGTCCTCCGTACGTCGGACATCGCGGCTGGCTCGGTGTTCAGCTGCTCACCGTGCCCGACGAGGAACTGACCGCCATCGTCACCGAGGCATTCCGGGCCGTCGCACCGCCGACCGTACTGAAGGCGCTGGACGCCCGCGACAGTCAGTAGCGACCCGCTCATCCGGTGTCGAACCGGGGACTGCCCAGCGGGTCAGAGTGCTCGGCCGAGCAGGGGGATCAGGATCGACACGACGGCCACGGTGACCAGCCGGGGCGTCCAATGCCGGGCCGGTGTCGGCGGAGCGGCCCGGGGAGTCAACGGGTTGGCGATGGCCGGATCCGGTACGCGCGGCTGGCTGACCCACGCGGCCAAGCCGGGGCTGAGCAACGCGGCAAAGGAACCGGCGCTGCCGTTACCCAACACCAGCGGTGTCGCCACCAGCGCGATCGTCAGCAGTGAGAACAGCCAACCCAACCGGAATCTTCGGGCCAGGAACGGCAACGCGACGACTGCGACGAGCACGGCCGCCAGCATCGCGTAGATGAGCCAGCCCAGGCATCGAAAGCCCTCCCCGGTGCAGCGGCTGGCGGCGAACCAGCCGATGATCAGCACCGGCACGCCACACAGCAGCGCGATCGCTCCGGCCAGATAGCCCAGCAGTATCCGCTGCAGATCTCGCGGCGGGGTGCGGCGGAGAGCGCCTTCCGGATCGGTGTCGGGCACGACCACCATCCTGCTGCACGCCGGAGGTCGCGAATGACGTCCGGGCGGGCTGTGTCGCCGCGGCGAGGTGGCTACTGTGGGGTATGGCCTTCTATCGCAGTGTCGGCGAGATTCCACCGAAGCGTCACACCGTTTTTCGGCAGCTGGACGGGAGTCTCTATGCCGAAGAGTTGATGGGGGAGGAGGGCTTCTCCTCCGATTCGTCGCTGCTCTACCACCGGGGCATTCCCTCGGCCATGAGCGATGCCCGGGTCTGGGACTTACCGGATCTGACCACGGTCCCGAATCACCCGCTGCGACCTTTGCATCTGCGGCTGCCCGACCTGTTCGCCGACCGTGATCCCGCCGAGATCGACCTGGTCACCGGCCGGATCCTGGTGCTCGGGAACGGCGATGTCCGGATCAGCTATGCGGTCGGTTCCAAGGCTTCCCCGCTCTGTCGCAATGCCGTCGGGGACGAGTGCGTCTACATCGAGGCCGGCTCCGGCGTGGTCGAGACCGTTTTCGGTGCGTTGAGCTTCCGGGACCGCGACTACGTGATCATTCCGCGTGCGACGGTGCATCGCTGGCTGCCGGACGGGTTGGTGAAGGCGTACGCGATCGAGGCCAACTCCCACATCTCGCCCCCGAAGCGCTACCTGTCCCGGTACGGGCAGCTGCTGGAGCACAGTCCCTACTGCGAGCGGGATCTGCACGGGCCGAGCGAGCCGCTGCTGGTCGAGGGCAACGATGTCGAGATCTACACCAAGCACCGTGGCAACGGGCCGAGCGGCATCGTCGGCTCGATCGTGGTGGCCAGCACGCACCCCTTCGACGTGGTCGGCTGGGACGGCTGTCTCTACCCGTACACCTTCAATGTCGACGACTTCGAGCCGATCACCGGCCGGGTGCATCAGCCGCCGCCGGTCCACCAGGTCTTCGAGGGCAACAACTTCGTGGTCTGCAACTTCGTCCCGCGCAAGGTCGACTACCACCCGCTGGCGATCCCGGTGCCCTACTACCACTCCAATGTGGACTCCGACGAGATCATGTTCTACTGCGGCGGCGACTACGAGGCCCGCAAGGGTTCCGGCATCGGTATCGGCTCGATCACCGTGCATCCCGGCGGGCACAGCCACGGCCCCCAGCCCGGTGCAGCGGAGGCGGCCATCGGCAAGCATTACTTCGACGAGCTGGCGGTGATGGTCGACACCTTCCGTCCGCTCGAACTCGGACCCGGTGCCTTGGCCAGCGACGACGGCCGGTACTCCGGCAGTTGGGATCGGGCTTTGCGCTCTGAATGAGGATGCGACAAGCACGTATCAATAGGGCGGAGAGATCGTCTTCCGTACATATGCCCCGGCACGCGGGGCTGCCACGCCCAAGGGGGATCCGATGACTGACACGTACACCGTCCTGTGGGACATGAGCCGCAGCAACCTCGACGAGCCGTTCCGCGGCGGGCTGGAGACTCTGGCCCCCGGCGGCGCGTCGACCGCGCGGGTGCAGCGGACCGAGCTGTCCAAACGGGAGGTACGTGACCTCTCCCGGGCTCCCGAGGTAGCCGCCGTCGCCCCGGTGATGCCGACCAACCTGATCGCTCCGGTCTCGAACGACGAGGCCGGGATCGAGGCCGAAGCCGACCCGGCACCGGGCGGGGTGGCGTGGGGAATCGAGGCGGTCGGAGCATCGGTCAGCCAGCGCACCGGCGCCGGCGTCGTCCCGGCCATCCTGGACACCGGCATCGACGCCTCCCATCCGGCCTTCGCCGGTGTGACCCTGGATCAGATGGACTTCTCCGGAGACGGCAACGGCGACAATCAGGGGCATGGCACCCACTGCGCCGGCACCGTGTTCGGCCGCGATGTCGACGGCACCCGGATCGGTGTTGCCCGCGGTGTCGACCACGCATTGATCGGCAAAGTGCTCGGCGACGACGGCAGCGGCGACTCCGACATGCTGTTCCGTGGCATCCAGTGGGCCGCTCAAAGCGGTGCCCAGGTGATCTCCATGTCGCTGGGCTTCGACTTCCCCGGCCTGGTGCAGCGGCTGGTGCAACAGGGTTGGCCGGTCGATCTGGCTACCTCACGAGCGCTCGAGGCGTACCGGGCGAACCTGCGGATGTTCGACACCTTGATGCGGCTGTTGGCCGCCCAGATCGACTTCACCGGCGGTACGGTCGTGGCCGCGGCCAGCGGCAATGAGAGCAAGCGGAAGGTCAACCCCGACTACGAGATCGGGGTGTCGCTGCCGGCCGCAGCCGATGGCGTCGTCTCGGTCGGTGCGCTGGGCCGCTCGCCGAACGGCTTGGTCATCGCGCCGTTCTCCAACACCTTCCCGCAGGTCGCGGGTCCGGGTGTCGAGGTGCTCTCGGCCAAGGCCGGTGGTGGCCTGGTCGCCTTCAACGGCACCTCGATGGCCACCCCACATGCTGCCGGTATCGCCACCTTGTGGTGGGAGGACGTGGCGGCATCCCCGCTGCCGTCGACCTCGACGACCGTCACCGCCCGGATGCTCGCCTCCTGCGATCTGAGCCGGCTGGCGGCGGATGTGGATGTCGCCGATTGCGGCGTGGGACTGGTCCATGCACCGGCGCAGCAGTTGCCCTGAGGTTCGCCTACGACCGTCGGATCAGGAATGGCCCAGATCGGCCAGGCGCTCATGGTTCTCGGGATGCCGCTCGATCGCCACGCCGGCACCGGCCAGCTCCAGAGCGACGTCCTCGACGTTGGCGGGGGCGACAGCCGCAGTGAGGTCGAGCAGCAAAGTGGTGGTGAAGCCTTCCTTGGCGGCGTCCAGGGCTGTCGCACGTACGCAGTAGTCGGTCGCGATCCCGCAGACGTCGACCTCGGCGATGCTCCGGTCGCGCAGCCAGTCCGCCAGGGGCTCGCCTTGACAGTGCCCCTCGAAACCGGAGTACGCCGCGGCGTACTCGCCCTTGTCGAAGACGGCCTCGAACCGGGTGTCGGCGAGGTTGGGATGGAGTTCGGCGCCGGCGGTGCCGGCGACGCAGTGCACCGGCCAGGAGTGGACGTAGTCGGGCTGGCCGGAGAAATGATCACCGGGGTCGATGTGATGGTCGCGGGTCGCGATCACATGGTCGTAGCCGTGATCGCCGGCGATCAGTTCCGCCACCTGTCGCCCCACCTCGGCGCCACCGGCCACCGCCAGGGATCCGCCCTCGCAGAAGTCGTTCTGTACGTCGACGACGATCAGCGCCCTGATCGGCCGGGCCGCGTCGGCCGGCTGCTGAGTCTCGCTCATCTCACACCTTCCTGGCGTACGGGTTCTCCATCGAGCCGTGCTCGTCGAGATAGGCGGTGTCGATCACCGGCTCGCCGCGGGACATCTTCCAGGCTTCCAAGGGCAGCTCCGCCCGGGACCGGCGGTGGCGTTCGCGAGCCGTGGTCAGGTCCTCCTCGACCAGGATCTCGCCGGCTCGAACCAACGGCACCAGCAGTTCGCGATCGTTGTGATCTCCGGCCGGAGCGGCGCCGACGCCGATCAGTTCGAGTTCGGCGACCCCGTGATCGTTGAGCCGTCGCAGGGCGAACTTGCGGCCGCCGATGCTGACCTTGTCGGTGCTCTTCTTGGCGACCGAGACCAGCGGTGCGTCCGGCTCGTCGCTGTCGGCGCGAGCGACCAGCTTGTAGACGAAGCCACAGGTCGGATGCCCGCTGCCGGTGACCAGTGCGGTGCCCACGCCGTACCCGTCGACCGGGGCCCCGGACAGAGCGGCGATGTTCCACTCGTCCAGATCGGAGGTCACGATGATCTTGGTCTCGGTCGCGCCCAGGGAGTCCAGCAGTTCGCGTACCTGGGTCGCCAGCAGCGCCAGATCGCCCGAGTCGAGCCGAACCGCGCCGAGCTTGCCGTCGGTCAGCTCCACCCCGGTACGGACCGCGTTCATCACGTCGTAGGTGTCGACCAGCAAGGTCGTATCGGTGCCGAGGGCGGCGATCTGGGCCCGGAACGCCTCGGTCTCGTCACCGTGCAGCAGGGTGAAGGAGTGCGCCGCGGTGCCACGGGTGGGCACGTGATAGCGCCGGCCGGCCTCCAAGTTGGAGGTCGCCTCGAACCCGGCGATGTAGGCGGCCCGAGCCGCGGCCACGGCCGCGAGCTCCTGAGTGCGACGCGAGCCCATCTCGATGCAGGGCCGGTCGCCGGCCATGGCGGTCATCCGCGAGGCCGCCGAGGCGATCGCCGAATCGTGGTTGTAGATGCTGAGCAGCACTGTCTCCAAGATGACGCCCTCGGCGAACGTGCTGTCCACCACCAGCAACGGCGACCCGGGGAAGTAGATCTCGCCCTCCGGGTAGCCCCAGACGTCGCCGGAGAAGCGGAAGTCGGCCAGCCAGTCGGCGGTCCGCTGGTCGACGACATCGGTGTCGAGCAGGAAGCGCAGCGACTCCTCGTCGAAGCGGAACGCGCGCAGCGCCCGCAGCGCGCGGCCGACTCCGCAGACGACCCCGTACCGTCGACCGGGCGGCAGCCGCCGGCCGAAGAGTTCGAAGATGCTGTGCCGATTCGCGGTCCCGGCCTGCAAGGCCGCTCGGAGCATGGTGAGCTCGTAGTGATCGGTCAGCAGTGCGGTGGTGGGCACTCGGCTCGGGCCCCAGGCGCTGGAAAGGCTCACAAGGTGAACCTAAGGCATCCCCATCCTGCCGACTTGTCAGACCTCGTGGTCGCCAGGGCGACCACAGGGTCTGACAAGTCGAGAGATTTGCGACAATGGTCGGTATGCCTGAGATCGAGGGCGGGCAGGTGACGCCCGCCGGAAGCACCGCGGTCGCCGAGCGTCCCCAAGAAGACGCCCTGGTGGAGACGCCCTGGGTGACGATCGTCTGGGACGACCCGGTCAATCTGATGTCCTACGTGACGCACGTCTTCGTCACCTATTTCCACTACGCGAAATCCAAGGCGCGACGGCTGATGCTGCAGGTCCACAACGAGGGAAAGGCGGTGGTGTCCAGTGGCTCCCGCGAGGAGATGGAGCGCGATGTCACCGCGATGCACGAGTTCGGCCTGTGGGCGACGCTGGACAAGGCCGACAAGTGATGGTCACGTCTAGGCGATCGACGACATGAGGAAGTTCAGGCGCAAGAGCGGAGCGGTGGTCACCCAGCTCAGCGGCTACGAGGTCGAGTTGCTGACCTCCCTGGTCAACCAGTTGGTCGAGATGATCAGCGAGGGCCGGCCCGAGGAGTTCCAGCAGCCAGAGACCAGCGACCCGTTCGAGCTGTGGGCCAAGGAGCTTGCCGAGGATCCCGACCAGCCCGAGAGCCACGACGATCCGGTGCTGCGAAGGCTGTTCCCGGACGCCTATCCGCACGATGCCCAGGCGTCCTCGGACTTTCGCCGGTTCACCGAGCGGGCGCTGAAGACGAAGAAGATCGCCGACGCGCAGGTGGTGTTGACCGCCCTCGCCGCGACCGACGGCGGGACGATCGGCTTGCGGATCCCGGCGGAGGACGTCCAACCCTGGTTGCGGACACTGACCAGCGTGCGGATCGCGGTCGCGACCCGGCTCGGCATCACGGACGCGGAATCGGCCGACGAACTGGCCCAGTTGCCCGACGACGACCCCCGCAGCTTCATGGTCAGTGTCTACGACTGGCTGGGATTCGCCCAGGAGACGATGATTTCCGCTCTCTGAGCGCGCTCTGCCAATAGCTGCCGGACTGCCAGAGATATATCAGCTCCGACTGAGCCGCTTTGCGGCGTCCTGCGGCGTGTCGAGGGCGGTCGGAGCGGGAATCTGTCGCCTTCGAGCCAGACCGGGCAAACGTTCCGTACTCCGAGCGGATGTCTCAGCTATTGATCGACGGGACCTACGCTGGCTGGCGTGTTGAGGATCTCCCAGGCGTACGTCGACGCGATCATCGCCCACGCTCGGCGGGACTTCCCGGATGAGGCGTGTGGGGTGATCACTGGACCGGAGGGCTCGGATCTGGCGGCGCGGTTGATCCCGATGATCAACGCCGATCGCTCGCCGACCTTCTTCCGGTTCGACCCGGCCGAGCAGTTCGCCCTGCACAAGGAGATGGACGAGCGGGACGAGGAGATCGTCGTGGTCTATCACTCCCACACCTCCACCGAGGCCTATCCGTCGCGGACCGACATCAAGTTCGCCGCCGAGCCGCAGGCGCACTATCTGCTCGTGTCGGTGGCCGAGACAGGTGCTGCCGCAGGACCGGCCGAGGTGCGGTCGTACCGGATTCTGGACGGCGTGGTCACCGAGGAGGAGATCGAGATCACGGCCGATCAGCCAGCGCCTGCCGCGCAGCCGGAATAACCCTGATCGCCGTCGTTGTTGTGCGGTAGCGATACCCCGGGTCCCGCCCAACAAACCCCGGGCCGGGGGACTGAACGAGGAGACGACGAACGTGGCCGTTGAAGTACGGATTCCGACCATCCTTCGGACCTACACCGGTGGCGCCAAGGCGGTGGCCGGCGACGGCACGACGCTTGCCGAGGTGATCGACGATGTCGAGAGCCGCTACCCCGGACTGAAGGCTCGACTGGTCGAAGAGGCCGGCCTCCGGCGCTTCGTGAACGTCTATGTCAACGACGAGGACGTCCGGTTCACCGGCGGCCTCGAGGCTCCGACCACCGACGGCGACACCATCGTCGTGCTGCCGGCCGTCGCCGGTGGGTGCTGACGTCGCCCTGAGCGACCGTTAGCGATCTCGCGACCACTCGACGCCCGTGCGTTTCGATTCGTTGGCCGACTCGGTCGGCCAGACCCCGCTCATCGGACTGCCGCGCCTCTCGCCCGGCGAGGGCGTACGGTTGTGGGCCAAGCTGGAGGACCGTAACCCCACCGGTTCCATCAAGGACCGCGCGGCGCTGAACATGATCAAGGCCGCCGAAGCCGACGGGACACTGCGGCCCGGAGCCACGATCCTCGAGCCGACCAGCGGTAACACCGGCATCTCGTTGGCCATGGCCGCCAAGCTGGCCGGCTATCGGATGATCTGCGTGATGCCGGAGAACACCTCCATCGAGCGCAAGCAGATCCTCGCCATGTGGGGTGCCGAGATCGTCTCCTCACCGGCGGCCGGCGGCTCCAACCAGGCCGTCGCGGTGGCCAAGAAGCTGGCTGCCGAGCACCCCGATTGGGTGATGCTCTACCAGTACGGGAATCCGGCCAACGCCGAGGCGCACTACCTGACCACCGGTCCGGAGATCGCCGCCGACCTGCCGGAAGTGACTCATGTGGTGGCCGGACTCGGCACCACCGGCACCTTGATGGGCATCGGGCGCTACTTCCGCGAGACCAAACCCGAGGTCAAAATCGTCGCTGCCGAGCCCCGCTACGGTGAGCTGGTCTACGGCTTGCGCAACATCGACGAGGGCTTCGTACCGGAGCTCTACGACCCGCAGTACGTGGACGCGCGCTTCTCGGTCGGCTCCCGCGACGCGGTCCGCCGGGTGCGGGAACTGCTGGAACGGGAAGGGATCTGGGCCGGGCTCTCGACCGGTGCGATCCTGCACGCTGCCCTGGCGCAGGGCGTCCGGGCCGCGAAGGCGGGGCAGACCGCCGACATCGTGGTGATCATCGCCGATGCCGGCTGGAAGTATCTGTCCACCGGCGCCTACACCACCGACCTCGACACCGCCGAGGACGTCCTCGACGGCCAGGTCTGGGCTTGACCCGGACCCAGCTCGATTTCTGTCGAGCTATCGACACTGAGTGTGGCCAGCTCGACAGAAGTTCGGCTGGGGGAGCTGCTGCGAAGTCAGGATGAGGATCACTGCCGCCAGAACTGCAGATACTCCACGGAGCTGAAGATCGCCAGGTTGACCAGGTAGCCGGCGACCACGATCAGGGTGCCGCGGAGGCCGGCGTGCCAGCCGGCACCTGTCCTGGGATCGAGCCAGCCGCGCAACACCCGCCCTGCGGCAGGCATCATCACCCAGGTCAGCAGACTGACGCTGATCGCCTGACTCAAGAACATCGTGAGCCACACATCGGTGCCCAACTTCCTGATCAGCGGATCGACGAATCGGGAGAGCAGCATCACGGTGGGGTAGAGGACCAGTAGCACCACCATGTTCGTCTTCCAGTTGGGGGTGACCTCCGCGACCCCGTCCTGGACTCGTACGGTCGCGCCGAAGCTCTGGTGGGTCACGACCTGGAATCTGCCGCCCAACTGCTGCTGCAGTTGGGGCAGCGTGGCCTCCCGGGTGGCTGACTCCATCCAGTCCCGCAACTGATGCTCGGTGCGGAACCGGATCATCGAGGTCCACCGCGGGTATTCGGCGGTCGGCGGGAGAACGGTCGTCCCCTGATAGCCGGGATAGCCACCGGCGAGTCCCGTCAGCTCTTCCTGGGCCGCGATGAAGGCCGCCTCGCCGCCCTGCTCGATCCGGTGATAGACGAGTCCCATACCGTCGGTACGTGGCTGATCGCCGATCACGATGTCGACGCCTGCCGACAGCGGCGTGGTGGGGGTGGTCTCGGCGCGCAGGAGGTCGTCGAGCCACTCGTGCAGCGACGCCTCGTCGCGGAAGGTCGCGGTGATGGCCCAGTCCAGCCGGTCCGACGTCAGGACCGAGAGCTGCCAGTTCAGGCAGCCCGGCATGGTCTCGACTGACCTGCCGATCGCCTCCGCGTACGACCGGAAGGTATCGGCCGCGACCGTCCGGTGGAATCTGAGGACAGCGGTCGCAGGCTGCTCCATCTCAGTGCTGTCGGTAGCTCGACAACGGCCCGAGCTGCGGCTGGGATGCGGCCTGGGTCACCGCGTCGGCGCCGACGGCGCAGGCCAGCCGAAGCGCTTCCTCGTCGTCCACGCCGCTGGCCAGCGCCAGCACCATGGCCGCGCAGAAGGCGTCCCCGGCCCCGATCGTGTTGACGACCTGGACCTTCGGCGACGGGACCGACGCCATCTTCTGCCCGTGCCGCAGCAGCGAGGCGCCCTCGGAGCCGTACGTGATCACCAGCACCTTGGCTGACGCCAGCTCGGGCATCCGCTCGGCTTCGGTCTCGTTCACGATCACCAGATCGCACCGGTCCCGGAGCTCGTCGGGGATCGGCTGGGATGGGGAGGCGTTGATCGCGAAGAGGCCCCGGGTACGCCGCGCTGCCTCCACGGCGACCTCGAGGGAGGTCTCCAACTGGCACAGCACCACCTCGTCCGGACCGAACTCGACATCGGTGAGGTCGAGGATGTTGTTGGCTCCGGGGCAGACCGCAATCTGATTCTGGCCGTCCGCGTCGACCACGATGAGCGCGGTGCCGGTGGCTTCGGAAACGCGCTGGACGGAGTCGGTCCGCACCCCGGCGGCGGCCATCGCCGTCAGGATGCGATCGCCTGCGTCGTCCTCGCCGATCGCGGCCACCATCCGCACCTGCGCCCCGAGCCGCGCCGCCGCGGCGGCCTGGTTGCCGCCCTTGCCGCCGGGCTGATAGCTCAACGTGCCACCGCCGATGGTCTCGCCCGGGCTGGGCAGCCGTTCCGCGGTCGCGATGATGTCGAGATTGACACTGCCGACGACGCAGAGCGACGGGAGGGAGCCGGCCGGATTGGTGGGGCTGTCAGTCACGATGATCCTTACCTGCTGGTGGTGTCAGGACCCGCGCTGCGGTGTCGAGAGCAGCGCGGGTCACCGACGGTGCGGGCGCGTGCGTCAGAGACTCAGGATACGTTCGAGCAGCATCGGGGCGAATGGCCGATCCAACTCGAGCACCACCTGGGTGTGGGCCCCCGGCTGCTCCGGGAAGCCGCGGAATCTGCCGCGCAGGTCGGCGATGGTCTGACCTCGACCGGGTCCGGTCGAGTCGTCGACCACGACGTTGACCACCGGAGCGGAGATGTACGTCAGGTGGCCGCAGGCGGCCGCGGCGGCGAGCGGATCGTGGAGAGCCACCGCACGCCGTCCGTAGACGTCGGAGTAGAAATCGGCGTACCCGTTCATCATCGCCGCGATGGCTCCGGCGACGGGACGTCCCGAGTCGACCAGCGCGACCCGGTCCGAATCCTCGAACCGATGGTCCATCGTGACGTCGAGACCGAGCATGGTGATCTGCCAGGGCGCCGCGTACACCACGGCGGCCGCCTCGGCGTCGTGGATGATATTGGCCTCGGCCACCGGTGTCATATTCCCGGGAGCCATCGTGGCGCCACCCATGACCACGACACGGCCGACCAGGTTGGCGATCTCCGGATCCTTGCGAACGGCAGCGGCCAGGTTGGTGAACGGGCCGACCGCCAGCACGATCAACTCGCCCTGGTGCTCGTGGGTGAGCCGGATGAGCATGTCCACGGCGTGCTCGGCGACCGGTTCGGCGTCCGCGGTGGGCAGCTCGATGTCACCGACGCCGTTGTTGCCATGGACCTCGGGTGAGCCGCCGTCGAACGGGTGCGCCAGCCAGTCGTGGCAGCCGACCGCCACCGGGATGTCGAGCCGGCCGGCGAGGCCGAGCAGATCGAGGGTGTTGCGGGCGGCGAGTTCGGCAGAACAGTTGCCGCTGACGGTGCCGATGCCTTTGACCTCGATCTCCGGGGTGGCCAGCAGATAGGCGAGCGCCATGGAGTCGTCTATGCCGAGGTCGGTGTCGAAATAGATCGGTGCCTTCGCGAGTGTCACAGTCACGACCGTTTCAGGTGGATGGGTTAGGAGCTGGTCAGGTGGTGCTGAGGGGCTTGGGGCGTAGTACGAAACTGGAGATCAGCGCGGCGACGCCGATCCCCACGCAAATCCACAGAGCGGTGTGATAGCCGGATGCGGTGCCCGCCGACACGATCGGACCGGCCCAGGCGAAGCCGATCGAGGCGCCGATGCCGAAGCAGGCGTTGGCGATTCCGGGCAGCGAACCGGGGGCGTCGTCGGGGGCCTGGACGACACCCATGCCGCTCGCGGAGGTGAGCATCAGGCCGTTGTAGACGACCCCGAACAGGATCATCAGCACGAAGACGATCCACTTGTCGAGCGCGAAGATCGCGGTGGCCGCGGTGACGACCAAGGTCAACACGATCCCGGCTCGCAGGGTGGTCACGAAGTGGGTCTTGACCGCCAGCCGGCCGGCGATCGGAGCCGTTGCCAGCCCGAGCAACGCGGCGGGAGTCAAGAAGATGAGGGCCATGGCGGTGCCGCTCATGCCCCAACCGACCTCCGAGTCTTCGGCGATGGCCGGCACGATGAAGTTGAGCACCACGTAGAACGCGCTCAGCCCGAGTGTCACCGAGGTGATGACCGGCCAGACCCGCAGTGAACGCATGTGGCGTACCGAGATCAGCGGGCTATCGATCCGGGACTCCACGACCACGAACACGACCAGGCTCACCAGTGCGACGCCGATCCAGAGCAGAGCGGTGCCGGAGAGCCAACCACCGGTGCCGCCGGTAGTCAGGTAGAGGTTGATCGATGCCACGCTGACGGCCAGCAGGATGCCGCCCAGCCAATCCATCTTCCCGACCGCGCCTGCTTTGGGGCGGCCGCCGGGCACCGCGATCAGAGCGAACCCGATGGCGGCGACGCCGATCACGGCGATCAGGATGAAGATCGAGCGGTAGCCCCAGGCGTCGACCATGACGCCGCCGAGCAGCGTGTCCAGACCGGCGACGCCGCCGTTGATGGCCGACACCACTCCGACGCAGGCGCCGAAAGCAGGTCCGGCCAGGTGCTCACGCAGGATCATGTACGCCAGGCTGAACGAGATCACGCTCCCGCCCTGCAGGATCCGGCCGGTCACCATCACCGGGAGCGAGGTGGCGATGATGCACACGATCGTGCCGATCACGGTGACGCCCATGATGCCGATCAGCACCGGTTTACGGCCGACGAAGTCGCTCCAGCGAGCGAAGATCACCGAGACGATGGCACCGGCCAGGAAGAAATAGTTGCCCATCGCTGTGAAGGCGTTGTCGCCGAACCGTTCGTTGATCGCGCCGATGGCCGGCACCAGCATGCTGGCATTCAGCTGGAACGAGATCACCGCGCTGACCAGCGCCGCGACGAGCAACACCGTTCGTCCTTTGGACAGGGCCGGACCGCCGGAGTCGACCGTCTCCGAGCCGGACGGGTTGGTGGGCGCTTGCATGCTTTACCTCCATGTCAGGTGGTCGCGCTCGCTGGATTCGCCCTTTGAGCCGGCCGATTCGTCGTGTGGACGGGAGAGAACGCCTCTCCAGATTCCTTCTCGCACGCCGGGCAACCTTGGCCGCTCGCACTCCGCTTGGATGGTCGGGTATTGCTACGCTGGTTGTCGGACATCAGCTGTGAGACGTCCGATGTGTGGCACGCTAGCCGCGGTCGGAGGGTGCGTCAACCCCGATGCGACTGGAACGACGACTCGAGTTCGGCTCCGGGGCCAGGGGAAGGATTACAGTGCCGAGGTCTACCAGCTACCTTGAATCGCAGCTGACCGTGCAGGCGGGGGTGCCGCTTCGCGTGGCGGTGTACGACCGCATCGCCGGCGGGATCAGGTCCGGAGAACTGGCGTTGGGTGAGCCGCTGCCCGGTGAGGGTGAACTTTCTCGACAGCTGGGGGTGAGTCGGACCGTCGCCCGTGAGGCGCTGATGCTGCTCGAGGAGGACGGGCTGGTACGCAACCGCCGTGGCGTCGGCCGGTTCGTCACCAGCAGCTTGCCGCAGATCGGGCTGGAGCGGATCCAGCCACCCGAGGCGTTCTTGTCTGCTGCGTCGAAGGTGCGATTCGTCCGGACCAAGATGGAGATCGAGCTGGCCTCGGTCTGGATCCGTGACGGTCTCGGTCTGCGGGACGGCGACAACTCCTGGATCTGGGAGTCGATCGTCGGTGACGGTGAACGGAACATCGGCGTGACCCAGGAGCACGTGCCGGTCGGCTCTCGCCTGGCCGAAGTCGACGAGGCGCTGGCCGAAGCCATCGAGTCCGTGCCGGCGAACGGTCACAGCCTGCTCCGGGTGATTCTGGACGTGTTGCCGGAGCGGTTGGGTCCCGCGGTCGCCCAGGTCTCGGCATCTCGGATCGGCACCACTAGGGCCGCGATCCTCGGCGTCAAGCGGGACGATCCCGGTCTCGTGATCACCCAGCGGGTCGACTACAAGGGACGGCCGCTCTATCTGGGCAAGCACGTCCTCATTGCCGCCGCGGCGCAGATCGCCGTCATGCAGTCCTGAGAGACTGGTCCGCTGTGATCGCTTTTGAGAAGTCCGCCCTGGCCGAGGCGCCGATCGGGATCTTCGACTCCGGCTTCGGTGGCCTCACCGTGGCCCGGGCAGTGATCGACCAGCTCCCGTACGAGGATGTGGTCTATCTCGGCGACACCGCGCGCACGCCGTACGGCGATCAGCCCATCGCTGACGTACGCGAGTTCGCCCTGGAGTGCCTGGATCACCTGGTCGACCAGGGGGTCAAGATGCTGGTGATCGCCTGCAACTCGGCCAGCGCCGCCGTGCTGCGCGATGCGCGGGAGCGCTACGACGTGCCGGTGGTCGAGGTGATCATGCCCGCTGTCCGCCGAGCCGTGGCGGCGACCCGGACCGGTCACGTGGGCGTGATCTGCACGACCGCGACGGCCACCTCCCAGGCCTACGACGACGCGTTCACCGCCGCTCCACACGTTGATCTGCGTACCGTCGCCTGCCCTCGGTTCGTCGGCTTCGTCGAGGCCGGCATCACCAGCGGGGAGGACCTGCTGACCTGCGCCGAGGGGTACCTCGACGGTTTGCGCGCCGAGGGCATCGACACCTTGATCCTCGGCTGCACGCACTATCCGCTGCTGACCGGTGTCATCTCCTATGTCCTCGGTGACGGGGTGACGCTGGTCTCCAGTGCCGACGAGTGTGCCAAGGACGTGTACGCGACCCTCACCCGCCGCGGGCTGATCCACGATCGACCGCGAACAGCCCGGCACCGGTTCTGGACCACGGGCCACCCCGGGGAGTTCGCCGGCATCGGCCGGCGGCTGATGGGCGAGGGGCTGATCGAGGGAGTGGAGCAATTTGCCGCCACGCCGCGCCCTTGAACCGCCGGCACCCTAGAGTCACCCTCGTGCAAGGACGAGTGGTTGCGGTCGGGGTGTTCGGCCGATGACGATGCAACTCACGATCGTCGGCGCAAGTGGCTCCGTGTCCGGTCCGCTGTCACCGGCTTCCAGCTATCTGGTGCAAGCGCCGCATCAGGGTCGTACCTTCTCGCTGGTGCTCGATCTCGGGCCTGGCTCCTTCGGCGCCCTCTATCGCTATCTCGATCCGGCCGAGATCGACGCCGTCGCGCTCAGCCATCTGCACCCCGACCATTGCATCGATCTGTGCGGAATGTACGTCGCCGGTCGCTACGCCCCCACCGCTCCGTGGCGGCGGATACCTGTCTACGGGCCGGCGGGCACGCCGGAACGGCTGACGCGGGCCTACGAGGTGAACGGATCCTCGGAGCCGGGACTGTCCGTCGCCGACTGGTTCGATCATCGGGTCTGGCAGGCCGAACAGGTCATCGGTCCCTTCACCGTGACCACGGTGCGGGTCGCACACCCGGTGGAGGCGTACGCCATCAAGGTGCTCGAGCGTGTCGAAGGCGGCGGCAGTCTGGTGTTCACCGGCGACACCGGACCGACGCCGGTGCTGGCTCCCTTCGCCGGCGGTGTCGACGTGTTGTTGTCCGAGGCCGCCTTCCTGACCGGCCCGGACAATCCGCCCGATCTGCATCTGACCGGCGCGCAAGCGGCCGACGTCGCCGAGCAGGCGGACGTCGAACTGCTGGTCCTCACCCACATCCCGCCCTGGCATGACCCCGAGACCGTCCTGGCCGAGGCACGCGGCGTACGCGACCGCCCGATCGAGCTGGCAGCACCTGGACTGCGTTGGAGCATCGGGCGCTAGCGTGACGACCACTACTGTCGGCGCGCTGGCCTAAGGTTCTGGTTTGTGACGACAAGCCTGACATCGACCGAGACCAGCACGACCCAGACTGCCCGCGCGGATGGCCGCGGCAATGACCAGCTCCGTCCGGTGCGATTCAGCCGTGGCTGGCTGGACTCAGCCGAAGGATCGGTGCTGGTGGAGTTCGGGGGCACCCGGGTGCTGGTCGCCGCCAGCGTGACCGAGGGCGTGCCGCGGTGGCGGAAGGGATCGGGTCTGGGCTGGGTGACCAGTGAGTACGCGATGCTGCCCCGCGCCACGAACACTCGCTCCGACCGTGAGTCGGTGAAGGGCCGGATCGGCGGGCGGACCCATGAGATCAGCCGGCTGATCGGTCGCAGCCTGCGCGCCGTGATCGACTACAAGGCGCTGGGGGAGAACACCATCGTGTTGGACTGCGATGTGTTGCAGGCCGATGGTGGCACCCGGACCGCCTCCATCACCGGCGCCTACGTGGCGTTGCACGACGCCGTGGACTGGTTGCGGGAGCGCAAGCTGCTGGCCGGCGAGCCGCTGATCGGCTCGGTCGCCGCGGTATCGGTGGGTGTCGTCGGGGGCACGCCGATGCTGGACCTGTGCTACACCGAGGACTCCGGTGCCGACACCGACATGAACGTGGTGATGAGCGGCAACGGCGAGTTCATCGAGGTGCAGGGGACTGCCGAGGGTGCGCCGTTCGACCGGGCCGCTCTGGACCGATTGCTCGACCTCGGAGCGATGGGCTGCGCCGAGTTGACGCGGCTGCAGCAGGCCGCGCTGGCCTCCTGAACGGCGCGATCATGACGACCGAGGTAGTGCTGGCCACGCACAACGCCAAGAAGCTCGCCGAGCTGCGGCGGCTCGTCGCTGCCGCCGGACTGGCGGTGACCGTGCTCGGTTTGAGCGATCTGCCGGCCTACGACGAACCGGCCGAGACCGAGACCACCTTCGAGGGCAATGCCTTGATCAAGGCGCGGGCGGCGGTGGCCCACACCGGCCGGGTCGCGCTGGCCGACGACTCCGGGATCGCGGTCGACCGGCTGAACGGGATGCCCGGTGTTCGCTCGGCGCGCTGGGCCGGCGGCGGCGCCGGCGATGCCGAGAACAACGAGCTGCTGCTGCGGCAGCTCGACGACGTACCCGATCCGGACCGGACGGCCCGCTTCGTCTGCGCGATGGCCCTGGTCACGCCCGACGGCCAGGAGGTCGTGCGACACGGTGTGGTGGAGGGTCGCCTGCTGTGCGCGCCGAGGGGTGAGAATGGCTTCGGCTACGACCCGCTGTTCGTGCCGGACGGCTACGCCCAGACCACCGCCGAGCTGGATCCAGCCGCGAAGGACGCGATCAGTCACCGCGGTCGGGCGGTGCGGGCGATTCTGCTGGATCTGCAGAACTGGCTCACCGACCATGCCGACAAGGACCACGCAGGAGAAGGGGAGCAGACACCGTGAAGACGTACCTCGATCTGCTGCAGCACGTCCTCGATCACGGTGCGGCGAAGTCGGACCGCACCGGCACCGGAACGCTGAGCGTGTTCGGCTATCAGATGCGCTTCGATCTGCAGGCCGGATTCCCGCTGCTCACCACCAAACGGGTGCACACCCGGTCCGTGATCGCGGAGCTGTTGTGGTTCCTGCAAGGTGCGACCAATGTGGCCTGGCTGCACGAGAACAAGGTGACGATCTGGGACGAGTGGGCCGATGAGGCAGGTGAACTCGGCCCGGTCTACGGCTATCAGTGGCGATCCTGGCCGGCGCCGGACGGTCGCCACATCGATCAGATCGCCGGGGTGATCGCAGGCCTGAAGACCAACCCTGACTCCCGGCGTCATCTGGTCAGCGCGTGGAACGTTGGGGATCTGGATCAGATGGCGTTGCCGCCGTGCCACACGATGTTCCAGTTCTATGTCGCTCCGGCGCCGGAGGGTAGCGAGGATCCCCGTGGGCGACTGTCCTGCCAGCTCTACCAGCGTTCGGCCGACATCTTCCTCGGGGTGCCCTTCAACATCGCCTCGTATGCGCTGTTGACTCACCTGATCGCCCAGGTCTGCGATCTGGCCGTCGGTGACTTCGTCCACACCCTGGGCGATGCGCACCTTTACACCAACCATCTTGAGCAGGCTCAACTCCAGCTGACCCGCGAGCCGAGGCCGTTGCCGACGCTCCGGCTGGACCCGACGGTGACCGATATCGACGGCTTCGGGCTGGAGCACATCAGCATCGAGGGCTACGACCCTCATCCCGGTATCAAAGCGCCGATCGCGGTCTGAGGATGGACACGAGTCAGCCGCCATCGGATCAGCAGCAAACCGACCAATCACAAGCCCGACAACCGCCAGCCGGCGGGCCGCAAGTGATCGGCATCGCCGCGGTCGCCCGGAACGGGGTGATCGGTGCCGGCAATGACATTCCGTGGCGGATCCGGGAGGACTGGGCCCGGTTCAAGGCGATCACGATGGGTCACGTCTTGATCATGGGGCGGAAGACGTACGACTCGATCGGTCGTCCGCTGCCCGGTCGAACGACGATCGTGGTGACTCGGGACACGGACTGGACGGCCGACGGCGTCCTGGTTGCTCGTGATCTCGACGAGGCGTTCGAGACGGCCTACGCGTTGTCACCGGAGAAGGTGTTCGTCGCCGGCGGCGGGCAGGTCTATGCCGCCGCCTGGGACCGGCTGGACTGTCTGGAGATCACCGAGGTCGATGTCGAGCCGGCCGGGGACGTGATATTTCCGCCAATCGGGCCGGAATGGCAAGAACGATCGCGGGACGAAAGAAATGGATTCGTTTTTGTTACATTCCGGAGAACTCAGCCGTAGATTCGGACTTTTTATGGCGATCTTCCTGTGGAACCTCCACCGAGCGACCTAAGGTTTTCGGGAACGGCCTGCAGGGGGCAGGCCCGTCCAAGGAGCAAGTTTTCCATGAAAGAGATCCCGCTCGGTGCCAAGCTCGGCGCCGAGTTCCTGGGCACCTTTTGGCTCGTCTTCGGTGGCTGCGGAACGGCCGTGCTGGCCGCCAAGTTCATCAGCGCCGACGCCGACAAGATCCAGCTGGGCGTCGGCTTCGTCGGCGTCGCGCTCGCCTTCGGCCTCACCGTGCTGACCGGCGCGTATGCCTTCGGGCATGTGTCGGGTGGCCACTTCAACCCGGCCGTGTCGATCGGTCTGGCCATCGGCAAGCGCTTCGACCCGAAGCTGCTGGTGCCCTACATCCTCACCCAGATCGTCGCCGCGACCGTGGCCGGCGCCGTGCTGCTGCTGGTTGCCGGAGGCAAGGCCGGGTTCAGCGCCGTCGAGAGCGGATTTGCGACCAACGGCTACGGCGAGCGGTCGCCCGGAGGCTATTCGCTGCTGGCCTGCCTGGTGATCGAGATCGTGCTGACCGCGGTCTTTCTCTACATCATCCTCGGTGCGACCGACGACCGGGCTCCCGCGGGCTTCGCCCCGATCGCCATCGGCCTGGGCCTGACGCTGATCCACCTGATCTCGATCCCGGTCACGAACACCTCGGTGAACCCGGCCCGTTCGCTCGGTGTCGCCTTCTTCGCCGGTCCGGCGGCTCTGGGCCAGGTCTGGCTGTTCATCGTGGCGCCGATCATCGGAGCGGCCATCGCCGGGCTGAGCTATGCGGCCATCACCGGCGCCAAGGTCCGTCTCGACGAAGGCATCGCCAACAACCCCGACGTCGGCTCCGCCCCGTCGGCCAACTGAGCCCGTCCCACGCGTAGGAGCGCCCTGCGCGTAGGACCAACGATCAGGAGCACGGTCGCCACCCGGCGACCGTGCTCCTCGCGTTCGAGAGCCTGCCCGAACGCGGTGTACGGACGGATAGGGTGGCTGACATGACCGTGTCGACCGAGCGCCTCGCCCCTGGCGATGCAGCGCCCCCATTCACCTTGACCAGCGCCGATGGCGATCAGGTCTCGCTTTCCGACTATGCCGGTGGCAAGGTGATCGTCTACTTCTACCCGGCCGCGATGACCCCCGGCTGCACCACCCAGGCAGTCGACTTCACCGCCGCCGTCGGCGATCTCGACGACGCGGGTCTCGCCGTGGTGGGGATCTCTCCGGACGAGCCGGCCAAGCTGGCCAAGTTCAAGGCATCCTCGTCGGTGGCCTTTCCCTTGCTGGCCGATCCGGAGAAGAATGTGCTGAAGGCGTATGCGGCGTTCGGGACCAAGATGTTGTACGGGAAGCTGATCGAGGGCGTGATCCGCTCCACGTTCGTGGTGGATGTCGCCGAGGACGGCACGGGCACGATCGACGTGGCGCAGTACAACGTGAAGGCGACCGGACATGTCGCCAAGCTGAAGCGGGACCTGAAGATCTAGGGGTGAAGCACTGGCGCCGCGGCGCCAACAGGGGTCTCGGTTGAGACCCCTCCTTGCCGGAGTGGTGGAATTGGCAGACACGCAGGATTTAGGTTCCTGTGCCTTCGGGTGTGAGGGTTCGAGTCCCTCCTTCGGCACTCGTGTAGGTCTGTGGCCGGGTCTGCACTACCCTGGGGCGAGCCTTCGACCATCGAGGAGAGACGTGGCCGCGAACGAGAGCACCCAGCCGACCAGGACGCCTGCGCAGATCGAGGCCGACCTCGCGGCGGCCCGGCTGCGGATCGCGCATTCCACCGAGGAATTCATCGACCAGGTCCACCCGAACCGGATCAAGCAGCGCCAGGTCGACAACGTGAAGCAGTTCATCGGCAACGAGATCGATGCCGCGAAGGCTCTGGTGTTCAATGCCCGGGGTGAGTTGCGCACTGAGCGCATCATGGCCGTTGCCGGGGCCGTCGTGGGTGGACTGACGTTCCTCGCCATCGTCCGCGGGCTGATCCGCCGCGGCCGGCGCTGACCTATGTCGAGTTCTGCCGACTCCGGTGAGGCGCTGCCGATCCGGATGCTGCACGACCGTGTCCTGGTTTCCACCGAAGGGGAGAGCGGCGAGCGTCGCAGTGGCGGCGGGATCGTGATTCCCGCCACTGTCGCCATCGGCAAGAGGCTTGGCTGGGCCCAAGTTGTGGCTGCGGGGTCCAATGTCCGCAGTGTCAAGGTGGGCGACCGGGTGCTGTTCGATCCCGACGACCGGGCCGAGGTCGAGATCCGCGGTCACGACTACGTCCTGCTCCGCGAACGCGACCTGCATGCCGTCGCCACCGAAGGCTTGTCGGACGGCCAGACCGGTCTCTATCTGTAGTCCACCCACTTCCTGATCGAGCACATCCACCCGTTCCGGGATGGCAACGGCCGGATCGGCAGGTTGTGGCAGACGCTGATCCTCAGTCGCTGGCGGCCGCTCTTCGCATGGATGCCCACCGAGACCCTGATCCGCCAACAGCAACAGGGCTACTACCAAGCTTTGCAAGCGTCGCGCGAACCGGAGATCGATGCTGCAGTCTTCATCGATTACATGCTCGGTGTCATCAGTGCGTCGCTCACGGCTTACGAGACCCGTGCACGCTTCGAGGTGGACAGTGTCGGAGCAAATGTCGGAGTAGACGATGCGATCCTCCTGCTGCTGCGGGTCGATCCGACCCTGAGTGCGACTGCAATCGCAGACCGGCTGGGCAAGACCTCCCGGACCATCGAGCGCCACCTCACTGCACTCAAAGCAGTTGGTCGGGTGCGTCGGGAGGGGTCTGCCAATGCAGGCCGTTGGGTCGTCATCGACTGATCACCGCGCCAACGGAGTGCTGGGATCGCTGGACCCGGCTTTACGTGGCGTCGACCCAGATCGGGGTGAGTTCGGTGATCGTGGCGCAGCCGTTGCTGGATGTCAGGATCATGGTGGTGACCTCGTCGAGGTCAGCTCTGCCGACGGCGACCCGGAGCCGGGGCAGACCGGTGTCGTAGTCGACCTCGATCGCCGCGACGCGGCGGAGCTGATCCTCCAGCCGGCCGGCGATGGCGAAGTCGACCGTCGTCTCCAGCCGCTGTCGCAGCTCCCGGCAGCGAGCGCCGGCCACTGCCAACGCCGCCCGGGTGGCGTCCCCGTACGCCTGCACCAGGCCGCCGGTGCCGAGCAGGGTGCCGCCGAACCACCGGGTCACGACGGCCACCGCATCGCTCAGCTGCGCGCCCTGCAGGGCGTCGAGGATCGGCGGGCCCGCCGTACCGGACGGTTCGCCGTCGTCATTGCTGCGCAAGATGCCTGCGTCCGGACCGAGGATGAAGGCGGAGCAGTGGTGACCGGCGGTCCCGTACGCGCGTCGCTCCTCGGCGATCACCGCGCGGGCGTCTTCTTCGCTCTCGACCCGTGCGACGCGACAGAGGAAGCGTGAGCGCTTGACCTCGATCTCGGCTGTCGCGTCGCGCGCCGGCACGAGATAGGAGTCCACAGCGGGTCAGAGTAGCGGGCAGATCAGGCTTCGCGCTGCTTCGGCGAGGACTCCAGCGTGCGGGCCGGGTCGCCACCGGATCCAAGACCTCGTCGATCTGCGCCATGACGTCGGCCGCGATCGGTATCAGCTGCCACACCCGTTCCAGTACGTTGTCGCGCATCCACCGATTGATCATATTCGCGCCGCACTGCACAGATGCCTAAAGCGGTTGAGGGGCGGCGCCCGGCTCGCTGGTCAGCACGAGTCGGCCCTCAGCGCTCAGGTCGATGCGCGGCTGCGGCCAAGGTGCGTCTTCCGGAGTTATGTGAAGGATTCGGTGCGACCTCCCACCAAATCCTTCACATAATTGCGGTCGCGCTCGGTTCCTAGCGAGTACGCACCCGGCGGCTGAAGTCTGCGGCACTCTGGCTGCGACTGCCGGTCGACGCCGGAGCCGTCCGACGGCTCGAGCTGCTGGACGAGGACTCGCGTCGCGACTGGCCGCCGCTGTTGCGGCGCCCCGTTGCCGGGGCCGAGGTGGCAGCGGCATTCTGACTCGGCCTGCGGTTCCGGCCAGGCCGGGACGAGTTCTTGGGGCGGGTCGCAGACCGACCGCGGGTCGCCTCGGTGGTCGTCGCCGGAGACTCGAATCGTCGCTCACCGGCCGCCAACTCCTGCAGGATCGGGTGGGAGACGCTGTCCACCACGGTGGTGCTCGGCTGGATGCCGGCCGCCCTGGTCAGGGCGCGTACATCCTTGACCTGCGCGTCGGTCATCACCGTCACCACGGTGCCCCTGCTACCGGCCCGAGCGGTCCGTCCGGAGCGGTGCACATAGGCCTTGTGCTCGACCGGCGGATCGGCGTGGATCACCAGCTCGACATTGTCGACGTGGATGCCGCGCGCTGCGATGTCGGTCGCGACCAGCGTGGAGACCCGGCCCTCGTGGAAGGCGTCCATGCTACGGGTCCGGGCGTTCTGGCTGAGATTGCCGTGCAGCTCGACCGCCGGTACGCCGCGGGCGTTCAGTTGCCGGGTGAGCGACTTGGCGCGGTACTTCGTCCGGGTGAAGATCACCGTCCGACCAGGCGCCGCGGCGAGATCCAGCAGCACATCGGCGCGGAGCGTCTCTCGGACGTGCAGCACGTGGTGATCCATGGTCGCCACTGGCGCCTGAGGTGAATCGGCCTCGTGCCGAGCCGGGCGGGTCAGGAAGCGTTTGACCAGCCCGTCGATGCCCTTGTCCAAGGTGGCGGAGAAGAACAGCCGTTGCCCGTTGCCCGGAGTCTGGGCGAGCAACCGGGTGACAGCCGGAAGGAAGCCGAGGTCGGCCATGTGATCGGCTTCGTCGAGCACGGTGATCTCGACCGCGTCGAGGCGGCACAGACCCTGCTTGACCAGGTCTTCGAGCCGTCCGGGACAGGCGACCACGATGTCGGCGCCGGCCTGCAGGGCCTTGGCCTGCGGCACCTGGCTGACACCGCCGAAGACGGTCCGGCTCCGCAGGCCGGTGGCTGCCGCCAACGGCTGCAGCGCGGTGTCGATCTGGGTGACGAGCTCGCGGGTCGGGGCGAGAATCACCGCGCGCGGACGGCGCGGCTGAGTCTTGGCACGCTGCTGGCTGAGCCGGGTGACCAGCGGCAGCAAGAAGGCGTACGTCTTGCCGGAGCCGGTACGGCCGCGGCCGAGGACGTCCCGGCCGGCGATCGCGTCACGCAGGGTGGCCGCCTGGATCGGGGTAGGGGTATGGATCTCGCGCTCGGTGAGGACCCGCAACAGCGGGGCAGGCACGCCGAGGTCGGCGAAGGAAGGGTTGGTAGGTGTTGAGTTCGTCGGCGACGTGGGCGCGCTGGACGAACGGGACGTGCTGGAAGGCAAAAGTCACAACTCTCGTGATGTCTCACCAGGGATGGCTACTGCTGAAGCGGGACCGACACGGTCCGTACGCAGAACTCGGGAAGAGAGGAGCAAGTCGCTCGACGTCACCGGCAGCTTGGGGTGAGACCTGACAGGCTGCTGACCTCTACTCTAGCCGACCGACCCGGTGCGACGCTCCAACCGCTGACGATCCATCGAGGTTTGCATGCCTTCCGGACACCATCTGGAAGCAGAAGGAGCCGCCCGAAGGTGGCTCCGACCAGGTCTTACGTTGGTGCGCCGCGAGGGAATCGAACCCCCAACCCGCTGATTAAGAGTCAGCTGCTCTGCCAATTGAGCTAGCGGCGCGCGAGGAGAAACACTAGCAAAGCGATCACGTGCTGGCGAATCCGCGCGTCCCAAGGTCGGTCGGTCGTCCCTACGACCGTCTGTGCGATCATCGGCTGGACCTGAGCGCCCTGTGTCGTAGCCGTCGGGTACCGTCCGGGTTTTCCGATCCGCACGAGAACGGGCCACGATCATGAACGTGAACAAGCTGACCGCGGTCACCGGCGCACTGCTGGTTGTGACCGGCTTGATTGCCTACTTCGGGACCGGGACGAGCAGTTTGACCGCACTCATTCCGGCCTTCGTCGGTGCGCCGGTCTTGATCTGTGCCGCGATCGGGCGCCAACCCAGTCTGCACCGGCATGCCATCCACGCGGCGTTGGTCATTGCGCTGTTGGGGGCGCTCGGTTCGCTGATGAACGTGGTGAAGATCGGCCAGCTGATCACCGGTACGGCTGAGCGCCCCGCGGCGATCATCACCAGCGTGATCTTGTTCGTGCTCTGCTCCAACTACGTGGCCGCCGGCGTGTACTCCTTCGTCGAGGCCCGAAAGGGACGCAAGCCCGCCTGAGCCGCGGCACTTCGTGAGAGGCTCTGCCCGTGACCGAGCTTGACGAATCGCTCCGAGAACTCGCGCAGGCGTACGGCATTGCCACAGAGTATTGGGACTGGCAGGGGCAGCATGTCGCGGTCGAGGCCGAGACTGTGGTCGCCGTGCTGGCCGGCCTCGACATCGACGCCTCGACTCCGGAGAAGGCTTGGCAGGCTTTGCATCAGCATCATCGCGAGCCCTGGACGCGGATGCTGCCGCGCTGCCTCGCCATCAGGCAGGGACATGTGACGTCGATCTGGGTGCATGTCACCGCCGGTGATCCGGTCGACGTCTGGGTCGAACTCGAGACCGGCGGTGGACGTGGGCTTCGGCAGTTGGAGAACTGGAATCCGGATCGCGAGATCGACGGTCGCCGGGTCGGCGAGGCCAGCTTCGAGATCCCTGGCGACCTGCCGCTCGGCTATCACACGGTCCGGGCCCGCAGCGGCGGCCACCAGGGAACTCAGGAAGCGGCGATGCCGCTGATCGTCACCCCCGCCTGGGTCGGTCTCCCGGAACGACTGGGGGACCGGCGCGCCTGGGGGCTGGCGACCCAGCTCTACAGCGTCCGGTCACACGGGTCCTGGGGTGGGATCGGCGACCTGACCGATCTGACTGATCTCGCAGTCTGGTCGGGCGCCGAGCATGGCGCCGACTACATCTTGATCAACCCGCTGCACGCAGCCGAGCCGGTGTCGCCGATGGAGCCGTCGCCCTATTTGCCGAGCACCCGCCGATTCTTCAACCCTCTCTATCTGCGTCCGGAGCGGATCGCGGAGTACGTCGACCTAACCCCCGAGCAGCGGGAGGCGGTCGAGGCGCTGCGGGCCGAGATCGATACCCCGCAGGCATGGCAGGCGATCGATCGCAATGTCGCCTGGACGGCCAAGCGGGACGCCTTGCGGATCATTTTCGCCGTGCCTCGCTCGGCCGGTCGGCAACTCGCTTTCCGAGCCTTCCGGCGCCGGGCCGGCGAAGGACTGGAGCGGTTCGCCCAGTGGGCGGTGCTCAGTGAGCACTTCGGGCCGCATTTCGACGAATGGCCGGCCGAGTTGCAGCATCCCCGGACCGCGCAGGTGGCCGAGTTCACCGCCTTGCACGGCGACGAGATCGACTTCGTCTGCTGGCTGCAGTGGGTCATGGACGAGCAACTCGCGAGCGCTCAGACTGCCAGCGAGCAGGCCGGCATGGCGCTCGGCATCATGCACGATCTTGCCGTGGGTGTGCATCCGTACGGCGCCGACGCCTGGGCGCTCAAGGACATCTATGCCCAAGGGATCTCGGTCGGCGCACCGCCGGACCCGTACAACCAGAACGGGCAGAACTGGAGTCAGCCGCCCTGGCGACCCGACCGGTTGGCCGAGCAGGCGTACGCGCCGTATCGGGAGATGGTCCGCACCATCCTGCGGCACGCGGGCGGGATCCGGGTCGACCACGTGATCGGCCTGTTCCGGCTGTGGTGGATTCCCGAGGGCGCCGGTCCGACCAAGGGCACCTATGTCCGCAATGACCACGAGGCGATGGTCGGCATCTTGGCCCTGGAGGCGCACCGCGCCGGTGCGGTCGTGGTGGGAGAAGACCTTGGCACGGTGGAGCCGTGGGTAAGGGACTATCTGCGCGAGCGCGGCATCCTCGGTACGTCGATCCTGTGGTTCGAGTTCGAATTCGCCGGAGATGGGTCACCGCTGGCACCGGAGAAGTGGCGGGAATACTGCCTGGCCTCGGTGACGACCCACGATTTGCCGCCGACCGCCGGCTATCTGGCCGGCGATCACGTACGCCTGCGCGACCAGCTCGGAGTGCTCACCCGGCCGCTGGCCGAGGAGTTGGCGATCGACGAGGCCGAGCGGAAGGCATGGTTGGACAACCTGCGAACTCGCGGTGGCCTGGCCGATGATGCCGACGAGGAGGCCACGGTCGCGGCGCTCTATCGCTATCTGATCTGGACCCGATCCCGGCTGCTGAATGTCGCCTTGGGCGACGCCGTCGGTGACCATCGGGCGCAGAACCAGCCGGGAACGGTGAACGAGTACCCCAACTGGAGAGTGCCGTTGAGCGGACCGGACGGTCAGCCCGTCTGGTTGGAAGACGTGCTGACCGACCGGCGTGCTCGGGAATTGCTGGCAGCCGTCAGCGATTGCCGCTGATGACGCCCTTCTCGACGGCCTTGGTGACCGCGTCGGCCTCGGCCTGAGTCAGGGTGCCGGCCTTGACCGCGGCGTCCAGCCGGCTCTTCAGGGCCGCGGCGCGATCGGCCTTGCGCTCGGCACGGATCTCCTCGATGGCCTTGGTCACCTTGGCTTCGTCGATGCCGAGCTTCTCGGCGAGCTGTTTGGCGAGCTTTGCGTCCCGCGTCGCCTGGTCCGGCCGGCTCGGCCGCGCCGATGGGCTGGCACTGGACGTCGCGGATGGGCTGGCACTGGGCGTTGCGGACGGACGTGCGGTCGGCTTGCTCGCCTCCCGGATCGCCTTGAACGCTTCGGTGACCTTGGCCTGATCGATGCCGAGCTTCTCCGCGAGCTGCTTGATCAGCTCCTGGTCGTAGGTGCCGCGTCCGGGCCCCCCGCGATGCCCGTGGCCGCCCCGACCGGGGCCGGCGGTCGAGGAGGCCGACGGCTTCGCCGACGGGGAACTCGAGGGATCGGCGGACGCCAAGCCGGCGACACCGAGACCGACGCCCAGGGCCAGGGCACCGGCGGCAGTCGAGGCGACGACGACCTTGGTGGTTCGGGACACGAGAAAACTCCTTCGTACAGGGTCAGGACTGATTGGACTGGCAACGGAATACGCCTGAACCACCACCGTTCGTAGCGGCCCTGGGGCACGGCTGGCACAAACCTGTCAAGAGCCTGTCCCTGGCTGTGATCTTCCGGCGATCGACCCGCGGACTGAGGTCAGTCGGACATCCGCAGATCGCGCAACCTACCTTCCAGGAGCGGGATCGTGCCCCAGGTCGCCTCGAAGGCGCCGTCCGCCGGCGAACAGGTGAGGGTCAGCCGATGCGGGGTCTCCACGAACAGCACGTCGACTGCCAACTCGCCATCGCTTTGCCAACCACCGGACACCGCGATCGGCACGCCGCCGTTGGTGTCGCCGGTCGACTCTTCCAACCTCCCGGCGAGGCCCCAACCGGTCTCGGGCACCGTGCCGGTCAACCGGTCGTCACCTTCGACCAGGGTGACCTGCCAACCGTCATCGGTTCGGTCCACCTCGACCCCGGTCAGGGTCGGCTGCTGCTCGCAGCGACCGCCGCGCGGAGAGAACCGGGCGCCGGCCCAGCGATCGGCGTTCTGCTCCGGACTCGGCTGACCGGTTGCCGACGAGACCGTGAGTTGGCGCATGCGCCGGGCGAGATGAAGATCGGCGGCGGTCCGATCCGGGCTGACGCGATGGTCGTCGCTGAGCGCCGGCAGCAGGTGCGTCCACAGCCCGTCCAGCACGGCCTGCATGTCGATCGAAGCGCTGGTGATCGCGACCACCACCTGCTCGTCAGGGAGCACGATGCAGAACTGCCCGTATGCGCCGTCACCGCGATAGCCGTGCCGGGCACCCCAGAACTGGAAGCCGTAGCCCTGCCGCCAATCCGGCTCCTCTTTCAGCGGAGTGTCGATCTGGATGCTCGTGGCCTGGGCGACCCACTCGGCCGGCAGCAGTTGGCGGTCGCCCCACCAGCCGCGTTGCAGATAGAGCTGGCCGAGCTTGGCGACGGCGTCGGTCGTGGCGTGTAGACCGGTGAAACCCAGCTCCAGACCGGCCGGATGACGCTGCCAGCCGACAGCTCCGATGCCCAGCGGGTCGAACAGCCGGGGCCGGAGATAGTCGACCAGGCTCTGCCCGGACTCGCGTTGCACGATGGCCGCCAACGTGTACGTGCAGGGTTGGTTGTAGGCGAACCACGTACCAGGTTCTTCCTCCGGCGGGATCCGCAGGAAACCGCGGACCAGATCACCCGGATCGCTGGCCCAGACCTGATCGATGCACTCGTCGTGGTGTCCGCTGGCCATCGCGGCGACATGCCGGACCAGCATCGAGCGACTGCGCGGATCGGTGACCTCGGCATCGAGTTCGGGGAAGTACGACAAGACGGTCCGGTCCAGGTCGAGCAGCCCTTCGGACACCGCGAAGCCGGCTGCGGTCGAGGCGAAGCTCTTGGACAGCGAGTAGAGCAGGTGCACCCGATCCGGTGCGTACGGCGCCCACCAGCCCTCGGTCACGACATGGCCGTTCCGCAGCAGCATCAGCGAGTGCAGTTCGACCTCGGGGTGGGCTTCCATCGCGTCGAGGAATGCCTCCACACCGACCGGATCGACCCCTTGGGAGGAGGGTGTGCTGCGCGGGAACACGGTGTAGGCCATGACGCCGAGCCTATGCAAAATCGAAGTGGCTGCGGCGGTATTCGATGGCCTGCAAGACTGTCGCGGTGCGCGACGTGGTGATTCTGGGCAGCACCGGCTCCATCGGTACGCAGGCGCTGGAGGTGATCGCCGCTGCCCCGGACAGGTTCCGGGTGGTCGGTCTGGGTGCCGGCGGGGGACAGATCGAACTCTTGGCGCGGCAGGCGCTCGACTTCGGCGCCCAGGTTGTCGCGGTCACCAAGGCGACCGCCGTCCAGGATCTGCAGCTCGCCTTCTATGCCGAGGCGTCCCGGCGTGGCTGGGCGACTGGTGACGCGAAGCTGCCACGCATCCTGGCCGGCCCGGATGCCGCCACTGAGCTCGCCACGGTCACCTGCGATGTCGTGCTGAACGGGATCACGGGTTCGGCCGGCCTCCGTCCCACCCTCGCCGCGCTGGAAGCCGGCCGAGTTCTCGCGCTGGCCAACAAGGAATCCCTGGTGGTCGGCGGCCGACTGGTCACCTCCGCGGCGAGGCCGGATCAGATCGTGGCCGTCGACTCCGAGCATTCCGCACTGGCCCAGGCACTGAGCGGTGGCACCGCTGCCGAGGTCGACCGGCTGATCCTGACTGCCAGCGGTGGGCCGTTCCGGGGCCGGACCCGGGAGCAGATGGGTGAGGTCACTCCCGAGCAGGCGCTGGCGCATCCGACCTGGGCCATGGGCCGGGTGATCACCACGAACAGTGCGACCCTGGTAAACAAGGGCCTGGAGTTGCTGGAGGCGCATCTGCTCTATGGAGTGGATCTGGATCGGATCGACGTCGTGGTTCATCCCCAGTCGGTGGTGCACTCAATGGTCCAGTTCGTCGACGGTTCCACCCTGGCCCAGTGCTCACCGCCGGACATGAAGCTGCCGATCGCCCTCGGTCTGGGCTGGCCGGAGCGGATTCCGGGGGCAGCGCGGCCGTGCGATTGGACGAAGGCGACGGCGTGGACCTTCGAGCCGCTGGACGACGAGGCGTTCCCCGCGGTCGAGCTGGCTCGTCGCGCCGGGCGGCTGGCCGGGACCGCTCCGGCCGTCTACAACGCGGCCAACGAAGAGGCTGTCGAGGCCTTCCACGCAGGTCAGCTGGCCTTCCTCGGCATCGTCGACGTGGTGGCTGCCGTGCTCGACGAGCATGTGCGTGACTCCGACGACGACGTACTCTCGAAGTGGTCGTCGGACGACGAACTCACTCTCGAGCGCGTCCTGGCGGCCGATGCGTGGGCCCGGCAGCGGGCCGTCCAGGTCGTGTCCGCGATGGCGGAGAGGGAGAGCGCGCGCTAGTGGAGTACGTGATCTACGGTCTGGGCGCCGTGGTGTTCTTCGTCCTGGTGATGGCCTCCATCGCCCTGCACGAGGTCGGGCACCTGGTGCCCGGCAAGCTCTTCGGCGTCAAGACCACGCAGTACTTCGTCGGCTTCGGCAAGACCTTGTGGTCCAAGCGCGTGGGGGAGACGGAGTACGGATTCAAGGCCGTCCCGCTGGGCGGCTACGTCCGGTTCGTCGGCATGTATCCACCCGCCAAGGATCGGCCGGACCAGATCCGGGCAGCGCGGACCGGCATCTTCCAGTCGCTGGCCGACTCGGCCCGGGCGGCGGAGTGGGAGACGATCCAGCCCTCCGACAACGGCCGACTCTTCTACCAGAAGAAGGTCTGGCAGAAGCTGATCGTCATGGCCGGTGGGCCGACGATGAACCTGTTGCTCGCGTTCGTCATCCTGCTCGGGGTCACCGCGACGTACGGCTCCTACCGCAGCCAGCTCACCATCAACCGCGTGCAGGAATGCATGGTCGCGGTCGGCGAGGCTGCCAATGACTGTGTCGGCAAGCCGAAGACTCCGGCGTACCAGTCCGGTATCCAGCCCGGCGACACCATCGTGGCCTTCAACGGCGAGCAGGTGACCAGCTGGGACCAGATGTCGGTGCTGATCCGCGCCAACCTCGACAAGCCGGCGCAGATCACCGTGCTCCGCGACGGTCAGACGGTCCAGCTGAAGCCGGTGAACACCGTGATCACCGGCGTCGCCGATCGTTGGGATCCGGGCAAGCGGGTGGCTGCCGGCTTCTTCGGCGTCGAGCCGATGGTGGAACGTGAGCGCGGCGGGCCGCTGGTGGTGCTCGACGACATGTGGACGATGACCGAACAGACCGCGCATGCGCTGGCGGCCTTCCCGGCGAAGGTCTATTACACGGCCGCGAATCTGATCACCGGCAAGCCACGGGACATCTACGGCCCGATGAGCATCGTCGGCGCCAGCCGGGCCGCGGGAGAGGTGGCCTCGACGGATCGGATCGATGCGGCCGACAAGGTCGCGACGCTGTTCATGCTGCTCGGTTCGGTGAACCTGTTCGTGGCGCTGTTCAACTTCATCCCGTTGCTGCCATTGGACGGCGGTCACATCGCCGGTGCCCTGTACGAAGGACTGAAGAAGGCCTGGGCTCGGGTACGCGGGAGGCCTGATCCTGGGTATGTCGACACGGCGAAGATGCTGCCCGTCGCGTATGCCGTCGGCGGGCTGATCCTGATCTCGGGAATCGTGCTGATCCTGGCCGACCTGATCGACCCGATCAAGCTCTTCTGAGGTCGTTGAGATCCCGTTTGAATGCAAGCATAATGCAAGCATGACCAACGTACTCGTCCGCGATCTGCCCGATGACATCCATCGAGCGCTGCAGCTCAAGGCGGAGCATCGGCATCAGTCCTTGCAGCAGTATCTGGTCACCGAACTCAGTCGGCTCGCCAGGCAGCAGCAGATCAGCGACGTCCTCGATGAGATCGAAGCCCGGCGCGGCGGTCGGGTCGGGTTCAGCCAGGCTGTTGAGGATCTCGACGCGGCTCGCGCTGAGCGATGATCGTCGTTGACGCCTCGGTCCTATCCAACGCTCTCGCCGACGACGGCGAGAGCGGAAAGGAAGCGCGTCGTGAACTCCGGGCGGCAGACAGCCTCGCCGCACCTGATCTCATCGACGTAGAGACTGTTGCCGTGCTGAGGAAGCGATGGTTGGCGCGGACACTGTCGGAAGAGCAGTTCGCGGCGGCTCTGACCGACCTGGCTCGACTGGAGTTCGAACGGGTGCCGACGCTGCGGCTGATGCATCGCGCTTTCGAATTGCGCTCCAACGTGACCCCATATGACGCGTGCTATGTGGCGTTGGCCGAGGCTATGGACGGAGAGCTGCTGACGGCAGATCGACGTCTCGCCAACGCTGCCGGACCGCGTTGCGTCGTTCGTGTGGTCGGATGAGCGCCTGCGATCACGGAGCCGCGCGTATCGCTGCCGTCCGCCACGAGTTCAGCCCTTCAGGCGTCTACCTCAACACTGCCACCGTCGGACTGCCACCGCGACGGACGGTCGACGCGGTTCGCGAAGCCTTGGACGATTGGCAGCGCGGTCAGAGTGTGCCGCAGACCTTCGATGCCGCCGTCGCACGGTCTCGCGACCTCTACGCTCAGCTTGTCGGGGTTTCGCCTGCTCAGGTCAGCGTCGGCAGCCAAGCCAGTGTCTATGCCGGCCTGGTTGCGGCAGCGGTGCCTGATGGCGCGGAGGTCCTTGTCGCCAGTGGCGACTTCACCAGTGTGCTGTTCCCTTTCCTGGCCCAGGCCGGGCGTGGGGTGCGCGTGCGAGAGGTCGCACTCGGCGATCTCGTTGACGCGATCAAGCCCGAGACCTATCTGGTCGCTGTGTCAGCCGTGCAGTCCGGGAGCGGCGAGATCGCCGACCTGCGAGGGCTGGCTGAGGCAGTCTCCAACGGGACCCGGGTCTACCTCGACACCACTCAGGCCGTCGGTTGGCTTCCCATCGATGCGGGCTCCTTCACCTGGACGGTGTGCAGCGGCTACAAGTTCCTGCTGGCCCCGCGAGGCACCTGCTTCGCCACGACCACCGAGGTCGATGACACTGTCCCGCCGCACACCGCGGGTTGGTATGCCGGCGACGACATCTGGAGCAGCATCTACGGCTCACCGCTGCGGCTGGCCGGCGACGCCCGACGTTTCGATGTCTCACCTGCGTGGTTCTCCTGGGTCGGTCAGGCCGAATCGCTCGAACTCCTCGTCGGAGTCGGCCGGCCCGAGCTGCACCAGCACGCCACGCGGTTGGCTGCGGAGTTCGAAACCCGGATGGGGCTGCCGGTGTCCGGCTCGGCCGTCGTCAGCCTGCAAACGACTGATGACTCTGCCGAGCGGCTCCGTCAAGCAGGGATCGTCTGCGCGCAACGGGCAGGACGCACCAGGGTCTCCTTCCACGTCTACAACACGCCCGCAGATGTCGACGCCCTGGTTTCTGCCTGCATGTCTGTCTGATCGGGGTCCAGAGGTCGCCGCTGGCGGAGTAGCTGCAGGCGCGAATGCGTAAAACGTGCCCCGACCGCCGCCATCCTTCGGCGTGTCGCCCCTCAGGCGCCCGGTCGGGGCCGATTTCAGGCAGTTCCCGACCGAGCCAGCTTGCTACGGTACGCGGATGCCGTTCGAGAAGGAGCCGCCGGGCAGGGCTCAGGACTGGCCGACCTGTGACGAGGACATCGCAGCGTTCGTTCAAGCCGCGGCTGATCTGGTCGCCGCCGAACTCGGCGGCAACCTCGTTGGTGTCTACCTGCACGGATCTCTAGCGATGGGGTCGTACTTCCGACCCAAGAGTGACCTCGATCTGCTGGTCGTGTGCGGTCGGCCGCTGCCGGTCGAGAGTCGCCGGGACCTGGCGCGGGCGCTGGTACGCCACATGCAGACCCGACCGACCGTAGGCAACCTCGAGTTGAGTGTGATCACCGCAGCCACTGCTCGTACGCCGCAGGCGCCGGTGCCTTACGAACTCCATGTCAGTGGCAGCTGGGAAGACGCGATTTTGGCCGATCAGGTCGACTTTGCGGCGAGCGGCACCGATCTCGACCTATCCGCCCACCTGACTCACACTCGCCAGCGCGGTGTCTGTCTGCTCGGCACTCCGATCGAGGAGACCTTCGGCGATATCGGCTGGGACGCCTTCCTGGCCGCGGTCGAGGACGATGCAGCCTGGCTGCTGACGGACCACAATCTGATGCAGACTCCCTTCTACGGCGTCCTCAACATCTGTCGGGTGCTCCAGCTGCGCCAGCAGATGGACCATCAGGTGCATAGCAAGGACGAGGCAGCGCGCTGGGCGCTCGACGATCTGCCGGCTACTCACCACGATCTCGTCCGGCTAGCTTGGGCGGCCTACCGATCTGGTGACGAGGTCGACCCGACCCAGCGCCAGACCGGTGGTCTCGACTGGCCCGAGGATGCGTTGATCGGTTTCCGCGACTTTGCGCGTTCCCAACTCAATCTCGGCTGACGATTGGCACTCCAAGGTCAAGCGACCGAGGCACCTCAGGTTGAGAGTGTCGCCGGCTCCTGGAAGCACCACAGATGGTGTTCGTGATCAAACGCGTGGTACTCGCGCATGCCGAAAATGGTGCTGACCGGCCGTACGATCACGGCTCCGGCCTGCTTGGCCTGCTGGTGGTGCTCGGTGATGTCGGCCACGCCCACGACGGTCATCGATGACGGGTCGGTGGTCGGATCGGGCGGGCTCAGGCCTGGCCTCGGCGCGTGGAGTCGGATGTTGCCCGTCGGTCCGAATAGCTCGGCGTAGCCGCAGGTGCCGTCCGGGCGGCGACTCATCGGACCCGGCTCGAAACCGAACATGTCGATCAGGCGGTGGTAGGCGACCTCGACATCGGCATAGACGAGCAGGATGACTGGCTGGGTTGTGATGCTGTGCTGCGGCACCCAACGCACCAGGCGTCGCAGCCGACTTGGGTCGCCCGCGACAGACTCGATCGGTTCGTCGGCAAGCAGACGGCCGAACGCGACTGTGTCGATCAGCGTCTCCTCGAGTGCGCGGGACCTCTGCTCCATCGTCGTGGCGAGATCGAATCCGTCGGGGTGGGCTTTCAGTTGTCTTCTGATCTCGGCCAGTGCCACCCCGGCGCGACGCAGGACCACGATGAATGCGAGTCGAGTGACATCGGCCGGCGTGTAGAGACGATGACCTCCCGGCGTCCGGCGAGTGGGTTGCAGCAGACCGATCTGGTCATAGTGATGGAGTGTGCGCACTGACAATCCGGTCAGCCGTGCAAGCTCGCCGACACGCCAGATCGGCTCGCGCTGTTGTCCGTCCATCGACTCTCCTCGGTTGTCCTCGCGAGGCACTTGAATCTGACGTTACGTCATGTTCTAGATTCCGTCGGACCGACATTCCCGATCCCTGATGGAGGGACCCATGCCGATCACCAGTGTCCACGGGCTATCACTCATCCTGCAGACCAACGCCGAGGTCGACCAGGCAGCAGACCTCCTGCGCGCCTTGGGTCTCGATGTCGTTGGCGAGGACGGCTACGTCGAGGTCGCTGGACCGTCGATCACGCTGTCGATCATGCGCGGAGCGATGGTGGATGTTCCGACGCTGGGCGGCGTGCTGCTGCAGCTCAGGGTCGATGACATCGCTGCGGCCGTCAGCGCCGGCCGAGACGTCGGCGCATCGGTCGTTCGGGAGCCGACGACCGACGGAGAGGGCAACGCGTCCGCGTTCCTCCAATCCTCCCTCGGCTTGACCATCGAACTCTTGTCTCTTGCCGACAGTGCGAACGATGGATGACGCGTGAGCTCCTTGCCCCGCAACTCCGTCGCCCTCGACGCTGCCCTGCAGTGGGCTCGGGAGGAGTACGGCACCGAACACGTGGAGGTCCTGGATCGCGTACCTCTCGAAGGAGGCGTGAGCGGGGCCACCGTCGAGCGCATCACGGTTCGAGTGGGCGCCACCGGCTCAGAGCCGGCCTCGGTGGCACTTGTCGTGAAGCACACCAGCCGTCGGGAGATCGACGCGCTGAACCTGCTGGCCGGGATGCATGAGCCGGCGATTCCGCGGCTGCTCGCGTCGGGCCGAGACGCCGGCTCGGACTGGATCGTGATTCCGTGGTTCCCCGGCGAGCCGCTCGGTCTGACGGCCGAGGCCCCCGCCCCTGTCGGCGCATTGATGGCTCGGATCCACGCCCGTTTCCTCACCCGAACCACGGCGTGGCCGTCGACCTTCGAACGGATCGACTCACATTTCGTGAGTCACGCATTGACCGAGTTCGCCACCGCATCGTTGGAATCACTTCCGTCGGAGCCAGGGACCCGAGTGTTCACGCGCCGTGCCACCTCAGCGATCTACGGCTCCTCGACGACCGAGCATTCCAAGCAGCGGCTGCGACCTTCCCGACGACGTTTCTGCACGGCGATCTCTATGGACTGAATGTGCTGAGCGAACCGTCGGGCGGCGTGCTGGTGATCGACTGGGGCACGGCCAGGGTCGGCCCGGGCATGTTCGACATCGCCATGAACGCACCCTCGAAGACATCCCCGTCGCTGCTGGCGTACCAAGCCGAATGGGCCCGCATCGGTGGCTGCCACCGACTGTTCGATCTCGAGTTCGACTGGTGCCAAATACTGATCAACACGATGTTCGCCGGTACGGTGGCACGACGCAGCTCAGTGCCTGATGCCCTCGCCATGTTGGACGTTGCGGAGGCGGCGCTCGCCCGATTTCACGGAGTCTGACGTGGCCGCAACGGTCTGCTCGGTGTGACCGCGTCCCCACCAGTGCCGTTGGATGGCGAAGCTCGCGGCGAACAGCACGATGTCGCAGGTGATCTTTGCCGGGATCGCCCAGACTCCGACGCCGACCAGGACATGGAGCAGGACCAGGCTGGCTGACAGATTGACCGCCGCCAGGCTCGCGTACCGGACGATTGCCCCGGCCAGCGGAGGGAGATTTCGACCGCCACCGAAGACCCAGTGCCGGTTGAGGATGAAATTCGCGCCGGCGCTCAGCGACCGCGCGCTCAGCAGCGCCAGGAGTGGACCCACACTGAGCATGGTCAGCAGTGCGAACACGGTCAGGTCGATCAGCCAGCCGACGCCCGAGCTGAGTGTGAACGGGCCGATGCGCCGACGGGCATGCCGGATCAGTGGCTGATAGACGGCCCAGGAGTCGCGGATCGGGCGGAAGTGGGAGGAGGTGTTCGACTCCAGATAGACGGTGGCAATGTCGACCTCGGTGATCGGCAGACCATCGTCGACCGCCCGCAGAAGTACCTGCTGCTCGTACTCGAACCGGCTGCCCGGGACCGACAGCAACCAGTCGATCTGCTCTGCTGGATACCCGCGGAGACCGGTTTGCGTGTCTCGGAGCCGCCGGCCGGTGAGGGCGCCGAAGACGATCCTGGTGGTGGTGTTGCCGACCCTGCTGCGCAGCGGGACCGTTCCGGTGAACCCGCGGGCACCGAGGACGATCGCCGCGTCGCCGCACTCCAGTTTGGCCGCCACCTTCGCGATGTCGGCGGGTCGGTGCTGGCCGTCGCTGTCGGCGCAGACGATGGCGTGACCCGGGAAGCGCCGGGCGATGTAGCCGAAGCCGGTCTTCAGGGCCTCGCCTTTGCCGCGGTTGGCCAGGTGGCTGATGACTTCGGCGCCGCGGGCGCGGACCATGGCGAACACCGAGGCGTAGTCGGGACCGGAGCCGTCGTCGACGACCACCACGGTGGAGTCTGCGAGCGCGTCGACCAGGTCGACCAACGCCTTGCCGGGCTGGTAGGACGGGATCAGGACGATCATCGGAGTCGCCCTACCCGGCCACGTAGATGATGTCGGAAGTGCCTCGCTCGCGATCCCGGCCGAGTGGGTCGTTGACCAGATCCCCGTTCAACACCATGGTGGTCGAGCCGCCGCCATCCAGGTTGTACGCCACCTGGGCGCCACGGTCCACGAACAGTTGAGCCAGCTCGGTCATCGTCATGCCACGCGAGTAGCCGGTGCTCCGGCCGTCGACGGCGACGAACAGGAAGTGGTTGGCGGCGATCATGCCGATCGCGGTGCGGGGCTGATTGCCCTGGACGGAGTGGTTGCCGACGTTGGTGTCGATCTCGACCTGGTCGATGCCGTCGATGATCGCTCCGCCCTCGACCAGACCCGGCCCGAAGGACCAGGTCTGCCAAGCGCCCTGGGCAAGGAGCTCGTCGGCCGAGGTGCCGGTCTCGTCGTACAACGAGAGCGTGCCGTCGGTGCTCAGCAGCAGACCCTGCCGGGCTCCGTCATCGCGGTACGTGACACCGTTGCGGATCACGATGCCGGTGTCGCGGAACCCGTAGTAGTCGCCGTTGATCGCCAGCACCGCGTTCGCCTGCTCGGCGATCTCGGATGTTTTGGCGATCACATTGGTGCCGAAGGTGTCATCGGCGAAAGCGGAGCGGATGATCGTCGCGTCACTGACCTGTACGTCGGCGATATAGCCGGTGACCTTGTCGTCGCCGTTACCGGTCACGAGCGTGTCGATGGAGACTCGTGCCGTGCTGCTCGCGTACCCAGTTGCGGTTGCCTGTCCATCGCTTGCCGCATCGGCGACCGTCACGGCGCCTGTGCCGAGCGTGTCGGTCGAGGTCACTTCGACATGGGGGATGAGGTAGCGGTCCGCAGCCCAACCGGCGGTCCCTCCGATGCCGGCGAGGACGCTCAGCCCGCCGATCAGGAAGCCGCGTCGACTGACCCGACTCTCGGACATGGGAACCCTTTCGTTCGACGTGGCTTCCCATTAGGCCGAGGTCTCGTAGGCGGGGACCGAGAGGGGATTATGCGGCCGCTGTGAATCGACACGCTGGATATGCGTTCGATTATCTGATAGAATCCTACGTATGTTCGAGTCAGAGATGGAGGCGGCGCTCGGTGACCCGCGTGCGCTGCTTCGGCTGGCTATGGACACGATGGTGGCGGAGCGTGAGGCGGGGTGCCGGAAGCTGGTGATCGCCGCGGCGTGGGCGGACTGTCATGGCGCGCCGGCGGAGCTGGAACTGGCGGCTGATGCGGTGGTCGAAGCCCAAAGCGTGCTGGTCGACCGGTTCGTGCGGATTGGTCCGACGTGAACGGTCCGCACATCTGGGCGTGCTGACATCGTGGTGCTTGGATCTGCAGATCACCCAGTGGGTTGAGCAACTGGCGTGGGCCCGAATCTTGGATGTGTTCGACGCAGCGTTGCTTCGAGTCGATGAGGCGACCTACCGGCGGCGGGCTGAGGAGGCCGCGACGCTGCGTGATGTGCAGTCTCGCCGGGGGGAGCTGGGGTTGCGGACGCTGGTGGCTCGGGTGGAGGCCGGCGATGACGCAGCGTTCATGGCCTTGGTGAACAGAGTGGCGCAGTGTCTGGCTGAGGAAGGCGATGAGGATCCGGTCGGGGTCCGTCGGTCGAAGGCGATCGGGATCATCGCGCACCAGGCGAAGCTGCGGGATCTCCTCGCGCGGCATGCGGCAGACCCGGACGACCCACGTCATCCCGAGGAGCGGGTTGCTGCACATCTGGATGATCTGTCGGATCCGTGGGCGGAGGATGACCTGCCACCGGCAGGCTGGCAGACCGAGCGACACGGGAACTTCCACCAGCCTGGTTTCGATGATTTGGACGATCTGGAGGATTACTGGGCCAGCCATGCCGCGTCCGAGCCGACGGACGCCGACGCTGAGACTGAGCCTGAGTCGTTCGAGGAGGAGGACGCGGACGAGGACGATCGGACCTGGTTCGACCAGCAGCGCGATCAGGGACAGCATGACCGGGAGAATTGCCAGGCCGGTTCAGATGGGCAGACGCTCGCGGACCGGCAGAGCGAGGACTCGGACGAGGGTAGGGATCACCGTGGCGCCTGTAGGGCGTGCGGGTCGGTCTTCGATCTGGAGCCGTTCACGAAGGCCGGTCTGGCGGCGTGTGCGACCAAAGCGGTGGTGCATGTGCATGTCACCGATCAGACCTTGATCGATCAGCATGGCGTGCTGCGGACTGCGGACGGCCCGATCACGCTGGAACAGTTCCGACGCTGGCTCACCGATGCCGACCCGACGATCACGATCCGGCCCGTGCTGGATCCGGCCGCAGTGGCGGCGGTCGACAGCTACGAGATTCCGACCGCGATCCGTGAAGCCGTGCACACCCGGCACCCGGGATCCGTCTGGCCGTTCAGTCCGGTAGCCGAGGTCGGGATGGGCGGGCGCCTCGACCTGGACCACACCCGCAGCTACCGCCCGAATGGTCCACCCGGTCAGACTGCGGTCGACAAGCTCGCGCCGTTGGCCAGATCCGAGCATCGGGCCAAGACCGTCGGTGGCTGGCAGGTCCGAAGTCCGATCCAGGGCGCCTACGTGTGGCGATCACCTCAGGGTTTGATCAGCCTCGTCACCAACCAAGGCACCCTTCTGCTCGGCGACAGTGCCTGGGCCCGGCAGGTCTGGCAGGCGCACCCTGATCGGGTCGAATCGGGCCGACCATTCGATCGACGTTAGTCCAGCCGTGCCAGTCTTGGGTGCTATGACCTCCGCCGCGCCCGAGCACCTGCGAAACCTGCTGTTCCGTCTGGCCAGCATCGATACGACCTCCCTCGCTGACGCCGGCCGCGGCGTGGTCGGCGTGTTGCCGCCCGAGATCCGACCGGTACGCCCGGGGCTGCGGATCCTCGGGACCGCGGTGACGGTGGAGGCTCGGGACGATCTGATGCCGATGCTCGCCGGACTGCAGTTGGCCGGCCCCGGCGACGTCTTGATGGTCGCGGGCAGCCCCGAGCATGCGGTGGCCGGTGAGCTGTTCGGGACCGAGGCCCTACGGCGCGGGATGGCAGGCATCGTGATCGACGGCTTCTGCCGCGACACCCGCACGCTGGCGACCCTCGATCTGCCCGTTTACTCCCGGGGTGCGGTGCCCTCCGCTCCCGGTGCCTCGTCTGCGCATCCGGTGGTGCAAGTGCCGATCATCATCGGCGATGTCGAGGTCCGCCCCGGTGACCTCGTGGTCGGTGACGAGGACGGCGTGGTGGTTGCGGGTGCGGAGGCGATGTTGTCGGTGATCGAGGCTGCCGAGGAGATCCAGCAGCGCGAGCAGACATTGCAGCGAGCTATCGCTGCTGGGGAGTCGCTCTTCGACCATGTCGATTTCGATGCTCATCTGGCCCGGCTGCAAGCCGGCGAGCCCAGCAAGCTGAGCTTCTCGTGACCACCACCCAGACAGCGGTGCACTTCGCCCGGCGGACCGCCAACGTACGACCCTCGGCGATCCGCGAGTTGCTGCGGCTCGGCGCCAATCCGGAGGTGATCTCCTTCGGCGGTGGCTATCCCGATCCCGCACTGTTCCCGGTCGAGGAGCTGGCCGAGATCTACGGCCGGCTGCTGATGCCCGCGCACGCGACGAATCTGCAATACACCGCTTCCAATGGTCTGCCGCAGCTGCGAGCCCAGGTGGCCGCGCGGATGAACACCGACGGCATCGACTGCGATGCCGACGACATCCTGATCATCCAAGGCGCTCAGCAGGGTCTCGATCTGACGGCTCGGCTGCTGGTCGACCCCGGCGACGTCATCATCACCGAGGACCCCACCTTCCTCGGCGCCCTGATCGCGTTCGCGCCGACCGAGCCGCACTACGCCGTCGTACGCACCGACGAGCACGGGATCGACACCGACCACCTCGCCGACGTCCTGGCTGTCAACCCGAGCGCGCGGCTGATCTACACGATGCCGGAGTTCCAGAACCCGACCGGCATCACCCTCAGCCTGGAGCGGCGGCACCGGCTGATCGAACTCGCCAACCAGCACGATCTGATCGTGCTGGAGGACACTCCGTACCGGGCGTTGCGCTACGAGGGGACCTCGCTGCCCACCCTCAAGAGCCTCGACACCGAGGGTCGCGTCATCCACCTCGGCAGCTTCTCCAAGATCCTCGCACCGTCGATGCGGCTGGGCTGGGTGGTCGCCGCCCCGGCCATCCTGGAGAAGCTCGCGCTGCTCAAGCTGGCGGCCGACACCCAGAACAGCACCCTCAACATGGCTGCCACCTCCGATTACCTGAGCCGGTACGACATCGACGCTCATCTGGCGCAGGCCCGCCCGGTCTACCGGCACAAGCGCGACCTGATGCTCGCCACCCTCGGAGCCACCCTCCCCGAAGGCGTCAGCTACACCCACTCCGAGGGCGGACTGTTCACCTGGCTCGCCTTTCCGCAGGGTTTCGACGCCGGCGACTTCATGGCCGACGTGCTGTTGCCGCAGGCCAAGGTCGCGTACGTACCCGGCGGGACCTTCTTCCCGATCAGACAGCAGCCGAACCATGCCCGGCTGAGCTTCTCCGGCATCGACGACGATCGTTTGGTTCAAGGCATCACAGCACTGGGCAACCTGCTGACCGAGCACCTACGCTAGAGGTCGACATGACGACTATTGATCTCGGGCTCCCGCCGCTGCCACCACCCACCCTCGCACCGCGTAAGCGCACCCGACAGATCAAGGTCGGCAAGGTGCTCGTCGGCGGTGACGCGCCCGTCAGCGTCCAGTCGATGACCACGACGCTGACCGCCAACATCAACGCCACCCTGCAACAGATCGCCGAGCTGACCGCGACCGGGTGTGACATCGTCCGGGTCGCCGTACCGAGCCAGGACGATGCCGAGGCGCTACCGGCGATCGCCCGGAAGTCGCAGATCCCGGTGATCGCCGACATCCACTTCCAGCCCAAGTACGTGTTCGCGGCGATCGAGGCCGGTTGCGCCGCCGTCCGCGTGAACCCGGGCAACATCAAGGCGTTCGACGACCGGGTCGGTGAGATCGCGCAGGCCGCGAAGGAGACCGGCACCTCCATTCGGATCGGCGTCAACGCCGGTTCGCTGGACAAACGGCTGCTGGCCAAGTACGGCAAGGCCACGCCCGAGGCGCTGGTCGAGTCGGCGCTGTGGGAGGCGAGCCTGTTCGAGGAGCACGGCTTCCGCGACTTCAAGATCAGCGTCAAGCACAACGATCCGGTGATCATGGTGCGGGCGTACGAGATGCTCAGCGACGCCTGCGACTATCCACTGCACCTCGGCGTCACCGAGGCCGGACCGGCTTTCCAAGGCACCATCAAATCCGCGGTGGCCTTCGGCTCCCTGCTCGGCAAGGGGATCGGCGACACCATCCGGGTCTCCCTCTCGGCCCCGCCGGCCGAGGAGGTCAAGGTCGGCCTGCAGATCCTGCAGTCGCTCAACCTGCGCCCCCGCAAGCTCGAGATCGTCTCCTGCCCGTCGTGCGGGCGGGCCCAGGTCGACGTGTACAAGCTCGCCGATGCGGTGACCGCCGGCCTCGAAGGACTCGAGGTCCCGCTGCGGGTGGCGGTGATGGGCTGTGTCGTCAACGGTCCCGGCGAGGCCAGGGAGGCCGACCTCGGAGTCGCCTCCGGCAATGGCAAGGGACAGATCTTCGTCAAGGGGCAGGTCGTCAAGACGGTCAAGGAAGCCGACATCGTCGAGACCTTGATCGAAGAGGCGATGCGGATCGCCGACGAGATGCCGGCCGGTGAGGGAGCGCCCACCGTCAGCGTGGGCTAGCGTGACTTGACGTGACCGCGCTGCGCCCACCCTTGATGCCGGCCGGCGGTGGCGTCGGCCGGGTGCGCGTACTGGATCGGGGAGATCTCCCTGCGGTTCTGCGACTGTTGGGGCAGCGGCCGATCGAGAATGTGTTCGTCGGTTCACGGATCCGGGCTGCCGGTGTTGCCGCGTCAAGTCTGGGGTGCCCGATCTGGGGCTACGAGGTCGATGGAGAGTTGCGTTCGCTGTGCCACGCCGGGGCGAACCTGGTGCCGGTCAACGCCGATGCGGACGCGGTGGCCGCTTGGGTCGAGTTCGCCGGTCCCGAGCGGACATGCTTCTCCATCATCGGCCCCTCCGATGTCGCTCTCGACCTGTGGCGCCGGCTCTCCCTCCGGTGGGGCAGCAACTGGAGCACGGTACGCGAGGTGCGTCCACGGCAGCCGGTGATGGCGATCTTCGATGAGCCGCTGGTGACCCCCGACGCAGGCGTCCGCCGGATGGGGCTGGAGCACTGGGACAGCTACTACGAGGCCGCGGTGAAGATGTACACCGAGGAGGTCGGGGTCTCACCCGTGCAGGGCAACCCCGCCGGCTACCGGTTCTACGTCCGGCAGCTGATCTCCTCGGGCCGGGCATTCGGGCTGGTTCAGAACGGTCGGGTGGTGTTCAAGGCCGACATCGGCTCGGTCGCAGGATCGGTCTGCCAGGTGCAGGGTGTCTGGCTCGATCCGGCGCTGCGTGGCCGCGGGATGGCGGCGCCCGCCATGGCGAAGGTGGTGCAACTGGCCCGGACCATCGCGCCCACGGTCAGTCTGTATGTCAACGACTACAACAAGCCGGCGCGGGCCACGTACGCGCGGGTGGGTTTCACCGACGTCGGCGAGTTCGCGACGATCCACTACTGAGTGGTCGCAATTGGACGTGCCCGGCCCGCCGGGGGCCGATAGGGTGGCCCGGTGATTACGCGTCTGTCGGAGCTGTTCGTCCGAACCCTGCGCGAGGACCCGGCCGATGCCGAGGTGCCGAGCCACCGTTGGCTGGTGCGCGCCGGCTATGTCCGTCGCGTCGCACCGGGGATCTACAGCTGGCTGCCGCTGGGCTACCGGGTCTATCGCAAGATCGAGAACATCGTCCGCGAGGAGATGGATGCGATGGGCTCGCAGGAGGTGCATCTGCCCGCGCTGCTGCCGAAGGAACCGTACGACATCAGCGGCCGCTGGACCGACTACGGCCCGAACATCTTCCGACTCAAGGACCGCAAGGGCGGCGACTATCTGCTCGGCCCGACGCACGAGGAGATCTTCACCCTGCTGGTGAAGGACCTCTATTCGTCCTACAAGGACCTGCCGCTGTCGCTCTACCAGATCCAGACCAAGTACCGCGACGAGGCACGGCCGAGGGCGGGTGTGCTGCGTGGCCGGGAGTTCGTGATGAAGGACTCCTACTCCTTCGACATCGACGATGCCGGCCAGCAGAAGTCCTACGACGCACATCGCGACGCCTACATCAAGATCTTCAACCGGCTCGGCTTCGAGTATGTGATCGTGCATGCCATGTCGGGTGCGATGGGTGGCTCGGCGAGCGAGGAGTTCCTGGCCATTGCCGAGAACGGCGAGGACACCTTCGTCGTCTCCGACGGTGGCTATGCCGCCAATGTCGAGGCAGTTCACATCCTGGCGCCGGAGCCGCTGCCGTACGACGACGCACCGGCCGCCCACGTCCACGACACCCCGGACACGCCGACCATCCAGACCCTGGTCGATCATGCCAATGCGCATGTGGCTCGTGACGATCGGCCGTGGACGGCGGCGGACACGCTGAAGAATCTGCTGGTCATGGTTCGCAAGACCGACGGCACCCGCGAGCCGCTGGCGGTCGCCGTGCCCGGAGACCGTGACGTCGACATGAAGCGGCTCGAGGCACTCCTCTACCCGGACGAGGCGGAACCGTTCACCGAAGAGGACTTCGCCGACCACCCGACGCTGGCCAAGGGCTACATCGGACCGGGGGTACTGGGTGAGAACAACGCCTCGGGCATCCGCTATCTGGCCGATCCGCGAGTCGTGGTCGGCACCCGCTGGGTGACCGGTGCCGACGAGCCGGGCAGGCATGTGTTCGACCTGGTCTGCGGTCGTGACTTCACCCCCGACGGGGTGATCGACGTGGCCGAGGTGAGGGAGGGCGATCCGGCACCGGACGGCTCCGGGCCGTTGCGGTTGGCGCGCGGCATCGAGATGGGCCACATCTTCCAGCTCGGCCGCAAGTTCGCCGAGGCACTCGGGTTGAAGGTCCTCGACAGCAACGGCAAGCTGGTCACCGTCACCATGGGCTCGTACGGTATCGGTGTCACCCGGGCTGTTGCCGCCGTCGCCGAGGGAACGTGCGACGACAAGGGTCTGTGCTGGCCGCGGGAGATCGCACCGTACGACGTGCAGATCCTCGCCACCGGCAAGGGTGAGGCGACACTCGTTGCTGCCGCCGAACTGGCCCGTGAGCTGGACGAGGCAGGCATCGAGGTGTTGCTGGACGACCGCAAGGCCAGCCCCGGCGTGAAATTCGCCGACGCCGAGATCCTGGGCATGCCCACGTCGGTGGTGGTCGGCCGAGGTCTGGCCGAGGGACTGGTGGAGCTGCGCGACCGCAAGTCGGGCGAGATCGAGAACATTCCGTTGGACGAGGCGGTCGGCCGGATCATCGCCGTCGTACGCGGTCGCCCCTCGCTCGACTGAGGTGGACCTGGCACAGCTCGGCCTGGCAGAGATCGGTCTGTGGACGGTTTGCGCCCTGGTACTGGCCGCCTTCGTGGCCGGCTGGGTCGATGCCGTGGTCGGTGGCGGCGGGCTGATCCAGCTGCCCGCGTTGCTGATCGGCTTGCCCGAGTCCACCCCGCCGGCGGCCATCCTGGGCACCAACAAGATCTCCTCGGTATGGGGGACCGCGACCAGCTCGATCTTGTACGCGATCAAGGTCAAGCCTGACTGGCGCAGCGTGCTGCCGTTGGTGGTCGGTTCCTCGGCCGGGTCGGCTCTCGGTGCCTCGATCGCACGGTTCTTGCCGAAGGAGGTCTTCACCCCGATCGTGCTGGTGGCATTGATCGTGGTGGCGATCTACACCTGGCGTCGGCCTCAGCTGGGTCTGGTCACCGAGCGCAAACACCTTGGGCGCCGGCACTACCTGCTGACACTGGAGATCGGGCTCGGGGTGGGCGCCTACGACGGGATCCTCGGCCCGGGCACCGGCTCCTTCTTCGTGATCCTGCTGGTCGGCGTATTGGGCTGGGGATTCCTGGACGCCAGCGCGCAGGCCAAGATCGCGAATCTGGTCACCAACCTGTCCGCGATCGTGGTGTTCGCCGCGCACGGAGTCATCCTGTGGCAGCTCGGTCTGCTGATGGGCGCGGCTAACCTGATAGGCGGCTTCCTCGGCGCTCGGACCGCGATCAGCAAGGGCAACAGCTTCGTCCGCAAGGTGTTCCTGGCCGTCGTTGCGCTGTTGATCGTTCGGTTGTCGTACGACGTGCTGCGAGGGCTCCTCTGAGGCGTTGGCGAGTCTGGCTCCGAAAAAGGCCTTACGCGTTGTCGGTGGTTGTCGCTAGGGTCTGCTCGGCCGATAGATCTCCGACGAAGGATCTCGGTGCCGGAGAGGACGACGACTGTGCGAAGCCTGCGGCTGCTGTCGGGTTTGCGCATGGTGCCGCCCGGCATGGTTGTCCTGCTGCTCGTGCTACAGGTCCTGCGCGCCGGGTTGGTGCCTGTCTCAGCCTGGGCGACCGGCTTGGTGATCGCGCAGGCAGATGCCTCCACTGGATCGGCCGTGGCACTCGCCTTGGTGGCCTTCGTGGCTGCGCTGTGGCTCGGTGAGTCGGTCGGCCATGCGGTCTACTTGCTGTACACGCACGTTGCCCGGGTCGTGGACGGCCAAGTGCGCTCCGAGGTCCGGTTGGCGATTGCGTCTGCGGCGTCGTTGGACGTGGTGGACGATCCTGAGTTCAGGGATGACGTCGCGCATGTGATGTCGACCGGTGGCGCACGTGGTTGGGAGCAATCGCTCGGCAGCGCCACCTGGGCTCAGCTGGCGCGTGTGTTCGAGTTGCTGGAGATCGTCGCGGTCGGCGTGGTGCTGGTGCCGTTGTCGTCGATCTACGCCATGGCCGCGGTCGCCATGATGCTGCTCAGCCGCTGGGCTTTGCAGCGCACCTGGGACCGCGAAGCCGAGGCCGAGGCAGAGGGGGCCCGGGGGCAGCGCCGGACGGCGTACTGGACCGAGTTGGGCACCGGCGACAGTGTCGCCAAAGAGGTCCGGATCTTCGGCCTGGGCCGCTGGGTGCGGCTCCGTCGTCGGGCTGAAGCCGAGGCGTATCTGCTGCCCCGTTGGCGGCGGCACGCCGTGTTGTTCCGGGGTCTGGCACTGCCGTTCGGGTTGGCGCTGCTCACCGCTGTCGGCGTCCTGGCCGTCCCCGCTTGGGCAGCAGCCCATGGAGCGATCACTGCGGCTGACCTGGCGCGCTACATCGTCGCCGGCCTCGGTTTGGTGGGTCTGATCGGCAAGGGCTCGGTCGGCTGGCAGGCGGCGTACGGGCAGGTGGTGCTCGACGCTTTGTCGCGAGTACGGGAACGACTGCGGTCGGCCCGGGAGATCGATGACCTGACCTCGCCCGGTGGTGCGATCGAGTTGGTCGATCTCGGGTTCCGCTACGGCGATGGTCCGCTGGTGCTGGACGGACTGGATCTGACGATCTCACCGGGTGAGGTGCTTGCCGTGGTGGGCCCCAATGGTGCCGGCAAGACCACGTTGATGAAGTTGCTGGCGGGTCTGACCGCACCGACCAGCGGCCGGGCGAGGGTGTTGCCCCGATCCGAGGTGGCGGTTCTGTTCCAGGATTTCGTGCGCTATCCGTTGTCCTTGCTGGAGAACGTCACACTGTCCGCGCCCGGCACGGACGATCGAGCCGGTGCCGTTCAGGCGCTCGAACTCGCTGGTGCCGGAGATCTGGCGGAAAGTCTGCCCGCTGGTCTGGAGACGCCGTTGTCCGCGCAGTTCGACGGGGGCGTCGATCTGTCCGGTGGGCAGTGGCAGAAGGTTGCGTTGGCGCGGGCGATCTACGGCGTGCAGCACGGGCGCCGCCTGATGATCATGGATGAGCCGACCGCCCACTTGGATGCCGGTCAGGAGGCTGAGTTCTACGACCGGGTGGTCAAGACCCTGGTCGGGGCGACGATCGTGCTGGTCTCGCATCGGTTGTCGACCGTGCGGGCCGCCGACCGGATCGTGCTGCTCGAGCACGGACGGGTAGGCGAGGCCGGCACCCATGAGGAGCTGATGCAGTTGGACGGGGAGTATGCCCGGATGTTCCGGCTGCAGGCGAGCAGGTTCGCATGAGACGCCGGATCGGCGTGCTGCGACACGTCCTCGCACACTGCTTCCGAGTGAAGCCGGTGGCCTCGACGGTCACCTTGCTCCTGCTGACCATCGACGCGGTCGCAGCCACGGTGCTCGCGCTGGTCCAGGGGTCGCTGATCCAGCGCGCACCCGCCGGGCTCGACGGGCAGGTGATGGTCGCGATCGTGGTCGGGGCGGTCTTCGCGGTGGTGACCTTCGTCGGCTATCGGGTGATCTCCACCTTGGAGCGAGACATCGCCGATGCGGTTGAGCTGTTGCTGATCGACGATCTGTTGGACTGGACGACGAGTCCGGCCACCATCGAGCACCTTCAGGACCCGGTCTTTCTGGACCGACTGTCGGTGGTGGTCCGGCGCAGCAATGGGCTGGGTCACGCAGCCATTTCCGCCGTGGCGCTGGTGTCCTCGGTGGTGTCGGTGATCGTGTCGCTGACCGTGCTGGGCCGCATTCATCCCGCGCTGACGGCGCTGGCTTTGTGTGCGATCCCGCCGATCCTCTTGGCCGGGCGGGCTGGTGACCTCTATCTCCTTGCGGTGGACAAGAACTCCCATCTGCTGCGGCTCGACGAACAGCTGAGCGCGATCTCGGTCGGCGCCGGGCCACTGAAGGAGATCCTGACCACCGGATCCGGCGCTCGGCTGGACGAGCGTGCCCGGGCGTTGTGGGACGAGATGGCCGCCCACGAACTGCATGCGCGTGGGCTGGCGGTGATCTACACCAGCCTGGGCTGGCTGATCTACGGAGTCGGCGCCGGTGCTGCGGTGTGGTGGGCGATCGTGCTGCGACAGGAGGGCCGGGCCACCATCGGCGATGTTGCCGTGGTCGCCGGCCTCGGCGTGTTCCTGGCGGCGCAGATCATGAACGTGCTGGGCTTCCGGGTCCAAGCCATGGATGCCATGCGGGTGATCGACCACTATGGCTGGCTGCGCGATCGCACCGCCCGGCTACCCAAGGCTGCCCCGGCGATCACCAGGATCGACGACGCGCTGGTGCTCGACGGTATCGGCTACACCTACTCGGGCCGCGACGACCCCACGCTGAGTGATGTGTCGCTGACGATCCCGGCCGGCACTGTGCTGGGCATCGTCGGGGTGAACGGCGCCGGCAAGAGCACGCTGGCGAAGCTGCTGACCGGGCTGGTCGAGCCCACGGTCGGCGAGTTGCGGGTGGATGGTGAGCCGGTCCCGACCGGGGCCTTGGGCGCGGCGACCACCGGCACCTTCCAGGACTATGCCCACCTGGAGCTGCTGGCTCGGGAGAGCGTCGGCGTGGCCGACCTCGACCGTGCCCAGGACGATGCGGAGCTGGACGACGCGGCCACCGCAGGCGGTGCCGATGCCGTTGTTGCTCGTCTTGCCGACGGTTGGCAGACCCAGCTCGGGACGGCGTTCGACGGCGCTGAGCTGTCCAAGGGTCAATGGCAGCGGTTGGCGTTGGCTCGTGGTCTGTTCAAGCACGATCCGACCGTGCTGGTCCTGGACGAGCCGACTGCCGCGCTCGATCCCCAGTCGGAGCACGACATCTTCGCCGCCTTCGCCGAGCGGGCCTGCGCGCTCGGACGGCGGAACGGGGCGATCACGGTCTTGGTGTCGCACCGGTTCTCCACCGTCACCATGACCGACCTGATCGTCGTGCTCGACGACGGCCGGGTGGTCGAGACCGGCAGCCACGCCGAGCTGATGGCCGCCGGTGGGATCTATCGGTCGTTGTTCGACGCCCAGGCGCGCGGTTACGCCCAGCCCGGCCAGGTGGACAGCGCCGCTCCCCACTGACGGGCCACCGTGGTGGTGTGGCCGAGCTGATCGAGTGCCTCCGTCCGCTCGGCCGGGGTGGCCGCGGCGGCGAGCCACAGTCCGCAGAACGGCTGGAAGCTGGTCTCTATCTGACGGATCAGCTTGGCGGCGGTCGTCGCATTGCGGGGATTGGTGCTGGGCACGTACGCCGCCTTCGCGACCGGTACGTCGGCCTTGGTGTTGAGCAGCCTGGTCGCCAGCCGGTCACGGAGGACCCGATGCCGGCGAAGCTCGGTCTGGGCTGCATCACGACGAGCGCCTTTGAGTCGGCCCAAGGCCAGCTGGTAGCCGTAGATCAGCGCATGCAACTGACGGACGACTTCCTGCTCGGCCGCGACGATCGGGACCACCGGCATCGGTGAGCGCGACCGCACCTTGCCGACTGCGGCAATGCCCGGGTCCGGATCGTCGCCGGCGAGATCGGCCGCTTTCAGGATCGTCGCCGTCGCGCCTGCGGAGGTGGCCAGCGAGCCCCAGAGCAATGCGGTCAGCTGGTCTGCCGTGACCGTGTTGCGCCGATGCATCGTTGCGGCGTTGGCCGCGGCCTTCTCCAGCTGAGCGACCGCCTTCGCGAACGATGGCGGTTCGGCTGCCGGCGAGGCTGAGGGCGAGGGTGCGGTGGAGTTGGGATCGGTCGGGTCGGGAGCCCGCAGGGCAGCGACGTGGGCCAGCTGCTGATCGCGGACGGCCGTGATCAGTTTTCGGCCGGTGGCACCCAGCTTCTTGTGCCCGACGGCCAGCACGGTGGCGGCGTCGGCGGCCACCGTCTCGTGCAGGAGAGCAGCCTCGAGAGCGCCGGGAACCGCTGGCGCAGCGCCTTGTCCCGGATCGGCCGACGCGGGGCCGTCGGTGGATGGCTGATCGCTTGTCCCGCTGCTCGGATTCGTCGGCGTGGGGCCTTGGCCGGCGGGCCCACAACCGGCGACACCGACGCTGCCGATCGCGAGTGCGGCGATCGACAGCACCAACGTGCGGCGCGACGACCGGGTCGGTTCGGGCGCGGAGGGCACCCGGAGAACCTACCTCGGACCGCGGGTCTTGCTGAATGACGATTCGGCAACGGCTTGCTAACCTTCGTCGTTGAGATGTCAATCAGTACCCGGGTGCGCGCTGCAACGGGTGGACTCTCGGCTCGACTCCGGGCGGTCGCAGGCGTCTTCCCGACCGGTCCCGATCTGTTCTACCTGGCCACCCTGCTCGTGCCCGCGGCACTGTTGGATCTGACGCTGAGTGTGCTGCGGGTGACCAGCCAGTACAACGCACCGACCGGTTTCGCGATCCTCGGCCAGCTGCGCTCCGATCTGCTGGCGCACCTCGGCCTGGCCTGCCTGTGGTTGGTCGCGTTCGGGCTGCTCCGCAACGGCCGTCGCCGGCTTGTGCTGCTGATCGTCTGCCACCTGAGCGTGGCGGCCTACCTGCTCTTCGCGATGGTCGCGCACGGCTACTACCGCAAGTCGGGGTCGATCCTGGACGCCGGTGGGTTGCGGATGATCATCGAGGATCCGGCCGCCAGCCGGAGCATCGCCGCGAGCGAAGCCTCCGGTGTCCAGCTGTGGCTGATGGCCGGCGTGGTGGCGTACGCGCTGCTGGGGCCGGCTCTGGTGTATCGGCTCCGCTACCGGAAGCAGTCCCCTCGTGGCCGCTGGCTGCCGGGGGTAGCGGTCGCGGACCGGCGACCGACCGACTCGCCGGCCGGCACGTCGATCAGCACCCGCCGCCGGCTGTCGCTGCTGACCGTGACCCTCGGCTTCACCCTCATCCTCGCCTCGGCGTTTCCGACGCTCACCGGAGCCGGAGCGTTCGGCCGCAACCGGGCGCTGGACATCGTGATGGAACTCGGTGCCGAGGCAGTGGAGGCGCAGCAGGCTTCGGCGGAGCATCTGGAACTGTCGCCGACGACACTGCTGCCGACGAAGTCCTCGGGAGCGGAGTCCTCGGGCAAGCGCCCCAAGAACGTCGTGCTGATCACCATGGAGTCGATCCGCTTCGAGGCCACGTCGCTGGGCAACCCCGATCGAGACACCACCCCGTTCCTGGCGGACTTGGCGAAGCGGAGCACCTTCGCCGAGAACGCGTACACGGTGCTGCCGCACACCTCGAAGGCACTGACCGCCTCGAACTGCGGTTTCATGCCGCCGCTGGACACCAAGCTGACCGAATCCGACCCTGTCGGGCTGCCCTCGCCGTGCCTGCCGACGCTACTGGGCGAGCAGGGTTACTCCACTGCCTTCTTCCAGTCGGCAGTGGGCGAGTTCGAGCGGCGACCTGCCCTGGCCCGCAATCTCGGCTACCAGGAGTTCCACCCCGTCGAAGACTTCCCGACCGTGGGTTTCGGCCGGGCCAACTACTTCGGCTGGGAAGACGACATCATGCTCGAGCCGAGCCGGAACTGGCTGCGCAGCCGGGGGGACAAGCCGTTCCTGCTCACCTATCTGACCGTCACCGGTCACCACGACTACACCCTGCCCGCCACCTTCGGCCTGGAGCACTACTCAGACGACGAGGAGTTCAACAACTACCTCAACGATGCGCGGTACGTCGATCGCTTCGTCTCGAAGGTGTTCGCCATGCTCGCCGCCGAGGGACACGACAAGGACACCATGGTGGTCGTGATCGCCGATCATGGCGAGGGATTCGGCGAGCACGGGCTGCGCCAGCACGACAACACCATCTACAACGAGGGGATCAAGGTCCCGTACCTGGTCTACGACCCCACCGACCAGCGTGGCCGAACGGTCGAGCGACCGGTGTCGACCCGGAGCGTACCGGCCACCATCGCCGACGTGCTCGGCTATCGACTCGCCGGCGGCATGGACCGCGAGGACTCGCTGTTTGCCGAGGACGTCGACGAGCCGATCCGCGTGTCCTGCCAATCGGACAACCGGTGTCTGGCACTGATCGACGGCACCACGAAGTACATCACGCACTTCGGGAACCGGCCGGACGAGGTGTTCGACCTGGCCGCCGATCCTCAGGAGCGCGACAACATCATCGGTGGGGTGAGCGCGGCCCGGCTGAAGGAGATGCGCTCCGACCTGCTGCATTGGCGCAGCGAGGTCCGCGCCACCTACGCCGGGCACCGTTCCCGCTGATCCCGTCGCACAGGTAGGGTCGGACGCTGCGGGTGCTGTCGCGCCCGCGCACAATTGCTCGACCCAATCGGATCGTGTGCCAACCGGAGGACGTATGAAGGACAGCCAGCTGAACTCCTTGTTGACCCCGATCCTCGCCCAGTTCGCGCTGGAACTGGAGGAGGTCGACGTTCTCCCGGCCGGTAAGCGACGACTGCTGCGGATCGTGGTCGACGGTGACGGTCCCACCGGACGGGGCCCGCTGTTGGATGACATCGCCGAGGCGACCAAGGCGATCTCGGCTGCGCTGGACAGCTCTGACGCGGTCGGCAACAGCCCGTACACGCTCGAGGTCTCCTCGCGTGGGGTCAGCCGGCCGCTGGTCGCACCACGGCACTGGCGGCGCAACGCCGGTCGTCTCGTTCAGGTGAATCTGCATGACGGAACCGTGGTCTTCGGCCGGATCGTTGCCAGCGATGACGACGGTGTCGATCTCGACGTCGACGGCACGCCACGCAGACTCGGCTACGGCGAGGTGGCCAACGCCATCGTGCAAGTGGAGTTCAACCGTCCCACCACAGAGCTGGACGAGCCTGAGGAGGCCTGAGATGGATATCGACATGTCGGTGTTGCGGCTGATGGAGCGGGAGAAGGACCTGCCGCTCGACCTGCTGGTGGAAGCCATCGAGGAGGCGCTGCTCACCGCGTACGAGAAGTCCGACCACCCGATCCCCGGTGCACGGGTGCAGTTGGATCGCAAATCGGGTCACGTTGCGGTGATGGTGCCGGAGGTGGCCGAGGACGGGCAGGTCGTGGGGGAGTACGACGGCACGCCCGACGGGTTCGGCCGGGTCGCCGCTTCTACCGCTCGCCAGGTCATCATGCAGCGGCTACGCGATGCGGAGGACGAGCAGAAGTACGGCCATTTCGCGGGAGTCGAGGGCGACATCGTCTCCGGTGTCGTGCAGCAGGGGCGTGATTCGCGCACGGTGCTGGTGGACCTCGGCAAGATCGAGGCGATCATGCCCTTGTCGGAGCAGGTTCCGGGGGAGTCGTACGCGCACGGCACCCGGCTGCGGGTGTATGTGGTCTCGGTCCGCAAGGAGTTGCGCGGGCCCCAGGTCGTGGTCTCGCGGACCCACCCGGGCCTGGTGGAGAAGCTGTTCCGGCTCGAGGTGCCCGAGGTTGCCGACGGCACGGTCGAGATCAAGGCGGTGGCGCGGGAAGCCGGGCACCGCAGCAAGATCGCGGTGGTCTCGCACAGCCGCGAGGTCAGCGCCAAGGGTGCCTGCATCGGCCCGATGGGTCAGCGGGTGCGGGCGGTGATGCACGAGCTGAACGAGGAGAAGATCGACATCATCGACTGGTCACCGGACCCGGCCAAGTTCGTCGGTCAGGCCCTGTCACCGGCCAAGGTCACCTCGGTGACCGTGGTCGACGAGGCCGCTCGTGCAGCGCGCGTCGTCGTGCCGGACTATCAGCTCTCGCTGGCCATCGGCCGCGAGGGTCAAAACGCCCGGCTCGCCGCCCGCCTCACCGGCTGGCGGATCGACATCCGCTCCGACACCGAGTAGTCCGCCGGGTCAGGAAGGCTCCGGCGCGGGTTCCGCCTCGCCCTCGGCGGGGCCGAAGAGATCGAGACTGGGCAAGGGCCTGGTCGGGTCGGCGATCACCAGGCGTTGACCGACGGTCAGGCCGTTGGTGACCTCGATCCGGGTCACGCCCTTGATCCCGGTGGTGACCGTGCGTTCCTCGATGCCGCTCGGTCCGAGCACCTGCACGGTCGCCTGCCGCTCGTCGATCGGGACCGTGGCCGACATCGGCACCACCGGTACGTCGGACGCGCTGGCCACTTCGACCCGGACGGTCGCCGAGACCCCGGTGGTGAGGGCGACCGGTGAGCGCGGCACGCTGATCACCGTGTCGTAGCTGCCGGGCGAGGATGCGTTGGGCAACAGGCTGACCGAGGTGACCTTGCCCTGGACCGGTTTGGTGGCGCCCGGTGGGATGACCTGGGCCGACTGCCCCCGGGTCACCTTGCCCATCAGCGAGAGCGGCACCCGCACGGTCACCTCGGAGGCGCCCGATCCGACGATGGTGACCCCGCTGTCAGCCGCGGCGACACTGTTCTCGGTGAAATCGATCTGACCGACCACACCGGTGATCGGTGCCCGCAAGGTTGCCCCGTCCAGATCGCTGCGGGCCTTGCGGACCGCCTGCTCGGCTCGGGTGATGGCCACCAGGTCCTGCGCCAGCTGGGCCTTCATCGATCCGGCGGAACCGCCGCCGATCTCCTCGGCGCCGGTCGACTGCGCCAGCAACTCCGCCTGCGCCTGGGCCAATGCCTCGGCCTGCTGCTTCGCGGCCTTCGCCATGGCCTTGGCCTGGGCTTCGGCCGCCTCGGCGAGGGCCTTGGTCTGGGCGTCGAGTGTCTGCTGTCCCACGCTGAGCGCCCCGAAGACCATCTCCTGGGTGGCGGTCACCTGCCGGAGCGCTGCCAGACAGGCGGGGAGGTCGGCCGGGGGAAGCGGCGGCTGCGGTGTCGGCGAGGGTGTTGGTGTTGGAGTCAGGGTTGGGGTCGGCGAGGCCGATTCGCTGGGAGTCGGGCTCGGTGTTGGCGTCGGGCTCACCGTGACTGTCGGTGTCGGTGTCGGTCGGGCGCATGCTTCCTCTGCCGTGTCCATGTGCTGTCTCAGCTGCTTGATGAGTGCTGCCAGCGGCACCTGGTTGATGGGCTGAGCGCCCTTGTCGCGCTTGGGCTCCTTCTGCTTCGGTGGAGGCTCGGGGTCATTGCCCTGGTTCTGCTTGTCCGATGGCGGAGCCGAGCTGGGCTTCGTCGCCTTCTTCTGCTGCTTCGCCTCCCGCTCCTGCTTGGCAGCGTCCTCGGCGGCCTTGACGTCCTCCTGGTAGGTCGCGCGGGCCTTGGTGAGCTCCGATTCCGCCTTCACCAGCTCGACCTGCAACGGAAGGCGCTCGATCCGGGCCAGCCGCTGACCCTTGGTCACTTTCTCGCCCACCTCGACGTCCAGCCAGGTGGCCGTGCCCGCAGTCGGGAACGTCGCGCTGGCTTGGTTGACCCTGGTCACCGACCCGGTGAGGTCGACGACCTCGCTCACGCTGCCCCGGGTGACTTCGACTATCCGGTAGTCCGGTGCCGCCGGACGAAGCAGACCGGCCGCGTACGCACCCCCGACTCCGACGGCGGCGAGCGGCACCAGCACCGCCGCACCGATGCCGATCCTGCGCACCGTCGTACCCATCACTCGTTCCTCAGCGCATCGATCGGAGCCAGCCTGGCGGCCCGGGCCGCCGGATAGACACCGGCGACGATGCCGATCAGCAGCGAGACACCCAGTGCCAGGGCCGTCGCGCTCACCGACGGCACCACCGGGAACTCGGTGAGCACACCGATGACCCAGGCGACTCCCATGCCCAGCAACAGCCCGAGCACCCCGCCCAGCAGGCCGAGCATGCTGGCCTCCACCAGGAACTGGTTGCGGATCGCCGCCGGGGTCGCGCCGAGCGCCTTGCGTAGACCGATCTCGCGGACCCGTTCGGTGACCGAGACCAGCATGATGTTCATGACGCCGATGCTGCCCACGAGCAGGGAGATCGCGGCGATCCCGCCCAGCGCTGCGGTCAGGATCGCCGTCGTCTGGTTCGCGGTGTCGATCAGGCTCTGCTGGGTGAGGATGGTGAAGTCCTTGGCGCCCTCGGTGTTGCCGTGGCGGGTCATCAGGGTTCGCTCGATCTGCTGGTACGCCGCCGACAACGACTCCTGGTCCTTGGCCTGCAGATAGAGCATGTTGACGTCGTTCGGGTTGGACGAGGTGTCGATCTGCTGCAGCATCGTCGTCCGCGGGATGACGATCAGATTGTCCTGATCCTCGCCCAGGGCACTGCCGCTGCTGGCCAGCACGCCGACGACAGTGAAGCTCTGGGCGGCGAGGGTGATCTCGGCGCCGACTGCCTCGCCACCCAGCAACTGTTTGGCAGTCGTCGTGCCCAGCACCGCGACGCGGGCGCCGCGGGTGGACTCGCCGGCGGAGAAGAACCGGCCCGACTCGATCGTTCGGCCGCGGACCGTCAGCCAGTCCGGAGTCGTGCCGGCCATGCTCACGTCCTGGGTCCGGTCGCCGGCCGTCGCCGTGACGTAGTTCTCGTTGGTCGGCGCGACTCCGACGACATCCGGGGCGTTCACCGGATCGGCCAGCGCCTCGACATCGCCCAGGCTGAGAGCCGCGTACGCGAAGCTCTGATAGCCGTTCTCGTCCTCCGGCTGTGGTTCCTCGGAGCCGGGCGTCACCATGATCAGGTTGGTGCCCATCGCGGTGATCTGTTGCAGCACGAGGGTCCGGGCCGCCTGCCCCAGGGCGACTGTCAGCATCACCGCGGCGATGCCGATCAAGATACCCAACACCGTCAGCGTCGAACGCATCCGGTGTGCTCGCAGCGCTCCGTACGCGGTCCGGAAGGTCTCCAGTGCGTTCATGAGATACCTGGGGCGTTCATCCGGTGCGCTCCGGCAGACCCTCGCTGAGCTCGCCGTCCAGCATGTACACCGCGCGCCCCGCCCGGGCGGCGACATCGTGCTCGTGGGTGATGAGGACGAGGGTGCGACCCTCGAGGTGCAGGCCGTCGAACAGGTCGAGCACGTCGGCGGTCGAGGTGGAGTCCAGGTTTCCGGTCGGCTCGTCGGCCAACAGCAGCGCCGGGTTGGTGACGAGGGCCCGGGCGATGGAGACCCGCTGCTGCTGACCGCCGCTCAGCTCGCCGGGCCGGTGATCGACCCGGTCGGCCAGCCCGACCTGAGCGAGTGCTTCTCGGGCTCGGGCCCGACGCTCGGTGAGCCGGACACCGGCATAGATCAACGGCAGTTCGACGTTGCGGAGCGCGCTCAGCGACGGCAGCAGATTGAACTGCTGGAAGACGAACCCGATCTCGCGGTTGCGCACGTGCGCCAGACGCCGCTCGTCCATCCGGCTGACGTCGTTGCCCTGCAGCAGATACTGCCCGTAGGACGGCCAGTCGAGGCAGCCGATGATGTGCATCAGGGTGCTCTTCCCGGAACCGGACGGGCCCATCACGGCCACGTACTCGCCGGCCTGGATGACCAGATTGATCCCGCGCAAAGCCTCCACGGCGGCAGCACCGGTGGCGTACGTCTTGCGCACCTCACGCAGTTCCAGCACCGGAGTGCGACCATCAGACAGGGCCATGGCTCAGCGCTCCGGCGGACCGTAGTAGACGATCTCGTCACCGGCGGCCAGGCCGCCGAGGATCTGCGTGCGGTTGCCGAACGACTCACCGAGCTTGACGGGCACCTGCTGATCGGCGCCGTCGACGACCTTGGTGACCATCGTCTCGCCGTCGACGTCCTCGACGGCGACCGTGGGGACGGTGAGCACGTTCTTGAGCTTCTTCACCGTGATCGTGACGGTGTTGGTACCACCGATGTAGAGCCCGGACTGCTTGCCGCGGATCTCGATGGTGGCGGGGAACGAGACCGCGCCGGAGCCGGACGAGCCGATCACACCGACGGTGCGGACCTTCGCGGGCAGCTTCTTCGACGAGCCGGTGGCAGTGACGGTGGCGGCCTGTCCCTTCTTCAGCTGGCCGATGTCGTTGCTGCTGATCGCGATGTCGACGATCCAGCGGCCTGGATCGACCACCACGATGTCGGCGGCCGCGGCTCGGGTGGCGGTGTCGCCGAGTCCGCCGGCGCCGGGATCGCCGCCACCACCGCCCGGGTCCATGCCGCCGCCCATCCCCGGGTCGAACTCTGCGCCGGAGCCGGCACCGGGATCCGTCGAACTCGACCCCTGTCCCGACTGCATGCCCTTCTTGATGTTGACCGCCGCGACGACGCCGGTCAACGTGCTCTTCAGCGATGCCTTGTCGAGATTGTGCTCGGCGAGCCGGAGTTCTTGTCCAGCGCTTTCCACACCGGCGCGGGCGGCCGCGATCGTTGCCGACCCGGCTTTGTCCTTGATCGCCTGGTCCAGCTGCTCCTGAGCGGCTTCGACCTCGGCTCCGGCCACCGTGACCGCGGACCGCAGGTCAGCCGTGTCGATCCTGGCCAGTGTCTCGCCCTTGGTGACTCGATCGCCGACCTTCACCCGTACTGAAGTGACCTTGCCTGCGGTCGGGAAAGACAGATAGCCGGCATTGCGGGGTGCGAAGGTGCCACTGGTGCTGATCGTCTGTCGTTGGGTGGAGGCGGTCACCGTCTCGGTGGTGCGCAACTCCTGGGAACTCATCATCGACTGACCGATGGTCAGCGCCCGCCAGGTCATCAGCCCGATCCCGGCAATCACCACAGCCGCCACGGTGATCAGCACGATCGGCAGCCAGCGTCGCTTCTTCCGGGACGAGTCGCGGGGCTTGCGGCTCACGAAGGTCCCCCTGGTCTGTCGCCGATGTCGGAGCATCGAATATGTGAGCCAGCTGTGTGGCTCCGATGCCGTCCCTGACCCTAGGCTGAGCGTGGTGTCACGGTCTACCCGGGTTTCCCCTGAATCCACGGTGATCCCAAGACATCCGCTGCCGTAGGCTCCGCGCGTGACCGCTCCACCCATCACCGAGTACGCATTGCTGGTCCAGCCTGCGGCCAACCGCGTGTACGCGGCGGCCTCGGTCGAGTTGACCTGTGCGGAGTTGGACGTGCTCAACCAGGCCGTGCTCGATGGCGCGATCAGCGGGATGAGAACAGCCGTGATCGCCGGTGTGCCGTACGTGGTGTTCGAGGCCTCCGAACTGGATACCCGGGCAACCGCGTACCTCGCGAATCTGTCGTCGGTCTTTGCCGTGTTCGCCCGGCGGGGCCAGTTGCTGGAGCCGGTGGAGTTGAGGCCGCTGGACCGATTCGACGACGACCTGCTGACCATCCAGAAATATCAGGGCAAGACCAACGAGCACTTCACGAAGCTGCTGTTGAATGTGACCGTCTTGTCCTCGCGTGCCGCGCCGGACATGGTGGGTCGCAGACTGCGGGTGCTGGACCCGCTGGCCGGTCGAGGTACGACGCTGAACCAGGTCTTGATGTACGGCTGGGATGCCGCCGGACTGGATCTCGACGAGAAGGATTTCGACGCCTATGCCGCCTTCTTGGGTACGTGGCTCAAGCGGAAGCGGATCAAGCACCACATCGAGGTCACGCGGATCCGGCGACAGAAGCAGAGTCTGGGACGTCAGCTGAAGGCATCCGTGGGGGTCGACCGAGACCGTTACAAGGCCGGGGATGCCCTGGACCTGACGTTCGTCAACGGTGACACACTGCGTGCCGCCGAGTTCTTCTCGGCCGGCTCGTTCGACGCGCTGGTGGCAGACCTGCCGTACGGGGTGCGGCACGGATCCCGGCCGGGCGGACCACGGGAATTGCACCGTGGCCCGCTGGCACTGGTGGCTGCGGCGGCACCGGGCTGGGCCAAGCTGTTGAAGCCCGGTGGGGCGATCGGACTGTCGTGGAACACCGTGGTGGCGCCGCGGGAGCAGATGCTGGCCGGATTGGCCGGGGCAGGGCTGGAGCCGCTGGACTCCGAGGTCTACCGCGCGTTCGCCCATCGGGTCGATCAGTCGATCACCCGGGACATCGTGGTGGCGCGCAAGCCGTGATACTCGGCGGGCCAACCACCCGGCAGTAAGGTCGAGGGCGTGCGACAGCCCGTCGGAGTCCCGGTACGCACCTGCGTCGGATGTCGGCAGCGGGTGGCCAAACGGGACCTGCTGCGGATCGTATGGCGGATGACGGGGCCGTTGGTCGACCCCGACCAGGTAGAACCGGGTCGGGGCGTCTACCTGCATCGGGACGAGACGTGTCTGCGACTGGCGATCAAACGCGGTGCCGTGGGTCGTGCGCTGCGACTACCTCCGGGGCAGGGGATCGGCGCCGACGCGGTGACCGCCGCGGTCCTGGCTGAGTTGAGCCCGGCATCGACCAGGACCGGCCCCGGATAGGCGACTTCGCGCAATCGGGGCCCAGTGACATAAGATGACTCCTTGGACCGGTCCCAATCCGGGGCCGGGCGTTTTTGTGCCAAGCATCGGTTGTGTTGACAGCCGGTGCCGAACCAGAAGGTGGGCTCGCGCTCATGACCACTCCATGAGAACCCCTCACTGAGCATGAACGACGACTAACTGGTCCGGCGACTCCTCGACCGGACCGCAACAAGGAGAGCAGTGGCCAAGGTCCGTGTCTACGAGCTTGCGAAGGAGCTCGGAGTCGAAAGCAAGACCGTCCTCGCGGAAGCGAAGGACATGGGGGAGTTCGTCAGATCGGCGTCCTCCACCCTCGAAGCCCCGGTCGTACGCAGGCTGAGGGAAAAGCTCACCGGTGGTGGCGGCGACGCCAAGAAGTCAGCTCCCGCGCCGACGCGATCGGCGAACGGACCGAGCCCGCTGTCGGCCCGGCCCGGCCCGGGACCGACCAGAAGCGCGCCCGCCGCCCAGCAGTCAGAGGTTCCGGCGGCCAAGCCGGCCGCCCGCAACGGCGATGCACCGTCGACCCAGCCGCCCGCGCCGACCTCGACAACCCCTCCGACAGCCGCTCCGGCAGCCCCGACTGCGCCTCGGTCGACCCCTGGCGCGGTGCCGCGTGCTCCCGGTCAGTCAGCCCGTCCCGCGTCCCGTTCCGATC
>JASGEZ010000030.1:0-54254 GCA_047605905.1 Microlunatus sp.
ACCGTCACGGTCACCGCTACGCCGGTGTGCCGGGTGGCTCGAAGACTCGCCTCCCGCAGCGCCTCGGGCAAGAGGTCTCCGGTCAGGTCGCCGCTCAGCTCGGCGGGGGCCAGGTCGCGGATGACCCAGCCACCACCGGCGTTGCCGCCACGGCACTCGACGATAAGCCGCGTACACCACCAGGAGCAGTGCGGCACCGGTCAGCACCGCCGGCGCCCGGTCGCCGAATCCGTGGCCCTGCAGATAGCGGATCGCCGAGCCGACCGTGAGCAGCACCAGCGTCAGATGCAGCCAGGTCTCCAGTCGCCGTACGCCGGCGAGGATCCCGGACAGACCGTGCGCGGAGGTTGTCATGTCCGGGCCAGGTTAGGTGGCCGCGCGGATCGCCACATCATCCATTCGGCTATCCAAACCGATCCGGCCGGCCGATGCTCCGCCGGCCGACGACTCCGCAGAGTGGATCTCGACCGACATTCGACACGATCGGAAGGACGACCATGAGACGCCTCGCACGATTCGGCTCAGCTGCCACCCTGGCTTTGGCCCTGACCGGGACGGCTTTCACCGGAACGGTGCTGACCGCGGCACCGGCCGCCGCACACCCGCACTCCCACTCGCATAAGCACCACCACGCGCAGCCGGCGACCTATGAGCTGCACGGCGATCCGGGAGATCCGGCCGGATCGAAGTTCGAGGGCATCGGTGTGGATCGTGCGCAGCGGACCTTCTATGTCAGCGAGACGACCGGCGGCGAGATCCATCGGGGCAATGTACGCACCGGCAAGACCGAGGTGTGGCTGGACGAGGGCGCCGACGGCCGGGCGACCGCTCGTGGCATCGCGGTGGATGACCAGGGCCGGGTCTACATCGCCGGTGGGCCGAACTCCACGCAGTCCGGTGGCCCGGATCTGTGGGTCTACTCACCCTCCGGGCGGCTGCTGGCCGCACTCCGGGTCGGGATCGCCAACCCGTTCCTGAACGACGTCACCATCGGTCCGGACGGCGCGGCCTACTTCACCAATTCGAATGCACCGGTGGTGTTCCGGGTCGCGCAGCAGCACGGCAGCTGGACGGTGTCGACCTGGGCCGACGCGACCCAGGTGATCCCGACCCAGACCGGGTTCAACCTCGGCGGCATCGTCACCAGCCCGGACCGTCGATCCTTGATCGTGGCGCAGGGCAACACCGGCCAGCTGTGGCGGTTCGATCTGCGCACTCGGAAGGCCAGCCCGGTGCGCATCGGTGAGGCCAACCTGCTCAATGCCGACGGTCTGGTGCGGCAGGGCAACACGCTCCTGGTGGTCCGCAACTTCGATCGGGTGCTGACCACCCTCAAGCTCGATTCGGCCGGCAGCCGGGCACAGCTGATGAGCGAGCGAGCCACCGATCCGGAGCGGGTCTTCACCACCGCCGAGCTGGCCCGTGGGCGGCTGCTGCTGGTCGACAGCAAGTTCGACGAACCGGTCGCGGCACCGCCGTATCAGGTGGTGGCGCTCACGCTGCACCGCTGAGAGTCCGCCGGGATGCCGAGATGGCTGTCATCACCCGCTTCTCCGACACCGAGACCTTGGTCCGCAGGCTCTGGGCGAACAGACTGACTCGCAGCTCCTCCAGCAGCCAGCCGATCTCGGCCAGGTCGTCGGGGAGCGGGCCCGGCGGCACCAGGGCGCAGGCGGCGGCGTACGCGTCCTCGCAGCGGCCGATCGTCTCGGCGCCGCGCTGGTCGCGGGCCGGCGAGGACACCAGCGCAGTGATCCGCTGGTCGGCGGCGGTCAGATAGCGGGGCAGATCGACGAGGTGCTCGTACGGGGTCGCGGCGATGAACCCGGCGAAGACGAGATTGCCGACCTGCTCGGAGATGTCCTCGGCGGCAGCCGGACTGACCGTCGCCGCCCGCGGCAGCGACCGCAGCACCTGCTGGCGGAGGGTGAGGGTCCGGGCGACCACGCTGACGATCGAGCGCATCTGGTCGGCATTGTCGACTCGGACGGTGTCGCAGAGCCGCCGGAACTCTGGCTCCGAGCGGGTTTCCTCGCCGCCGGCCCGCCGGATCAGGTCGCCGACCGAGGCGAGCCGGGCGTCGGCGAGCAGCGCAGGCACCGAGTCGTACGGGCTGGTACCCAGCGACAGCTTGTCGGCGTTGCCGAGGTGGGAGATCACCCACTTGGTCGGGTCGGGGGTCTGCAGCTGCACCAGTCGGCGCAGTCCGCGCCGGTGCGTGCTGCGTTGCCGGTCGGGGCTCTCCGCGACCAGCAGACCGACCGCCGTGCCCTCGTCGACCAGGGCCGGATAGCCGACCACCTGGTGTCCTGCCCTCCTCAATTCCACGGTGGGCGCGATGGTGCTGAACACCCAGTCGGTGGCACCGGATTGGGTGTGCCGGGCTGCGGCCCGGGTGAGTGTCTGCTGGACCTTCGGCGCGAGTTGTTCGGCCAGCGCGGCGAGATCCTTGCCGACGGCGACCTCGCCCCCATTGCCACTCGACCGGTCGCCGGTGATCACGAAAGTGATCCGCAGGTGGGTCGGCACCTTGTCCAGGTCGATGTCGGTTGGTTCGACCCGTTCACCGGTCAGGGCGCGGACGGCCCGGGCCAGAGCCTGTGGCAGGGACTCGCGGGCCCCGTCGGGCGCCGGGTGGTCCGCGAGCCAGCGCAGGGCCCTGGTCGCGTACTCCGGCGCCGGGACCAGGGTCTTGCGTACCGCTTTGGGCAGCGCGCGGATCAGCTCGGTGACCAGTTCGGTGCGCATCCCCGGCACCTGCCAGGAGAACGGCACGTCGTCGATCTGGTTGAGGATCGCCAGTGGGATGGTGACGCTCACCCCGTCGCGCGGATCGCCCGGCGAGAACCGGTAGCCGACAGCCAGTTCGTGCTCGGTGCCCGGACCCGAAGACCCCAATCCCGAAGACCACGTCCAGTGGTCGGGGAAGGCTGCCCCACCCCCAGTCGGATCGGCGATGACGAGGTCGTCCATGGTCATGGTCAGCAGATCCGGCTGCTGTTGACGTGCATCCCGCCACCAGCGGTCGAAGTGGGCGCCGGAGGTCACCTCGGCCGGCACCCGGGCGTCGTAGTAGTCGTAGATGACCTGGTCATCGACGACCAGATCCCGGCGCCGGGTGCGTTCCTCCAGCTCGGCCGCCTCTCGGCGTAACCGCTGGTTGGCCTCGAAGAACTTGTGCCGGGTCCGCCACTGCCCCTCGACCAGCGCCGAGCGGAGGAAGATCTCTCGGGCCTCGATCGGGTTGACCTTCGCATACGCGACCCGCCGGCCGGAGACGATCGGCACCCCGAACAGACTGACCGTCTCGTACGCCAGCACGGCCGCCTGCCGGCTCGACCAGTGCGGTTCGGCGTACGTGCGCTTGATCAGGTGCCGGCCGACCTCCTCGACCTGAGCTGCGGTGATCGGGGCGACGGTGCGGGCCCACAGCCGGGTTGTCTCGACGATCTCGGCGGCCATCACCAGCGGCGGCTGGGTCTTGGCCAGCGACGAGCCCGGGTTGATCGCGAACCGGGTGCCGCGCGCACCCAGATACTCTCGCAGTGGTGCCCGGCCGCGGCGCCGCTGCCCCTGGGCCGGCTTCTCCTCGCGGAGGTCGGCCAGCCCGATCTGGGAGAGCAGCCCGGTCAGGATGGCGGTGTGCACCCGCTCGATCGGCGCCGGTGCGGCGTTGCGCTGCAACTTCAGATCGCGGGCGATGTCGCGCAGCTGACCGTGCAGGTCCTGCCATTCCCGGATCCGCAGGAAGTGCAGATACTCGTCCCGGCACATCCGCCGGAACGCGTTGCCGGACTGGGCCTTCTGTTGGCTGCGGAGGTAGTCCCAGAGTCGCAGGTACGCCTGGAAGTCGCTGCCGTCCGGATCCGGCGCCGCCGCCTTCTTGTCGCCGGATGCGTCGGCCGCGGCATCGTCCTCGGCTGAGGGCAGCGGCGCCCAGAAGCGCCGGTGCAGCGCCTCGGCCTTGTCCCGGTCCTCGGCGGGCCGCTCCCGCGGATCCTGAATCGACAGTCCGGCGACGATGATCATCACCTCGGCCAGGCAGCCGAGCCGTTCGCCGGCCAGCAGCATCCGGCCCATCCGCGGGTCCACCGGGATCTGGGCCAGCCGGCGGCCGAGTCCGGTCAATCGCGGCCGCTCCCCCAGCCCGGAGGAGAGCGCGCCGAGTTCCATCAGCAGCCGGAGCCCGTCGTTGATCTGAGTACCGTCCGGCGCCTCCACGAACGGGAAGGTCGCGATCGCGCCCAGGTCCGCGGCGGTCATCTGCAGGATCACCGAGGCCAGGTTGGTGCGCAGGATCTCGGGCTCGGTGAACTCCGGCCGACCGGCGAAGTCCTCCTCGTCGTAGAGCCGGATGCAGACGCCCGGGGCGACGCGGCCGCAGCGACCGGCCCGCTGGTTGGCCGAGGCTTGCGAGACCGGCTCGATCGGCAGCCGTTGCACCTTGGTCCGGGCCGAGTAGCGGGAGATCCGGGCCATGCCGGGATCGACCACGTACCGGATGCCGGGCACCGTCAGCGAGGTCTCGGCGACATTGGTGGCCAGCACGATCCGGCGTCCGGTGTGGCGGCTGAACACCTTGTGCTGCTCGGCGGCAGAGAGTCGTGCGTACAGCGGCAGCACCTCGGTCCGCGGCAGACTCATCGCGGTGATCGCCTCCGCCGCGTCGCGGATCTCCCGCTCGCCGGAGCAGAACACCAGGATGTCGCCGTCGCCGAGGGCGCTGAGTTCGGTGATCGCGGCGCAGATGCCGCCGACCTGGTCGGCCTCGCCGTCACTGAGCAATGGCCGGTAGCGGATCTCGACCGGATAGGTGCGGCCGGACACCTCGATGATCGGCGCGCTCCTACCCTGGGCATCGGCGAAGTGTGCGGCGAACCGATCGGTGTCGATCGTCGCGGAGGTGATGATGATCTTGAGATCAGGCCGTCTGCCGATCAGCACCTTCAGATAGCCCAGCAGGAAGTCGATGTTGAGACTGCGCTCGTGCGCCTCGTCGATGATGATCGTGTCGTAGCGGCGCAGATCTCGGTCGTGGCTGATCTCGGCCAGCAGCACGCCGTCGGTCATGATCTTGAGCCGGGTCTCGGCCGACGCCTTCCGGGTGAACCGGACCTGGTAGCCCACGATGTCGCCCAGCGGGCTGTGCAGCTCCTCGGCGACGCGCTCCGCGACGCTGCGGGCGGCAATCCGGCGGGGCTGGGTGTGGCCGATGGATTTGCGGCCCAACTCCAGGCAGATCTTCGGCAGCTGAGTGGTCTTGCCGGAGCCGGTCTCGCCGGCGATCACCACCACCTGGTGGTCACGGATGGTCTGCGCGATCTCGTCGTGCCACAGACTGATCGGCAGCGCCGGATCGTACGTGATCGGCTTCGCCAGCCCGGGCACGACAACACTGAGCACCTCCGGGTCCGACACTCGGGTGATCCTAGCCCGGCCGGAAATCGAAGTCGCTGGTGTGGAGTGAGTAGTCGGGCTCAGAGACTGAAGCTGGACCAGAGGCCGACCATATCGTCGCTGCCGAGTCCCGATCGCCTCCTGAAGGCTCTGTGTCGACTCACCGTTGCCTGGTCGACGCTGTCGCGGCCTCGGATCTCAGGTATCCGATACCGACCATTACGTCAACCGTGGCCCTGGCGTGCTCATGGAACCGCTGCCTTGCAGCGTCGTCCTTGCCCCTGGAAATCGCATCGACCAGCGGCTTGTGGCTCTGCGCCTTCAGCCGGGCGCTATCAGGAGCCGGTCCCGTGTCCGCGAGCGTCCGGGTGAGATAGTCCTGAATCTGCCGCTCCGCTTCCAGCAGTCGCGGGGATCCGGCAATCTCAGCGATCCGAAGGTGCAAGCGTGCATCGGCGAGTCGATATTCCTCTGGACCCATCTCCCTAGCATCGACGATGGCTGCGAGCTCAGCGAGTTCCTCAGCTTGCCCCGAGGTTATCGTCCTCGCGGCGATCGCGCACGCTTCGCCCGAAACCGCCTCACGCCACACGGTGAAGTCGACGAAGCTCTCGAGCGAGGGAAGCTCGTCCCCCGCGCGACGAAGCCGTGAAACGGTGTTCTGCCGCACGAAAGTCCCGGCTCCACGGCCTCGCCTGGTCTCCAGCAACTCGTGGTCCCGCATCACCTGCAACGCGTTGCGAACGGTCATCGGCGATACGTCGAAATAGTTGGCGAGATCGACCTCGGTCGGCAAGCGGTCACCCGGAAGCAGGATCCCCGATCCGAGGAGTTCACCAAGCCGCCTAACGATCGCCTCTGCGACCCCGGCTGCCTGAACGGGCCGTAGCAACTCCGGCCAAGCCTTGTCAATCAAAACGCTATCCTCTAGAGTCCATTGTTTATAGGGAAGGTGCCGCCCTACTTCTACCGATCTCACGCGGGTCGGTTGCTGCCCACGTTCGACATTCGGGCGCGCCGCGGAGGCCGCCGATACGATCTTAAGGAGCCCCATGGCTGCCACCAAGAACAGCGTCAAGCTTGAGCCGGTTCTCGGCCTTCCCTCGCTCACGGCCTACGGGCTCATGGCAATGGGTGTCGGTGCCGTCTTCACGGTGTACGGCGCCACCGCGAAGGTTAGTGACGGCCACGTCGCCGGGTCGTATCTCGTTGCGCTCACATCGATGATCTTCACCGCACACAGCTACGCGCGCTTCGCGCAGGCGATGCCGGTCGCTGGATCCGCGTACGCCTACACATCGAAGTCCTTCGGTGGCGTCATCGGCTTCTTCACCGGTTGGACCATGCTGCTCGACTACGTGTTCCTGCCGATGATCAACTTCCTGCTCATCGGTCTCTACATGAACAGCGTGTTGACTGCGGTTCCCCCGCAGGTGTTCGTGGCGATCTCGATCGTGCTCGTGCTGATCTTCAACATCGTGGGTGTGGGGTGGGTAGGCAGGCTCAACGCCGGAATGTCCATCTTCGGCCTGCTCGTCGGCGCCGTCTTCGTTGCGCTGACCCTGGTGTACGTCGGCGGAGTCCGCTTCAGCGACGTTGCCGGGTCGATCGTGCCTAACAACGGCATCCAGCCGATCCTGGCGGGTGCCGCGGTACTCGCGCTCGCGTTTCTCGGCTTCGACGCGATTAGCACACTCTCGGAAGAGGCGAAGAACGCTACGCGCACCGTGCCGATAGCGATCATCCTCTCGACGCTCATCGTCGGCCTGTTCGCGTTCCTGATCTCGTGTATGGCAGCCATGTTGTTCCCGAACTGGCACGACATCCAGAACATCGACGCTTCCGGCACCGAGATGATGCAGATGGTGGGTGGCGTCGCACTCATGACCGTCTTCCTCGTCTACTACGTCGCATCCACCGTCCTCTGCGGCACGGCCGCGCAGATGGGCGTCAGCCGCATCCTGTTCGCGATGGGCCGCGACGGTGTGCTGCCGCCCGCCTTCTCACGTCTGCACCGCCGATTCCACACGCCGTACTTCGCGACCGCCGTCGTATCGCTGTTCTCACTCGTTGCACTCTTCATCACCCTCGACACCGCGATCTACATGATCAACTTCGGCGCACTCGTCGCGTTTGCAATGGTGAACCTCGGCGCGTTCAAGTACTTCATCTTCGACGAGAAGCGGCGTGGTGTCGGTGCACTCATCACCTACGCGCTATTGCCATTGATTGGCTTCGGATTCACTGCATGGCTCTGGACCTCGCTCGCACCCTTCACCTTCGTCCTCGGCGGCACCTGGCTCGCCCTAGGCGTGCTGCTCTACGGGATCCGCACCAACTGGTTCCGGCAGCCGCCGCCCGCGGTGGAATTCGACGAGCACGCGGCCGAACGGGCGTTCGAGGAGAACGCAGCGTCCGGCGAGAAGGAGGCTCCGCAGTGACCGATCTGATCGTGACCAACGTGCGGGTCCACGGTCATGAGGGAGCGACGGCGCTTGGCGTGCACGACGGACGGATCGTAGCGATCGGCAACGAACAAGAGGCAAGGCTCGCGGTCGCGCCCAGCGCTGAGCACGTCAACGGCGCAGGCGGGACGCTCACCCCCGGCCTTGTCGACTCACACTGCCATCCGTACTTGTCCACAACGCAAGTCGGCGCTTACGACTTCGGCGAGGTGCACACGTGGCCGGACTTCCTCGTCGCGATTCGCAACGCTGCCAGGGAGGTGCGCGCAACGCATGGCCCCGACGGTTGGTTGAGCGCTTGGAATCTCGACTATGCCGTCTTCGCCGGTCGTCCCATCACCGGCGCGGACTTCGCCGACGCGGCGCTCGGCATGCCGGGATACGTGTTGTTCTTCGACGGCCATACGGCCGTCGCCACGCCGCGCGCCGTCGAACTGTCGGGACTCACTGGGCGCGAGCGCTTCGCAGACGCCTCGGTCGTCGTTGTCGATGATGCCGGGGTACCAACAGGCGAACTGCTGGAGACGTCGGCATTCGCGCCTGTCGTCGCATGCATGCCCGCACCCACGGCCCAGGAGTGCCGCACTGCCGTCATCGACACGCTCGCGCGGCTCAACTCCTACGGAGTCACCGGGCTCGTCTCGATGGACGGCACACGCGACAGACTGGACCTGTACGACGAGATCGACCGGTCCAACGGCCTCACCGTACGTATCCAGACCGCACTGACGCACTACCAAGAGTTCGGCGAGGAGCAGATCGCCGACCTCATCGCGCAGCGCGATCGCCACGGGAAACGCTGGCACGGCGGGCTCATCAAGCTCTTCCACGACGGCGTGATCGATACCGGCACTGGGTGGCTATACGAACCGGACGTCTACGGCGACGGCCTCAGGCCGTTCTGGCCGGATCCGCCGAAGTACCGGCAGATGGTCCGCAGATACGCCGAGGCCGGATTCCAGATCGCGACGCACGCAATCGGCGACCGCGCCGTCGGTGAGACCATTGACACCTACATCGAGGTTGGCGTTCGGTCGCGATGTGGCGCGCCGCATCGCGTCGAGCACCTCGAGACCTTCACCGACCAGGATCTGAAGCGCGCGGCGGAGGCCGGCATCACGATCTCGATGCAGCCCCTGCACATGCAATTGCGGCATGAGGACCACTCGGACTCTTGGGCGCACCGGCTGGGCCGAGTAAGGTCGGCGCGTGGTTGGCGCGCGGCCGACGTTCTCGGTGCCGGGGCGCCGCTGGTGCTCGGGTCGGACTGGCCCGTCGCCCAGCTTGATGCCCGGCTTGGCATGGCATGGTCGATGCTGCGGCGGGTACCCGGGGACGTCGATGCGCCGATTTTCGACGAGCACCTGAAGCTCACTGGATCGCAAGCGCTCGACGCCTATACGCGGGGCGCCGCCGAAGCGATGGGACAACACGATCTCGGCCGCATTGAACTCGGCGCGCTCGCCGACTTGGTGGTATTCGCGGACGATCCGACTGCCGTCGACGGCGACACTCTCGCGCGACTGCCGGTCATCGCGACCATCGTCGACGGCGATGTGGTGTACCGCGGGACCTGACCAGTCGGCGAGGCACCAGGCATCGCTCAGTTTGGCCACCGGCTCAGGCACGCAGAAGTGCCGATGCTTCGTCGACTACGGCGGGCGGTCTAGCGAACGAGGAGCGAAGACGGAGTCTTGGGAGCGCGCAGCGGAGCAGCGAGTGACGACCAACACAGACTACCTGGGCACGAGCTGGCGGCCGGTGACCCGTTCCAGGGGGATGGCGATGAACAGGGTGCGGGGACCCTCGGCCCATGGCTCGGGCGCCTTCTCCCCCAGCTGGTCCAGCGCTTCCTCGGTGAGCACCTCCGCGGTGCCGGTCACCACCACGCTCCAGCCGGATTCCAGGAAGTCGTCGATCCCGTCGACCTCGAAGGCCACCCGGCTGCCGACCGCGCGCGCACCCACCCCGTGGGCGAGCGTACGGAACACGATGGAGTCATCGGTCAGGGTGAAGTTCATCGGCAGCACCGTCGGCCAGCCGTCGTTCACGAAGGCCAGCCGTCCGACTTTCTTGGCGGCGAGCAACCGCAGGGCCTCCGGGCGATCCAGTTTGATCACCTTGGCGCCCCCCGACCTGACCAGCCAGTAGTCGTTTGCGGTCATGCGCGGGCTCCTCTCCCTGTAGCGGTGGTAGTGCCGTCAGTCTGTCCGAGCAGTTCAAACCCTGCCAGCAGGCCACGAACCACCAACAGTGACCTTGGTCCTATCGCGGAGGATCGCCTCATGTCAGCGGCACCTCCCAGACGAACCGGGTGCCGCCCTCCGGGCGTCGGGTGGCAGCGGCGTGGCCACCCGCGGATCGCGCCCGGACGGCCGCATTGCGCAGCCCGTTGCCGTTTCCCCGGTCGTCGCCGATCCCGATCCCGTTGTCGTCGACCTGCACCCGGAGCACCCGATCCCTGGTGTCGGCCGTGACGGTCAACGACACCCGGGAGGCCCGTGCGTGCTTGGCCACATTGGTCAGCGACTCCCGGACGACCGCGAGGACGTCTGGTCGAAGCCGGTCGGACACCACGCTGTCCAGGGGGCCGACGAAGGTCACTCGGGGGTCGGAGCCAAGGATCTCGGAGGTGTCGGCGACCACGCCGAACAGCTCGGTGCGCAGGCTCCGCTTGTCACCGCTCTCTTGATGTTGGAGCGAGAAGATGGTGGAGCGGATGTCGACGATGGTGGCATCGAGGTCGTTGATGTAGCCGACCATCCGGTCCTCCAGCTCCTTGTCGCCGAGCCGGCGCAGGCTGCTCTGTAGGCCGAGCCCGACGGCGAAGATGCGCTGGATGACGTGGTCGTGGAGATCACGAGCGATCCGGTCCCGGTCACTGTAGACGGCGAGCCGGCGCCTGGTGTGCTCATTGCGGGCGTGATCGATCGCCAGCGACACATGGCTGGCGAAGGCGATCACCATCTCCGCCTCGTCGGCCCGGAAAGCGTGCTCGCGATGCAGCGCCAGCACGCCGAGAGGCTGGTCGTGGACCTGGAAGGTCACCAGCAACAGGTGGCCCTGAGAGAGCCCGTACGGCTCGAGCTCGGCGCCGCTGAGGTGCAGCGGCACCGGACCCACCGGGAGAGGGGTGCAAGCCAACTCGCGGCTGGGCGACTCGGCGGCTTCACCGACGACGACGTCGACCTCGAAGCCGGCTGACGGGTCGAGTTGGTTGACGGCCTCGGTCTCGGCGTCAGTTCGCGGCAAGGCCACTGCCACGGACCAGCACCGCCCCGCGTCGAGCGATGCTTCGCCCACCAGCTGCGCCGCACGACGCAGATCCGTGCTCAGCCTCGGGGCCAGGGTCGCCGCGGCGGCCAGCCACCGCTGACGGGCCCGCGCTTCGTCGAACAGCCGTGCGTTCTCGATCGCCACACCGGCAGCTGCCGCGAGCGCCTGGACGAGTCGCTCGTCCCGGTCGGTGAACCCGCCCGGCTTCTCGGTCAGATAGAGATTGCCGAAGGTCTCGCCGCGGACCAGGACCGGGAGCCCCAACATGGTGTGCATAGCCGGGTGGTGCGCCGGAAAGCCAACGGAGGCCGGATGCTTGGTGAGGTCGTCGAGCCGGAGGACCCGCGGGTCCTCGACGAGCAGCCCCAGCATCCCGTGGCCTTCCGGCAACGGCCCGATCAGAGCCTCCAGCTCCGGGCTGATTCCGACCTGGTGGAAGCTGCTCAGCCGTGGTCCCGGTGTGAGGGCCCATTCCGGGCGCATCACGCCGAGCGCCGCGTACTCGGCACCGGTCAGGTCTCGGGCGGTGGCCACGATCCGGCCCAGCAGGTCCCGTAACTCCAGATCACCGGCCAGGGCGACCACGGCGTCGAGCAGGGCCTGGGAGACCTGATCCTCGACTGCGGCTTCGGCCCTCAGTCCCTGCTCGCTCATTCGACCCCTCGGGTGTGACGGACAGCTGTTGCGGTGCCCGATTCCTGTCAGATCAGATCACATCAGATCAGCCAGCGATTGCTCTGCACCACCGGCTGCGCTGCCCACCAGGTGCCGAGGCCCCAGGTGGTTCCCGCCGAGGTCAGCGCCAGCACGATCACCGTCATCGCGCCGGTCAGGTGATCGTCGACGATCGGGTTGGTGGTGATCGGCAGCGCCGCCGTCCACATCAGTACGTACATCAAGGCGCCAGTGACAGCTGCGACCCGCATACCGATGCCGAGGGTCAGCGCCAGCCCGATGCCGAGCAGGCCGACCATGAAGAGGACATTGACGAAACCGTTGCCGGCGATGGGCTGGTAGATGGCGGCGAACGGCCCTTCGACCCCGCTCAGGAAGCCCTTGGTCGGGCTGCCACCGGCGATCCAGGCTTTGGCGGCCGGCGTGGCGAATCCCAGACCGAACGTCTTGTCGAGGAACGCCCAGAGAAAGATGAACCCGAACATGATCCGTAGGACCGCCAGCGCTCGCCGCACTGCGGCACTGCGCCCGACGGGTTCGTCAACGACAACCGGAGCCGCTGTGACGGGCTCCTGAAGAGTCTTGCTCATGGTGTACTCCTGTGGGAAGAACTCGGCGATTTGCCGATGTCTTCATCCAACTCCGCAGGCTCGTCACCCAGCAGTGCCGCAGGTCAGGAGTCGGTGGGGACGATGGTCCCCGAGCCGCGGGCCCATGAGCGCGCTCTCAGCGCAGCAGTTTGGCGGCCAGCACCGCCGCCTGGGTACGCCGCTCCAGGCCGAGCTTGGCCAACAGACTCGACACGTAGTTCTTCACCGTCTTCTCGGCCAGGTACAGCCGCTGCCCGATCTGGCGGTTGGTGAGCCCTTCGGCGATCAGCTCGAGAATCTCTCGTTCCCGCTCGGTCAGCTGGGCCAGTTCGGTGGGCTCGTCCTCGTCGGCATGCCGGAGCCGCTCCAGCACCCGCGTCGTGACGGCCGGATCCAACAGCGATTGGCCGGCCGCCACCCGGCGCACCGCGTCGACCAGGTCGTTGCTGCGGATCTGCTTGAGCACATACCCCGACGCACCGGCCATGATGGCGGCGAACAGTGCCTCGTCATCGTCGTACGAGGTCAAGATCACACCCCGGATCGAAGGGTCCCGCGAGCGGATGGAGCGACACACATCGATGCCGCTGCCATCTGGCAGTCGGGCATCCAGCACGGCGACATGCGGGCGCAACGCTGGGATGATCCGCTCGGCCTCCTTCGCCGACCCGCTCTCGCCGACCACGACCAGGTCGTCCTCGGACTCGAACAGATCGCGGAGCCCATGCCGGACGATCTCGTGGTCGTCGAGCAGGAAGATCCTGGTGCGGCCGGCCTCACCGGGGGACGCGCTCATCACAACTGCCTTTCTGCACTGCGGACCGGACACCGGTTGTGGACTGGGAGTGTACGCAGCGCGACACCCGGTGAGGACGCTTGGTCACCTGACGGCGACCAGTTTCGCCGCCAGGATCTTGCCTCAACCAACGATCTCTCGACCCGACAGCTGGTCGGGGCTGATGACGATGAACAAGGGCCGGTTTCCGCCTGCCCACGGGACTGGATCCGACTCGTTCCACAGGGCCACCAGTTCGTCCGGCTTCACCGCGGGCTTGGCCCAGCCACGGGCCATCACACTCCAGCCGGTGCGGCTCACCACGTCGAAGTCGTCGACCTCGAAGGCCACCTGCCGGACGTTCCGCAGCTCGGAAAGCACCCCGTACGGCGAGGTCCGGAAGATGATCTGGCCGTCCCGGTAGGCATAGGTGACCGGTAGGACCAGTGGTCCATCGATCGTGTTCCAGCCGACGCGTCCGACCTTGCCTTTCTGCAACCGAGCGGTGCACTCGGTTGCCGGCAAGTCGTTGAACCGACGGGGTCGAGGTGCTGAGGCATCCATGGCTCAGGCCGTCCTTTCTGTACGTTGCCAGGTCCACTCGCGGACCTCAGGCAGGTCTTCGAGATGTTCGACGATGTACGCACGGTGCTTGTCCAGCTGCGCTTGCGCCCATGCCTTCACCGCGCTGGCGCCGGGCGGGGTCCGCTTGGCGTTGTTGATGGCATCAATCACCAGGTGGTATCGAGACGCCCGGTTGCGTACCACCATGTCGAACGGCGTCGTCGTGGTGCCCTGCTCGATGAAGCCGCGGACATGGAACCGGTCGGCGTCGGGACGCCCGTGCACCAGCTGATGGATCGCGCCGGGGAAACCGTGGAAGGAGAACACCACGTCGACGCGGTCGGTGAACAGCTCCCGGAAGAAGGTGTTGTCCATGCCGTGCGGGTGGTCCTGCGGCCGGGTGAGAGCCATCAGGTCGATGACGTTGACCACCCGGACCTTCAGGTGGGGCAGCTTCTGCCGGAGAAGTTCCGCGGCCGCGACGGTCTCCATCGTCACGACGTCGCCGGCGCAGGCCAGCACCACGTCCGGGTCCCGGCTGCCGTCGTCGTTGCCGGCCCAGGTCCAGATGCCGGCGCCCTCGGCGCAGTGGGCGGCTGCCTCGTCGATGGTCAACCACTGCTGCTGGGGCTGCTTGTCGATGACGATCAGGTTGATGTAGCTCTTCGACCGCAGGCAGTGATCCCACACCGACAGCAGCGAGTTCGCATCCGGCGGCAGATAGACCCGGGACACGTCACCACGCTGGGTGATGACGTTCTGGATCAGACCCGGGCCTTGGTGGGAGAAGCCGTTGTGGTCGTTGCGCCATGTGGTCGAGGTGAGCAGGATGTTGAGGCTCGGCACCTTCGCCCGCCAGGGCAGCTGGTTGGCTTCCTCCAGCCACTTGCCGTGCTGGATGGTCTGCGACGCACTCACCATGGCGAACGCCTCGTAGGTGGCGAACAACCCGTGCCGACCGGTGAGGTTGTAGCCCTCCAGCCAGCCGTGGCAGTTGTGCTCGCTGAGCACCTCCATCACCCGGCCGTCGGAGGAGAGCTTGACGTCGGCGGGCGTGACGGTCTCCATGAAGGCCCGATCGGAGACCTCGAAGACGGCGCCGAGCCGGTTGGAGTTCGTCTCGTCGGGGCAGAACAGCCGGAAGCTGTGCGGATTGCGGCGGTAGATCTCCGCGGTCATCTCCCCCATCCGGCGGGTCGACTCGACCGCGGTCCCGGGGTTGGTGAGGGTCACCGCGAAGTCGCGGAAGTCGGGCAGATCCAGATCGGTGGTGAGCAGACCGCCGTTGGCGTGCGGACTCGCGCTCATTCGCAGGGTGCCCTCCGGATTCGCTGCCAGCACCAGTTCGGTGGGCCGGCCGGAGTCGTCGAACAATTCCTCGGGTCGGTACGACCGCAGCCACTGCTCCAGCAGCCGCAGATGCTCCGGATTCTCGCGGACCCCGGACAACGGGACCTGATGGCTGCGCCAGGTGCCGGTCACCTGCACGCCGTCGACTTCCGCCGGGCCGGTCCAGCCCTTGGGCGACCGCAGGATGATCATCGGCCAGCGTGGCCGGTGCTTGATCCCGCCGGCCGCCCGAGCCTCGGTCTGGATGGTCCGGATCTTCCCGTACGCGGTCGCCAGGGCCTCGGCGAAGCGATGGTGCATACCGGGCAGATCGTCGCCGCTGACCTCGAGCACCTCGTAGCCGTGACCCTCCAGCAGGCTCCGGACCTCCGCCGCGGGCTTGCGGCTGAGCACCGTCGGGCCGGCGATCTTGGCGCCGTTGAGGTGCAGGATCGGCAGCACTGCGCCGTCCCGGGTCGGGTTGAGGAACGAGATGCCCTTCCAGGAGCCCTCCAGCGGACCGGTCTCGGCCTCGCCGTCGCCGACGATGGTGACCGCCAGCAGATCGGGGTTGTCCATCACCGCACCGAAGGCGTGCACGAGGGCGTAGCCCAACTCGCCGCCTTCGTGGATCGAACCCGGAGTGGTCACCGAGACGTGGCTCGGGATGCCGCCCGGGGCGGAGAACTGGCGGAACAGCCTGGTCAGCCCGGGAGTGTCCTGGGTGACGGACGGATAGGTCTCGGTGTAGCTGCCCTCCAGATAGCCGGCGGCGACCAGCGCCGGGCCGCCGTGGCCCGGTCCGGTCAGATAGATGCACTCCTGGCCGGTGTGCCGGATCACCCGGTTGACGTGGGCGTACACGAACGAGAGGCCGGGACTGGTGCCCCAGTGGCCCAGCAGTCGCGGCTTGATGTCGTCGGCGCTCAACGGCTGCCTGAGCAGCGGATTCGACTTCAGATAGATCTGGCCGATGGTGAGGTAGTTGTCGGCTCGCCACCACGCATCGATCGAGGCCAACTCTGCGTCGGTCATGGGTGGCAGGACGGCTGAAACAACGGGGGCGGAGGCGGCGATGTCAGATAGGGCGATGCTCATTCGGGCGGCTCCTGGTTTGGTGGCAGATCGGTGTGGATCTGCTCACTCTCGATCCTGGTGCCGCCGGTCCGGTTCCGGGATGGGTCGTTGGTCCCGGGCACCCTGGCCGGACTCCCCCGCTTCGTCGCAGATCGTTCAGCGAGCGTTCATCCGGTGCTCGTCCACCCAGCAGATCGCTCGGGATCCGCTCAGCCGTCCCCACCGAACGTCGTCCGCCCGTGCAGCTTGGCGGCGAGTTCCTCGTCCACGCCGTCGGCGACGTCCGACATCACCCGCACCGCCTGGTGCAGATGCGCGGGCACGAACGGTCGGGCCGGCACCGAGGCCGTGACGAAGACCCGGTCCCGGATGAGCTGGAATTTGACCCACCGGGCTTCCACGTTGAGGTCGTTGATCACCTCGGCAGCCCGGGAGCGGCCGTCGACGTCATGCACGACGGCAGAGAACAGCACGACGTCCTGCGCGTCCTCGGCAGCCCGCAGGAACAGCAGTGTCGAACCGACCCGGATGACGATGTCGCCCTCCTCGTCGCGCACGGGCGCATGTCCGAGGGTGGCTGCCAATTCGGCTTCCACCAGCGAGTCGAGGTGCTCCCGGTCGGCGGGGAGGATCGCTGCGTACGCTGTGCCGCGCGGACCGGGCGACGGCTCCAGCCTCCCCGCTGCCCTGGTCACCGTGGTCCTCCCGTCGGAGCCTTCGATGGCTGCCGGACCCGGGGTGAGGATCTCCGCCAGCTGGTCGGGATCGAGGAAAGCGGGGTGCGGCACCCCGTACACATCGCGAAGCGCGCCGACCACGGCCTGAGCGATCTCGTCGGCCGCGTCCTGGGAGCCTTCGATGGCGAAGCTGCCGGCACCATCCGCGGGCTCCTGCCAGCCGGCCGACCGCAATACCTCCAGCTGCTGAGGCGACAGCTGATAGCCCGGGCCCAGCGCCGTGTTGGCCGCCGCCTCCGCCCGCACGGTCAGCAGGGCGGGACTGGACAGCCGAACGAAGGGCGCCCGGCTGTCGCTGGCCGAGGCGGATCGGATCGTCAGGTCCGCGGACTCGTCGATCATCGAGATCACTTCGGCGAGGCGTCCGGTGAACTCCGACCACGCCTGAGCCATACTCCGATCGAGATCGAAGTCGTCGATCTCCGCCATGGCTCTACCCTCCGTCGGCTGCTCGCGTGTCGTGTGAACCGCTGATGGTGAACCTACAGCGCACGAGGCGCAGACCGGCAGTGGGCAACCTCTTCGATCAGCCGGTCTGCCGGATCCGGGGTGCGCGGTTGCGACTCGCTGGTTCGAGCACCTCAGCCACTCAGGTGAGGAGTGCTGCGATCACGATCAGGGCAGGCACCGCCAGAATCGTAGTGAGAAAGATGACGTCCCGAGCCAGGATCACCGCGCGCTGGTACCGGAAGGCATGAGTGAACACGTTCTGCGCGGTCGGCAACCCCGCCACCACCGCAACGGCGAAGACAGCGTGTCCTTCCAGGCCGAGGGCGTACTTGGCGATCAGGATCGCGACCAGGGGCTGGACGAGGAGTTTCAGCACGACGATCGTGGCGACTTGGATGCCCTGCTCCCCCGCTCCGGGACGGGGACCCGTCCGCAGCGACACCCCGTACGCCAGCAGCATTCCGGGAATGGCCATCCCGGCGATCAGTTCGAGCGGATCTGCGATCAGGCGAGGCAGCTCGAAGCCGGTGATCGACAGCAGCAGACCCACCAGGGCGCCGACCGTCAGCGGATTGCGAAGGGGCCGAGTCAGCATCGCGACGAGCCAGGCCCGCCGCGAGAGGTCGCGCCTACCGTCCGCGGCCAGATCGAGCAACATCAAACCGGCCGGCTGCAGAATCAGCATCTGGGTCAACAACATCGGCACGATGTAGGTCGCATTGCCCAACGCGTACACGGCGATGGGCAAGCCCAGATTGCCCGCGTTGACATAGCTGGAGGCGAAAGTGCCGATCACGATGTCGCCCAGACTGCGTCGCCACACCAGACGTGCCAGCACGATCCAGATCGCGGCCGACACCAGTACGCAGCCGACGGACGCGATGAGAGTGATCGAGAAGACGTCGCTGACGTCGGTGTCCCCGAGGACCGTGACCATCAGACACGGACTGGCGACGAAGAAGGAGAGCTGGACCAGCGTCCGCTGGCCACTGCCGTCGAGGATCCGCCACTGAGCCAGTGCGGCTCCCACGGCGATGACCACGGCGATGGTCACGAATCCGGCGAGCACTCCGAGCACGCGCTGGCCTTCCCCTCCTTCTCGACCCGGTCGGGCGCGACCATGGACGGGGTCAATCATCGGCTTGTCCGGCGCCGACAGCGAACCGGTCTCAGCTCCGCCGCCAGCGGCGGAACAGCAGACCTGGTGCGCTAGCCGGTACCAGAGATTCCGCCAGGGCGTCGCCCGGGATGGATCCGGCGGTGGCCTTGCACACGTTCGACGACTGCAGGCACAGGAGGCGTCCGTTGTCCGGTCCGGTCGGGTCCAGTTGCACGGCGTTGCGGGCAGCGTGCTCTACGCGTGTCTGGCCGGGATCGGCTTCGCCTACACCGAGGACGTCTTGTACTACGCCAGCGCCCTGGCCGACGGCGGACCGACCGAGTTGGCCACCACCGTGGTCGTACGCGGGCTGTTCAACCCGTTCGCGCACCCGCCCTTCACCTCCGCGATCGGTATCGGCATCGGGGTGGCGCTAACCGCCAGGACTCGTCAGGCCAAGCGGCTCGCTCCGCTGCTCGGCTACCTCGTCACCGTGGCTCCTGCGTGTCATCTGGAACGGCAGCACGATGGTGGCCGAAGGTGGCGGCTTCCTGGCCGCGTACCTGCAGGCTCGAAGGGCCGTCTGCCGGTCGGCCAAGCTCCGTGGCGCCGCACCGGCCTGACATCTGAGGCTCGACCTTTGCGAAAGAAACGAAGTCATCTATGATTCTTTCGTAACTGAAGGAGTTGAGGGCGATGGCCGTACAGCCACTGGAGCAGCAGACCTATCTTCCGGAGCCTGCCGACGAGGTGGCCCCCGCGCTGAACTTCATCAGGGCTCACCAAGGGCGGCCCGGATCAGCATCAACGCCGGGCTACTTCCTGTCCGGCGCAGGCGAGCAGGTTGAGATCCCGGCCGCGGTTCACCGTGTGCTGCTCCAAGTCCTGGAAGCGATGCGGGCCGGGAAGGCCGTGACTGTCGCACCACAGAACGAGTTGCTAACAACCCAGCAGGCAGCTGACTTGCTGGGCGTCAGCCGCCCGACGGTCGTGAAACTGATCGAAGATGGCCTGCTACCTAGCGAAACTCCTGGGCAGCGTCGTCGGCTGGTGAAACTCGATGACGTGTTGGGCTACCGCGCCAAGCGGCGCGAAGAGCAGTATCGCGCACTGTTGGAGACTTCGACCGACTACGACGACCTCGAGAGCGCTGAAACGATGGAAACGCGGTTCCGGCGCGTGCGCGCAGAGGTCGCCGCCAAGCGTCAAGCAAGCAGAGACGTAGAGCCACTCTCCACCAATCGCGACGAGTAGCGGCGTCGTACTGGAAGGATGGCGGCGTGTTCGCCGCCATCCTCGACACCAACGTGCTCTGGCCCAGCCTGCAGCGCGACTTCCTGCTGTCGATGGCGATCGAGGGCCTCTACCGGCCGCTGTGGAGCGAGGCCATCCTTGACGAGTTGCATCTACATGAACAATTGAAGCTGGTCGACCGCGGCTCAGAGCCAGCCGCTGCGCTGGCGTCGGCTGACCGGCTCGTGGCCAGGATGCGTACCAGTTTCGGTGACGCGCTGGTAACCGGGTGGAAGCCGCTGGACGGGTCGTTCAACCTGCCTGACCCCGACGACGAGCACGTGGTTGCTGCCGCCGTCGCCGGCGGCGCCGGTGCGATCGTGACCGACAACACCAAACACTTCCCACCTGCGAGAGTACCGGCGCACATCCAGGTGCTCTCGGGGAAAGAGTTCGCCGAGAACACCGCTGACGTCGATCCAGAACGAGCGGCGCGAGCATTGTGCGAGATGTCAAGACGGCGAACAAGGACCTCCCAATCACCGCGCGAACTGGTAGATCTCCTCATGGTCCGCTACCAGATGGACGCCGTTGCGGTGGCCGTGCTTCCCCTCATCGATGAGATCGCTGCCAGCTATGAACTCTGAACATTCAGGGACTTGCTGCCCGCCCCGGAAAACCGGGACGGGCAGCCCGTTGCATCCGATGCAAATACGGCCTTCTATCAGCTGCAGCCGCTGGTGCTGCCGCAGCCCTCGCAGACGTAGCAGCTGCCGCTGGGACGCATCTTCGTGCCGCAGGTCAGGCACAACGGGGCGTCGACGCTGGTGCCGGTGATCGCCTCGAACAGCTCCGAGGTGGTCCGGGCCCCGGCCGGAGCGGCAGTGGCGACCACGGGTGCGGCATCGGTGTCGACGTCGTCGCCGGCGTCGTTCTTCAGCGACTCCGACTCGATCTCCTCCGCAACCTCCTCCGGCAGGTACGAACCGGTCTCCACCTGCCGCGCCCGCTCGGCCGCGGTGTAGATCCCGAGTTCGGCCCGCTCGTCGAAGCTCAGGTAGTCCAGCGCCAGCCGACGGAAGATGTAGTCCATGATCGACTGCGCCATCCGGATGTCCGGATCGTCGGTCAGACCGGCCGGCTCGAACTTCAGGTTGCTGAATTTCTGCACGTAGGTCTCCAGCGGCACGCCGTACTGCAGACCGATCGAGACCGCGATCGAGAACGCGTCCATCACGCCGGCCAGGGTCGACCCCTGCTTGCCCAGCTTCAGGAACACCTCGCCCAGACCGTCGTCGGGGTAGGAGCCGGAGGTCATGTAGCCCTCCGCACCACCCACCGAGAACGAGGTCGTCCGGCTCGGGCGAGACTTCGGCAGCCGCTTGCGGGTCGGCCGGTAGACGACCTTCTCGACCACCTGCGGCTCAACTGCGGCCGCCGGCGCCTCGTCGGACTTCTTCTCCGCCTTGCCGTCGCTGAGCGGTTGACCCACCTTGCAGTTGTCCCGGTAGACCGCGAGCGCCTTCAGACCGAGCTTCCAACCCTGCAGGTAGACCTCGGCGATCTCCTCCACCGTCGCAGACTCCGGCAGGTTGACGGTCTTGGAGATGGCGCCGGAGAGGAACGGCTGCGCTGCCGCCATCATCCGCACGTGGCCCATCGGCTTGATGGCGCGTTGGCCCATTGCGGTGTCGAACACCTCGTAGTGTTCCGGGCGCAGCCCCGGCGCGTCCACCACGTGACCGTGCTCGGCGATGTACTCTACGATCGCCTCGGCGGTCTCGGTGGTGTAGCCGAGCTTCTTCAGCGCCCGCGGGATGGTCTGGTTGACGATCTGCATGGAGCCGCCGCCGACCAGCTTCTTGAACTTCACCAGAGAGAAGTCGGGCTCGACCCCGGTGGTGTCGCAGTCCATCATGAAGCCGATGGTCCCGGTCGGCGCAAGCACCGAGGCCTGCGCGTTGCGGAAGCCGTTCGACTCACCGAGCTTGATCACGCCATCCCACGCCTTGGTGGCGCGCTTGTGGATCGCGGTGTCCATCGAGCCGAGGGTGCGCAGCGAGTCGTTGGCCGCCTGGTGCTTGCGCATCACCCGCTTGTGTGCGTCGGCGTTGCGGGCGTAGCCGGCGTACGGGCCGACGATGCCGGCCAGCTCGGCCGAGCGACGGTAGGAGACGCCGGTCATCAGCGAGGTGATCGCCCCGGCGACGGCCCGGCCGCCGTCGGAGTCGTAGCCATGGCCGGTGGCCATCAGCAGGGCGCCCAGGTTCGCGTACCCGATGCCGAGCTGGCGGTAGTCACGCGTGGTCTGGCCGATCGAGGTGGTCGGGAAGTCGGCGAAGCAGATCGAGATGTCCATCGCGGTGATGATCAGCTCGACGGCCTGCTCGAACCGCTCGGCGTCGAAGGTGTCGTCGTCACGCAAGAACTTCAGCAGGTTGAGGCTGGCCAGGTTGCAGGAGCTGTTGTCCAGGCTCATGTACTCCGAGCAGGGATTGGAGGCGGTGATCCGGCCGGTCTCGGGGTTGGTGTGCCAGTCGTTGATCGTGTCGTCGTACTGGATGCCGGGATCGGCGCACTCCCAGGCCGCCTTCGCGATCTTGTCGAACAGGGCGCGGGCGTCGACGGTCTCGACGACGCGGTTGTCGGTACGCGCCCGCAGCTCGAAGCTCGAGCCCTCCTCCACCGCGCGCATGAAGGTGTCGGAGACCCGGACCGAGTTGTTGGCGTTCTGATACTGCACCGAGGTGATGTCGCGGCCGCCCAGATCCATGTCGAAACCGGCGTCGCGCAGCGCACGGATCTTGTTCTCCTCGCGCGCCTTGGTCTCGACGAACTCCTCGATGTCGGGGTGATCGACGTCCAGCACGACCATCTTGGCGGCCCGGCGGGTGGCGCCACCGGACTTGATGGTGCCGGCGCTGGCATCGGCGCCGCGCATGAAGGAGACCGGGCCGGAGGCCGTACCGCCCGAGCTCAGCAGTTCCTTGGAGGAACGGATCCGGGACAGGTTCAGACCGGCGCCGGAGCCGCCCTTGAAGATGAACCCCTCCTCCTTGTACCAGTTCAGGATCGAGTCCATCGAGTCGTCGACGCTCAGGATGAAGCAGGCGCTCACCTGCTGCGGCGACTTGGTCCCCACGTTGAACCAGACGGGTGAGTTGAACGAGAAGTACTGGTGCAGCAGCATCCAGGTCAGTTCGTTCTCGAACACGTCCGCGGACTCGGTGTCGGCGAAGTAGCCGAAGTCCTCACCGGCCTTGCGGTAGGTCTTCACCACCCGGTCGATCAGCTGCTTGAGACCGGTCTCGCGGGCATCGGTGCCGAGCGCGCCGCGGAAGTACTTGGTGGTGACGATGGTGGAGGCGTTGACACTCCAGAAGTCCGGGAACTCCGCACCCTTCTGCTCGAAGACGACCTCGCCGGTCTTCCAGTTGGTCTGGACGACATCGCGCCGCTCCCAGGTGACCTCGTCGTACGGATGCACGCCCGGAGTGCTGAACACCGGAGTGATCCGCAGCGCGCTGCTGCGGCCACGACCCATCCGCTTGTCGGCACGCCCATTGGTGGCTCGGGTGGTCTCGGTCATTGCCTGCCTCTCTGGTCCTGCTGCTGGAGCCGGGACGAGGTACGCGCGAGCCTTCCCCTGCTGCGCGAACCCCGTCCGGGGTCTGTGGGGGTGTGTTGTTCGTCAGGGCGAGGTCGGGGCCGCCCGGCCCGGACTCCGCTTGTGCGGCACGAAGGTGCTGACCTTGGAGTCGGCCACCTTGCTGGGAATCAGCGGCTCGATCCCCAGCGGCTCGGACTCCGCGCGCAACAGTGCGATCTCCGACTCGAAATCGTCGACGGACTGGTATTGCCGGTAGACACTGGCGAATCGCAGGTAGGCGACCTGGTCGAGGTCGCGCAGCGGCCCGAGGATCGCCACGCCGACCTCGTCGGCCGGGATCTCCGGCTGACCCGAGGCACGGATCGCGTCTTCGACGAGCTGACCCAACCGGGCGAGCTGATCCTCGGTCACCGGACGGCCCTTGCATGCCTTCCGGACCCCGGAGACCACCTTGTCCCGGTTGAACGGCTCCACCACGCCGCTGCGCTTCACCACCACGAGTTGCATCTGCTCCGTCGTGGTGAAACGCCGCCCGCACGCGGGGCACTGACGGCGCCGACGAATCGTCGCGCCCTCGTCGGCCACCCGCGAATCCAGGACCTTGGAGTCGGTGTGACGGCAGTAGGGGCAGTGCATCTCGACTCCTCTCTGGGGATAGCCCTGGGGACATCTTGGGGATGACCTGTGAACTGAGCTGTGGATCATTGTGGATCATCAACCACAACTTGTGGATGAAGCACACACATGTAACTACTAGATATAGGTACGGTACGTCGTGCGGCTTCCATTCGCAAGACCATCGAGGAAGTGGTGGACACGCGTCGCCGTCGCATGCTCAGCAGCACGACTGGACGACCGAGAAAGTCACCTCGAGCGACCCGGAGCACGCCGCCTGCGGATCCGCTCGACGCAAGCCAAGCCCCACTCCCGAAAGCGCTAGGCCAGATTGCGCAGCACGACATAGAGAGCCGTGAGCACGGCGGCGACCGTCCACCAGGCGGCAGGTCGAATCCGCCGGACAGCGCTCAGCCACCTCGCCGGAGGGCGAACGCGCGGGCCACCCAGCACCTCGATGATCCACAGGGCGCCGACAACCACACCGAGCACCAGGCTGATGAACACCACCGGGTTGTAGCCGAAGGCCGCGGCGACGTCTCCATGCAACAGGGCCGAGCCCAGCCGAGTACCGCCACAGAAGGGGCACTCCCAACCGGTCACCTCCCGGAACGGGCAGGGCAGGCCGATGCCGGTGCTCGCATACAGCGCACTGATCCCCACTCCGAAGGCGGCGTAGCCGGCGAGCCACTTCAAGCCACCGATGGCCTGAAAAGGCTCGCTCATCGGCTGTCGTGTGTCGCTCACCCCGCCATTCTGCTCCTGACCGCCACACGACCATGAGACAACTCGCCCGGTGTCGGTTGCTCCGTCGATCCAGAACCCCGACGCCACCTCGACCCTCACCACGGCAGGGTCTGCGACGCCGTCGCCTGGTAGCCATCGCCGGTGACCCGCAGCGCGGTGAGGCCGATCACGGTCAGCGCCGCCATCATGAGCATCAGACCGGTCACGATGACGACCGCAATCCCCCGGTCGGTCAGGTGCCAGCTTGCCTGCCGCGAGCCGCTCACGGTCGCGACCGGAGCCGGCATCGGCATCACGCACGCATGTGCGGCCGAACTCGCCGACCGGCCGAGGGACTGCGTCGGGATCGGCTGACCAGGCCGCAGTCTCGGACCTGCTTCCCGCCCGGACCCCTGGGCAGGCCGAGTGCGGCACTGCGGCCGCACAACCGAACGGACGATCGGACGGTCAACCACGAGCTGAGTCATGCTTCCTCCTGCGTCGAACCTGCATTCGATAGAATGCCTGTTTGAATTCTTACCTCACCCTCAGGTGATTGGCAAGTCCTTTCGATACGAAATCTCGTGCCACCCACTCTGACCCGGACCACTGACAGTCCCCGCCGACGTTGCTCGACCAGCGCCTGAACGGTCCGAGAGTCAGTGGATCACCTGGCACTGACATTCCTTCGCCGCAAGCGGGTGTGTGCCTTCTCCACGGCAGCGACCACCCGGACCACGGAACCCGTCGAGTGACGGAGAACGCAACGGTGGTGCGTGCTGCCCGCCAACCGCCACTCCGCCGTCAATTTCCATCCGTGGGCGGAGAACCCGAGGCAAGGTCCCGAGAACGAGGTCGAGTAGCCGCCCATGGACCGAAATTGCAAACCGCCCGGGCCTCGCGTTCGGCCGGTCTGGCTCGGGGCCGTGTGCGGCCGGGCGCCCATGCCCACCGACACACGCGCACCTCATTCGAAAGAGGTCGTTCGAAAGAAGTTTCGCGACACGTCGAACAGATGTTTGATTGGTTCAGGAATTCGCCTTAGAGTGCAGTCATGGCGAAGAAGACGGATCAGCCCGCCCCGCAGCCGCAGCGCAAGCGCGGCCGGCCTCGGGCCAGCGAAGTGGAAGCACAACTGGGCGAGATGGGGTCGGTCTCGTCCCTACCCGACACACCGGCGGGCGTCGGCAGCCTGACGCTGCGACAGCGACGGATCCTCGAGATGATCAAGGAGACGGTCGAGACCCGGGGCTATCCGCCGAGCATCCGCGAGATGGGTGACGCGGTGGGGCTGGCCTCCTCGTCGAGCGTCGCCCATCAGCTCAAGGTGCTGGAGACCAAGGGCTTCCTGCGCCGCGACCCGAACCGGCCTCGCGCGTTGGAGGTGCTGCTGCCCGGCATGCACGAGGTGGAGAAGGTGCGCCCGCTTCATCCCGTGCCCGAGATGGAGTTCGATCACACCGGTCTCAACGACGCCCACCCGGAGCCGGTCCACGTCCCGATGGTCGGTCGGATCGCCGCCGGCGGTCCGATTCTGGCCGAGGAGCGGGTGGAAGACGTCTTCGCACTCCCCCGCCAGCTGATCGGCGAGGGCACCATGTTCATGCTCCAGGTCAAGGGCGACTCGATGGTCGACGCCGCGATCTGCGACGGGGACTGGGTGGTCGTCCGCCAGCAGCCCACCGCCATCAACGGCGACATCGTCGCCGCTCTGTTGGACAACGAGGCGACGGTCAAGACCTTCAAGAAGGTGTCCAACCAGGTCTGGCTGATGCCGCACAACCCGGTCTACGACCCGATCGACGGCAACCACGCCACCATCCTGGGCAAGGTAGTGGCAGTCCTCCGGCGGCTCTAGAACCAGCCGTCACGAACAGCGAGTGACGACCAACTCAACTACAACAGGCTGGGCTCGCTGGTCAGCATCTGGTTGGTGATCCGAGCGACCGCCCGCAGCTTGTTCGCCACATCCAGCGCGGCGACCTTGTATGCCTCCGACAAGGTCGGATAGTTGAAGACCGTGTTGACCAGGTAGTCGACGGTGCCGCCACAGCCCATCACTGCCTGGCCGATGTGCACCAGTTCGGTGGCATTGGTGCCGAAGACGTGCACGCCGAGGATCTCGTGTGTGTCGGCGTGCACGATCAGCTTCAACATGCCGTAGGAGTCGCCGATGATCTGACCCCGCGCCAGTTCGCGATAACGCGAGATGCCGACCTCGAATGGCACCGAGTCCTTGGTCAGTTCGACCTCGCTGCGGCCACAGTAGGAGATCTCCGGAATCGTGTAGATCCCGATCGGCTGCAAGTGGTGCAGTTCGTTGGCCGTCTCGCCGAAGGCGTACGCCGCAGCCAACCGCCCTTGATCCATCGATGTAGCGGCCAGCGCGGGGAAGCCGATCACGTCGCCGACCGCGTAGATGTTGGGCACCGAGGTCGCGTACTGCTCGTCGACCACCAGCCGGCCCCGTTTGTCAGCCTCCAGGCCCGCCAGGTCCAGGTTGAGCGGACCGGTGTTTCCTTGCCGACCGGCTGAGTACATGACCACCTCGGCGGCGATCCGCTTCCCCGAGGCCAGGGTCGTGATCGTCCCGTGCTCTGAACTCTCGACCGACTGCACCTCTTCGCCGAAGCGGAAGGACATCGACAGATCGCGCAGATGGAACTTCAGCGATTCAACGATCTCGGGGTCACAGAAGTCGAGCATCTGGGCCCGCTTCTCCACCAGGGTCACCCGGGTTCCGAGCGCGGCGAAGATCGAGGCGTACTCCACGCCGATCACGCCGGCACCGACGACCACCAGCGAATCCGGCACCCTCTCCAGCGTGAGGATCTGGTCGCTGTCGAGAACCCGGACGCCGTCGAACTCGATGTTGGCCGGCCGGGCCGGAGTGGTGCCGGTGGCGATCACGATCTTGTCGGCCGTCAGCGTACGCATCATGCCGTGGCTCTCGTCGTCGATCGACAGGGTGTGCGGATCGAGGAAGCTCGCGGTGCCGGCCATCAACTCGATGTGATTGCGCAGCAGCTGGTTGCGAATGACCTCGATCTCACGACCGATCACGTGCTGCAACCGGCTCAGCAGATCGGAGATGGTGATCTCGTTCTTGACCCGGTAGCTGGCCCCGTACATGTCGCGCTGCTGCATGCCGGTCAGATAGATGACAGCCTCACGCAATGTCTTCGACGGAATGGTGCCGGTGTTCACGCAGACGCCGCCGACCATCTGTTTGCTGTCGATGACACAGACCCGCTTGCCGAGCTTGGCAGCCTGGACGGCCGCCTTCTGGCCACCTGGCCCGGATCCGATGACGGCTAGATCAAAGTCGTACGTGTGCTCCATCTGTGCAGCCTCACACAACACTGCTTGCCGCCGCCACCCGGGTCGAACGACTTCTGTCGAGCTATCCCCACCAGATGTGGCTAGCTCGACCGAAATCCGGTTGGCGCCGGAGGTTCAGGAGGGGGCGCCCGCCAGCCGGCGGAGGGCACCGATGGCGGTCTCGCGATCCGAGGTCGTCCACATCGGCGGCATCGAGGCCCGTAGATAGGAGCCGTACCGGGCCGTCACCAAGCGCGGATCGAGGACCGCGACCACGCCGCGGTCGGTGATCCGCCGGATCAGCCGCCCGGAACCTTGTGCCAGCAACAAGGCGGCATGGTTGGCCGCGACGCTCATGAAACCGTTCCCGCCTGCTTCGGTGACCGCTCGCTGGCGGGCCACGGTCAGCGGCTCGTCCGGCCGCGGGAACGGAATCCGGTCGATGATCACCAGCCGGCAGGTGTCGCCGGGCACGTCGATCCCCTGCCACAGCGACAAGGTGCCGAACAGCGAGGTCTCCTCCTCCGCGACGAACCGGCGGGTCAGCTCGGACAACTGGGCATCGCCCTGGCACAGGATCTTCTGCTTCGGCAGCTGCTTGCGGACCCAGACCGCGGCAGCCTCGGCGGCACGTCGCGAAGAAAACAGCCCGAGCGTGCGGCCGCCAGCTGCCCAGACCAGCTCGGCGATCTCTTCCAGGACCGCGTCGTTGATGCCGTCACGGCCAGGTTGGGGCATCCGCCGCGCCAGATAGAGGATTCCCTGCTTCTCGTACGCGAACGGCGAGCCGACGTCGACCGCTCGCCAGGGCCGGCGCTCGTCGTCCTCGCTCAACTCCGGAATCGGATCGCCGTCCCGGAGTCGCTCGTCGTCGCGCAGACCCACCGAGCCGGCCACCCCGGTGAAGTCCCCGCCCAGTTTCAAGGTGGCTGAGGTCAGCACCGTGGTGTGTTCGCCGAAGACCCTGGATCGCATCAGGCCGGCCACGGTCAGCGGGGCGACCCGTGCCTCGCGGCCGCTGCGCTCCCGGTCGGCGACCCACACCACATCGTGCTCACTCAGCGCTGCCATTCGTTCAGCGATGTCGAAGATCTCCTTGACCGCGGCCGCAGCCTGCCGGCATTCCGGTTCGCTCTTGTCGGCACCACTGGTCAGGGCGCTGACCACCCGGCGCGTGACCGAGCGCACCTCCTCGCACGCCGCCACGAAGGGGCTCCCCGGATCCTCCACCCGCTCCAGCGGCATCTCATCCAACGCATCCCGGAGCCGATCGGCCGAAGTCAGCAGTTCGGCGCCCATATCGTCGTCATCCAGCCAGGGCAGTGCCCGATTGCCGACCCGCTCGACCATCCCGGGACTGAGCTCCGCGGAGTCGGCGCTGGTCACCCGGGCAGCCAGCTCATGCGCCTCGTCGATCACCACGGCCTGGTGCTCCGGCAGCGCGGTGCCACCGTGCATGGCATCGATCGCGAGCAGCGCGTGGTTGGTCACCACCAGCTCCGCCTCCCGGGCCGCTTCGCGCGACTTCTCCACGAAGCACAGCCCGCCCTGGGGGCAGCGCTGCGTACCCAGGCACTCCCGGACCGGGATCGAGACCTGGTGCCAGCCACGGTCGGTGTGGGACGGCGCATCGTCCCGGTCGGCCAGCCCGCCGTCTCGCAGTTGCTCCTCGGCCCACTCCCGCAGCGCCAGGACCTCCGCTCCGAGTGCAGACTCCGGCGGCGTCCGCGGCGAGTCCTGCACGGTGGCGAGCAGGTCGGCCGCCGAGATCAGCGTGTCCTGATCGTCAGCCCCGTCGCGGACCTTCAGCAGACAGGCGTAGTTGGTGCGTCCCTTGAGGATGGCGTGCTGCGGCCGGCGGCCGGTCACCTGTTCGACCGCGTCCAGCGCGTGCGGGATGTCCTTGCTGGCCAGCTGGCTCTGCAGCGCCAGAGTCGCGGTGGTCACCACCACCCGGTCGAGATCGCCGCGAGCGAGCCGGACCAGGGTTGGCGCCAGATAGCCGAGCGACTTGCCGGTCCCGGTGCCCGCCTGAGCCAGCAGGTGCACACCGGTGTCCAGTGACTCGCCAACGGCGGCGGCCAGGTCCAACTGACCGGGACGCTCGTGACCGCCGATCTCGGCGACCGCGGCGGCCAGCACGGCCGCCGTCTGCTCCGCGGCGTTCAACGCAGAACCCTTCGGTCCGCCCGCACGCACGCGTGCTTCTTCTCGATCTGTCACAGCAAGGTACGACGCTACCCTGACTCAGCTGGAGGCTGCGAGCTCGTACGGCCCCAACTCGCCGGCCAGATCCGGATGCACCCGCGCGGTGACCAGCGAGCCGTGCTCGGTGTGCTCGACGCTGACCAGTTCGCCGCTGGTGTGGATCCGGTCGACCAGATCACCGCGCTGGTACGGCAGCAGCACCCGCATCTCCCGCCCCGGCCGGGGCAGGCCGTTCTCCACGGCTACCCGCAGTTCGTCGATGCCGGCGCCGGTGCGGGCGGAGACCACGACCGCACCGGGAGCCGCCGTACGCAGCGTGGTGATGGCCTCGGAACTCGCCTTGTCGGCCTTGTTCAGCACGATCAGCTCGGGAATGTCACCGGCGCCGATATCGGCCAGCACAGCGCGTACGGCCTTGATCTGACCGACCGGGTCGGGATCGGAGGCATCGACGACATGCACCAGCAGATCGGCCTGCGCGGACTCCTCCAGCGTCGAGGCGAATGCCTCGACCAGATCGTGCGGCAGATGCCGGACGAAGCCGACCGTGTCGGTCAGGGTGTAGACGCGTCCGTCGGCGGTCTGCGCCCGTCGAGTCGTCGGATCCAGTGTGGCGAACAACGCGTCCTCGACCAGTACGCCGGCGCCGGTCAGCCGGTTGAGCACGCTGGACTTGCCGGCGTTCGTGTAGCCCACGATGGCTACCGACGGCACCTGATGCCGCTGCCGTTCGGCCCGTTTCAGCTGCCGGTTGGCGTCCAGCTCGCGCAAGGACGCCCGCAGCTTCGCGATCCGGCTGTGGATCCGCCGGCGATCGGTCTCCAGCTTGGTCTCACCAGGACCGCGGCCGCCGATACCGGCGCCGCCGCTGGCCCGGCCACCGGCCTGCCGGGACAGATTGCCGCCCCAGCCACGCAGCCGCTGCTTGAGGTACTGCAACTGCGCAAGCTCCACCTGGGCCTGGCCCTCGGCGCTCTTGGCGTGCTGGGCGAAGATGTCAAGGATCAGCGCGGTCCGGTCGATCACCTTGACCTTGACCCGGTCCTCCAGGTTGCGTAGCTGGGCAGGCGCCAGCTCGCCGTCGCAGATCACGGTGTCGGCACCGGTGGCGACGACGATCTCGCGCAACTCGGCCACCTTGCCGCGACCGATATAGGTGGCGGGATCCGGCCGCAGTCGACGCTGCACCAGACCTTCCAGCACTTCAGAGCCGGCGGTCTCGGCCAACAGCTTCAGCTCCGCCATGGCGTTCTCGGCGTCGACCTCACTGCCGGTCGTCCAGACGCTGACCAGCACCACCCGCTCCAGTCGGAGCTGCCGGTATTCGACCTCGGTGACGTCGGTGAGTTCGGTCGACATGCCGGCGACACGGCGCAGGGAATGCCGCTCCGCCAGATCGAGCTGCTCGCCGTCGTAGTCGGCCGGGTACTCAGGTTCAGGAAAACTCATCGTGAGTCAAGAATCGCACGTACCACCAACACTCGGCCAACGACTTTGCCGACATGATGCGAGCAGTTGCCTGTTCGGCCGGGAAACCGCCTGTACGCAGGCACAACCCAAGCGCTACCTTCGCACTGATGGGGACACGGACGCGGGTCGAGCTCGGTCGGCGCGAAGACCTGGGCGCCGACTGCGCGAACTGCTTCGGTCTGTGCTGCGTGGCCCTGGCTTTCGCCGTCTCGGCGGACTTCCCCTTCGACAAGCCAGCCGGTGAGCCGTGCCCGAACCTCGACGACCAGGACGCCTGCCGCGTGCACGCGCAACTGCGGACTCGCGGGTTCAAGGGGTGCACCGTGTTCGACTGCTTCGGCGCCGGGCAGAAGACCTCCCGGCACACCTTCGCGGGCCGGTCCTGGCGCGACGACGACGAGACTCGTACGGCGATGTTCGCCGCGTTCCCGATCATCCGGCGGCTGCACGAGCTGCTGTGGTATCTCGATCAAGCCATCACGCTGGTCGAGGCCGCCGGCCGTGATGCGACCCCGTGGCAGCAGCGGTTCGAAGGCGTCCGCGAGTTGAGCGACCTGCCCGGCGCGCGAGTGCTGGAGCTCGATGTCGACGCCGAGTACGACCGGACTCGGTCGCTGCTGATCCACGCCAGTGAACTCGCCCGGCAGCAGGTCCCGAAGCCGGAACGCAGCCGCCGACGCCAGCTCGGACCGCAGAGCAACCTGATGGGCGCTCGACTGGCGCGTGCAGATCTGCGCGGGGTCTGTTTGCGAGGTTCGACGCTGATCGCGGCGGATCTGAGCGGCGCCCGGCTGGCACGCTGCGACCTGCGCGACGCCGATCTCTCCGGTGCCGACCTCGAGGACGCGATCTATCTGACCCAGATGCAAGTCAACAGTGCACGCGGTGACACAACGACCCGGCTCCCGCCCGGATTCCAGCGACCGTCGCACTGGCTCACTCGGTAGTCGACCCGGCTCACTCAGCAGGGCAGCGAGAGTTCCCCGCGGGCCACGATCACGGCGGATCCGGTCAGGTACGCCTGCTCACCGAGCTCGACTTCGACCGATCCGCCCGGCACCTCGACCTGATAGCGAACCGGCGCGTCTCCCACCCCGGAAATCTTGTCCCCGTGCCGGGCGTGCCAGGCGGCCGCGGCAGCCACCGTGCCGGTGCCGCACGAGCGGGTCTCCCCCGACCCGCGTTCGAACACCCGCATCGCCAGCCGCAGCGGCCCTCGCTCGGCGATGAACTCGGCGTTCACCCCGTGCGGAAAGACCTCGGCGGGCTCCCAGGTCGGCGCGGTCCGCAGATCCAACGCATCGGGATCGGCGCAGAAGCTCACCGCATGCGGATTGCCGACATCGACTCCGACCGCGTCGAATGCCTGCCGATCGGCGGTCGACACGCGTACCTGTTCATCCAGTACGCGGGCCGGACCCATCGCCACCCGCACCCGGCCGCCGGGCAAGACCTCGGTCTCGCGCAGACCGGCCCGGGTGCCGACCGGCACCCGCGGGCCCTCGGCCAGGCCCTCGTCGACCAGATAGCGCACGAACACCCGGATGCCGTTGCCGCACATCTCGGCAATGGTGCCGTCGGCATTGCGGTAGTCCATGAACCAGAGGTCGGGATCGCCGTCCCACTCCGGAACGTGCCGACCGGCGACCGCTCGCAGGATGCCGTCACCACCGATCCCGGCGCGGCGGTCGCAGATCCAACGGACCTGCTCCGGGGTCACCGGCTCGGCCCCGTCTCGGTCGACGAGGATGACGAAGTCGTTCTCGGTCCCATGACCCTTCGCGAACGCCCAGGTCATGGGCGGAGCCTCTCACGAGTGCCGGAGCGTTTCGGGTCGACATGTTCTTCGTCGGTGCGAAACGTGACGAACGAGTGAGACTCCGCGCAGCCCATGACCTCAGAAAGCGGAGCGCGACATCCAACAGAGCGCACGAGGTTCAGTCTCCCACGACGGCGCCGAAACCGGCCGCGTCCAGCGCCGCCATGACCAGGTCGTCCCGGTCGTAGTCCAGCCAGCTGATCCGCGGATCCTGCTTGAACCAGGAGTCCTGTCGGCGGGCGAACTTGCGGGTGCCGACCACCGTACGGCGGCGCGCCTCGGCCTCGTCGATGTCACCGGCCAGGAACTCCAGCACCTGCCGATAGCCCAGCGCCCGGGAGGCGGTCAGACCGTCCCGCAACCCGCGGTCGGTCAGTTCGATCACCTCCGTGACCAGACCGGCCGCCCACATGGCGTCCACCCGCTGCTCGATCCGGACGTCGAGGGTCGGTCGGTCGATGGCCAAGCCGAGCTGTCGCACACCGGGCAGCCGGTAGCGCCGTTCGGGCAGCTGGGCTGCGAAGGGAGCACCGGTGAGCCGGATGACCTCCAGCGCACGAACGATCCGCCGCCCGTTCTGCGGCAGGATCGCGGCGGCTGCCGCCGGATCCAGCGCCGCCAGCCGTTCGTGCAGGGTGGCCGGGCCGAGCGCCGCCAGCTCGCCCTCCAGCTCGGCCCGCACCACCGGATCCGTGCCCGGGAAGGAGAACTCGTCGACGATCGCCCTGATGTAGAGGGCCGAACCACCGACCACGACCGGCACCACGCCGCGCGCATGGCAGTCGGCGATCGCCGCCCGGGCCCGGGATTGGAACTCCGCGACGGTCGCGGTCTCGGTGACATCGAGGATGTCGACCAGGTGGTGGACGACCCGAGCCCGCTCTTCGATCGTCGGCTTGGCGGTCCCGATGTCCATGCCGCGGTAGACCAGCATCGAGTCGGCGTTGACGATCTCGGCGGGTTGGCCCGCCGCGATCAGTCGCTCCGCCAAGGCGATCGCCAGTCCCGACTTGCCCGACGCGGTTGGGCCGATCAGCACCAGGGTGCGAACCGGGCTGGCACGCGCTGCTTCTGACCGAATCTGCGACAGGGCGGTCGTAGCTACGGACATGGCGTATGAACCTACCCGGGTGCGAATGGAAATCCGCCGGATTCCCGCACCGATCGTGCCTGACACGCCGGCGTCCCGACCCACTTTCACCCGCTCGCCGCTGATATATCACGCCAGATCCTGGGTCATGACGGATGAATGCGCGAAAGTGGACCTGCACCATCCGACATCGGGACGAGAGAAGGCAAGCGCGCATGGGCATCTTCGACAAGGCCAAGGATCTGCTCGACGAGCACAACGAGACCGTCGACCAAGGCATCGACAAGGCCGCTGATCTGATCGACGAGAAGACCGGCGGACAGCACGGCGAGCAGATCGACCAGGCTGCCGACAAGGTCAAGGACGCGATCGACGACGCGAGCTCTCACTCACAGGGCTGAGTCGCCGGCTGCCACGCCGCCAGCCGGGACCTGACCCTGGCTGCCCCGCACTCGGCCGGCTGAACAGTTCTGTCCTGGTGCGATCGGCGTCGGCGGCCTGCGCGGTCGCCGACGCCAAACCATCGAAGAAGTGAGGTTTGGCTGGCCTCACTGCTATCGTCCCGGTCGTGTCCGTTCGACCGAAGAAGAAGTGCTGCCAGGACAAGCCTCGGTGCAAGCGCTGTCCCATTCGCCTGCTGGCCGAAGGCAAGCTGTCCCCACAGGACGCGCGCACGCTGTTCGCGAACGCCCGGAACAAGAAGGCGCTCAAGAAGGCGAAGCTGGGGAAGAGCGCCGCCAAGCTGGAGGCGGCGGCTTGACCGGGATCGGCTCGTCGTAGTCTCCGCCTCATGTGGCCTGGTCGTGTCATCCTCGTCTCCGTGCTGCTGGCGATGATGACCGGCTGCTCGGCCGGTGCCGGATCGCCGCCCCCGCCCAACCCGCTCACAGGTCTGTCGCTGTGGGTCGATCCGGAATCAGCCGCAGGGCAAGCCGCCGATCTGCTGCGCACGCAAGGACGAGCGGCCGAGGCGGACGAGCTGACGCCGATCAGTTCCCAGCCGGTGGCGACCTGGTTGGTGGACGACGCGGCACCGGCAACCGCCCGGCGGGTGGTCGAGGCCGCTGGGGTCGCCACGAAGGTCCCGGTGCTGGTGCTCTATCACCGGCCCGGCCGTGATTGCGGCTCCTACTCCGCCGGTGGCGCTGCCGAGCAGGCCTCCTATCTCGACTGGGTCGATCGGATCGCGGCGACCATCGGTGATCGGCAGGTGATCGTGGTGCTGGAGCCGGACGCGATCCCGCAGGCTCTGACCGGACAGTGCGCTCAGGAGGGTCGTCCGGAGGCCACGTACGCCATGCTGGCCGCGGCGGTCGAGCGGCTCACCGTTCAGCCGAACGCGCTGGTCTATCTCGACGCCGGGCATCCCGGTTGGGTCAGCGACCTGGACTCACTCGCCGGTGCGCTGCGCGACAGCGGCATCGAGCGGGCCGCCGGATTCAGCCTCAACGTCTCCAACTTCCAGACCACCGCCGACAACCAGACGTACGGAGATCAGCTGTCGAGCCGGCTGGACGACAAGCAGTATCTGGTTGACGTGTCACGCAACGGACGCGGTGTGTCCACGGCCGACCCGGGCAGCGTGGAGGCTTGGTGCAATCCGCCCGAGGCCGCGCTCGGCGAGAATCCGCACCTCGGACCGGAGCGGGCGCGTGCGATTGCGTTCCTGTGGATCAAGGAGCCGGGTGCCTCCGACGGCGCTTGCCGGCCCGGCGAACCGCCGGCGGGTCAGTACTGGCCGGAATACGCGCTCCAGCTCATCCGGCAACGGCCGTCCTGAGGATGGCCGGACCGATTCGGTCGTTGCTTGCCCACCGACTCAGTGGCTGGCGCAAGCAGGTGCCGGCGGCAGTGGTGCCGGCACCCCGATGCTCGGCATCCCGAGCCCCACCGAGGTCGACGCCGCCGGGTTCTCCCGCCGCGCCTGCCAGGCGTCGCCACCACGGGTACGTCGCAGCGACAGCAGTCCGTGGTCGGCGTTCAGATGGTGCGGGGCGGCGTAGGTGACCTCAACCTCGGCCAGATCGCCCGGTCGCGGTCGCTCGGCGGCGGCCTCCGGCACCGCCACATGGACGAGCCGGTTGTCGCGGGCACGGCCTGACATCCGTGCGGTCGCGGCGTCCTTGCGACCCTCGCCGTCGGCGAACATGACCTCCACCGTGCGGCCGACCTGCTTCTTGTTCTCTTCCCAGGCCAGCTCGCCGACCAACTCGACCAGCCGCTCGTAGCGCTCCTGCACGACGGCTTTGGGCACCTGGTCGGGCATGGTGGCCGCCGGCGTGCCGAGCCGAATGGAGTACTGGAAGGTGAAGGCACTCGCGAACCGGGACTCCCGGACCACCTCCAGCGTCGCGGCAAAGTCCTCTTCGGTCTCGCCGGGGAAACCGACGATGATGTCGGTGGTGATCGCCGCATGCGGCATCGCCGCACGTACCTTCTCGATGATCGACAGATAGCGGGTGCTGCGATAGGAGCGACGCATCGCCTTGAGCACCCGGTCCGAGCCGGACTGCAACGGCATGTGCAACTGCGGCATCACATTCGGCGTCTCCGCCATCGCCGCGATCACATCGTCGGTGAAGTCCTTCGGGTGCGGCGAGGTGAACCGGACCCGCTCCAGACCATCGATCTCCCCGCAGGCCCGCAGCAACTTGGCGAACGCCTGCCGATCACCGAACTCGACCCCGTAGGCATTGACGTTCTGGCCGAGCAGAGTGATCTCCTGCACGCCCTCGGCGACCAGCGCCTCGACCTCGGCCAGGATGTCGCCCGGCCGTCGGTCGGTTTCCTTGCCGCGCAGGCTCGGCACGATGCAGAAGGTGCAGGTGTTGTTGCAGCCGACGCTGATCGACACCCAGGCCGCGTACGCCGAGTCGCGGCGGGTCGGCAGCGTCGAGGGGAAGCGATCGAGCGACTCCTTGATCTCGACCTGTGCCTCGTCGGCGATCCTGGCACGCTCCAGCAGCACCGGCAGCGAGCCGATGTTGTGGGTGCCGAAGACGACGTCGACCCACGGGGCCTTGTCGAGGATGACGCCCTTGTCCTTCTGCGCCATGCAACCACCGACGGCGATCTGCATCCCGGGCCGGGACTTCTTCACCGGATAGAGCTGGCCGAGATTGCCGTAGAGCCTGTTGTCGGCGTTCTCCCTGACCGCGCACGTGTTGAAGACCACCACGTCGGCCTGATCGCCATCATCGGCCTTGGCGTAGCCCGCCTCCTCCAACAACCCCGCCAGCCGCTCGGAGTCGTGCACGTTCATCTGGCACCCGTGGGTGCGAATCTGGTACGTGCGCGCCTCGGTGCCGGGCAGGATCGTGTGGGTCATGGCGCCGATCAGGATAGTCCTGGGCTCTCGCTGTTGTGGAATTCCCCGTCGACACGACCCCGCTCCACCGACGGCAACACTCGCTTCTAGAGTTCGACCATGACCAGCGATGCAACCGTGAACCCGACCGGAGAGCAGTACGAGATCGTCGCGGGCGCGCGCCGCGCGGTGGTCACGGAGGTGGGCGCGACGCTGCGCTCCTACACGGTGGACGGCCGCGACGTGGTCGCGGGGTTCGCCGCCGACCAGATCATCAGCGGCGGCCGCGGGATGCAGCTGCTGCCCTGGCCCAACCGGATCCGCGACGGCCGCTACGAGTTCAACGGCAAGACCCAGCAGCTGGTGCTGTCCGAGCCGGCTCGGCACAACGCCATCCATGGGCTCGTACGCCATCAGCCGTGGCGACTCGTCTCACACACCGCGGACCGCGTCGAGCAGCGGATCCGGGTCTATCCGCAACCCGGTTGGCCGGGCATCATCGAGGCGACCATCGCCCAGACGGTCGGCGACGAGGGTGTGGTCACCACGGTGAGCGTGACCAACGTCGGCACGGTGGCGGTGCCGTTCGGGTACGCCTCGCACCCGTACCTGACGGTCGGTGAGGAGACCGTCGACGACGTCATCGTCAGTCTTCCGGCCGAGCGTTATCTGGCCGTCGACGACCGATTGTTGCCCGCCGATCTGATCCTGGTGGAGGGTCGGGACGAGGACCTGCGGACCGCCGCGCCGCTGGGCTCGCGCAGCTTCGACACCGCCATGACCGACCTCGGCCGCGGGCCCGATGGCCGCTGGCGGGCTCGTTTGGAGCGGGGTGACCGGTGGGCCGAGCTGTGGGCCGGCGAGGGCCTGGACTGGGTCCAGGTGTTCACCGGCAATGATCGTCGTGACCTGGCGATCGCGGTGGAGCCGATGACCTGTGGCCCGAACGCCTTCAATCCCGGTCCGACGCACGACGGGATGGTCGTGCTGGAGCCCGGCGAATCCGCGGCGTACGAGTGGGGTATCGACGGCGCCTGACCGCGGGCCGACGGGGAGCATCGGCAAGAACACCACGAACCTGGTCGAAACCTCACAGGAAGTCAGCGCACGAGGAATGCCGTAACGAAATCTCAACGTGCTGAGTTCCCCAATTCACCCGTGATGTCGTCTAGGGTCCTTCTATGGCGGAACCTTCGGAGCCGACAGATTTGAGCGACCCCACGCAGGGGCGGTCGATCGCCCCGGGCCAGCTCGGCGAGCCGCTGGTCGTGTTGAAGGGCGTCGACAAGTACTTCGGCGATCTCCACGTCCTGCAGCAGATCGATCTGACCGTTCACCGGGGCGAAGTGGTCGTCGTCCTGGGCCCGTCGGGCTCTGGCAAGTCGACCCTGTGTCGGGCCATCAATCGGCTCGAGACGATCCAGTCCGGATCGATCACGATCGACGGCAAGGAGTTGCCGGCCGAGGGCAAGGCGCTGGCCAACCTGCGTGCCGATGTCGGCATGGTGTTCCAATCGTTCAACCTGTTCGCCCACAAGACGATCCTGGAGAACGTCACGCTCGGGCCGATCAAGGTCCGCAAGAAGTCGGCCGCCGAGGCGAAGCAGCGCGGCATGGAGTTGCTTGCCCGGGTCGGTGTCGACAGCCAGGCCTCGAAGTATCCGGCGCAGCTCTCCGGCGGCCAGCAACAGCGGGTCGCCATCGCCCGTGCCCTCGCGATGGAACCGAAAGTGATCCTGTTCGACGAGCCCACCTCGGCCTTGGATCCGGAGATGGTGAACGAGGTGCTCGACGTGATGGTCAGCCTCGCCAAACAGGGCATGACCATGATCGTCGTCACCCACGAGATGGGCTTCGCGCGCAAAGCCGCCAACCGGGTCGTGTTCATGGCCGACGGGCAAGTCGTCGAGCAGGCCGACCCGGAGACGTTTTTCACCACTCCGAAGAGCAACCGCGCCAAGGACTTCCTGAGCAAGATCTTGACCCACTGACCGACGGAAATCACCAGCTCAACGACGAGCCCAAACCAACGGAGGACAAGCATGAAACTGACCAAACGGATCCTTGCCATCGGAGCCGGATTGGCCATGGTGATCCCCCTCGTCGCCTGCGGCGGAGAGAGCGGCTCCGGCAGCGGCACCGAATCGGGCGGCGACAACAAAGTCGTCATCGGCATCAAGTTCGACCAGCCCGGACTCGGTCTGAAGGAAGGCGAGACCTACGCCGGCTTCGATGTCGAGGTCGCGAAGTACGTCGCCAAGGACCTCGGCTACACCGATGTCCAGTTCATGGAGTCTCCGTCGGCCCAGCGCGAGACGCTGCTCCAGAGCGGTCAGGTGAAGATGATCTTCGCCACCTACTCCATCACCGACGACCGCAAGCAGAAGGTCTCCTTCGCCGGCCCGTACTTCATCGCCGGCCAGGATCTCCTGGTCCGAGCCGACAACACCGACATCACCGGCCCTGACAGCCTCAACGGCAAGAAGCTGTGCTCAGTCACGGGCTCGACCTCGGCGAAGAAGATCAAGGACAACTATGCGTCCGGCGTCCAGCTGCAGGAGTTCGACACCTATTCCAAGTGTGTGGAAGCACTGAACTCCGGCCAGCTCGACGCGGTCACGACCGACAATGTGATCCTCGCCGGCTTCGCGGCACAGTCGCAGTATCAGGGCAAGCTCAAGGTCGTCGGCAAGCCGTTCTCAGAAGAACGGTACGGCGTCGGCATCGCCAAGGGTGACACCGAGTTGTGCGGAAAGATCAATGCCGCGCTGGAGAAGATGGTCTCCGACGGGTCCTGGCAGAAGGCGCTGGATTCCACGGTCGGGCCGTCGGGCTTCAAGCCGGATACCGCGAGCAACCCGCCGAAGCCGGACGCCTGCTCGTAGTCCGGTCGTAGACGACCGATGAGTCGGGGAGGGCGTACCGCTCTCCCCGGCTCTGACCACTGGCCAACAGCGTACGAGCGAGGGAGGTGACCGCCGATGGATGGGCTGCAGACCCTGCTGCAGGAATACAACGTGTTCGCGGCGTTCTGGATGACGATCAAGCTCACGGTCCTGGGGGCCATCGGCTCGATGATCATCGGCACCGTCGTGGCGATCATGCGGGTCTCACCGGTCAAGGTGTTCCAGGTCTTCGGCACCGCGTACGTGACGCTGGTTCGCAACACCCCGCTGACCCTGATCGTGTTCGCGTTCGCGTTCGGGCTGTTCTACACGCTGCAGATCAGCCTGGCCGATCCCAATTCACCGACCTCACTCGCCGACAACGCCTTCCGCTGGGGCGTCGTGGCACTCTCGGTCTATCACGCGGCTTTCATCGCCGAAGCCATCCGCAGCGGGATCAACACCGTGCCCCAGGGACAGGCTGAGGCGGCCCGGGCGATCGGCTTGTCGTTCCTGCCGACCATCACCACCATCGTGCTTCCCCAGGCGTTTCGCGGTGCGATTGCCCCGCTCGGCAACACGCTCATCGCGCTGACCAAGAACACCACCGTGCTGGCCACCATCGGCGTTGCCGAGCCGGCGCTGATGATGCGCAACATGCTCGAGTTCAACAGTTCGCTGCTGTTCGCGATCTTCTTCATCATGGCGGCTGGATTCGTAATCCTGACCTTACCGATGGGGATCTTCTTCACCTGGTGGTCGCGCAAGCTGGCGGTGCAACGATGAGCGCCGAGCCAAGCGTCCTGTTCGACGCCCCCGGGCCGAAGGCGATCGTCCGGTACCGGATCATCGCCGTCATCGGGGTCGTCCTGCTGCTGCTCGGCCTGGCCTTCTTGATCAAAGGACTGGCCAATCCGGCCAACAACCAGTTGACCGCCGAGAAGTGGTCACCCTTCCTGGAATGGTCCTCCTGGAAGAGCTATCTGATCCCGGGCCTGATCGGCACCTTGAAGGCCGCGATCATCAGTGTCGTCCTCGCCATCGTCGCCGGCATCCTGCTGGGGATGGGACGGTTGTCGGAGATCGTCCTGCTCCGCATCCTCTGCGGGGCCTTCGTGGAGTTCTTCCGCGCCATCCCGGTGCTGATGATGATGTTCTTCGCCTACTTCTTCGGCATCTTCGTGCTGCACATCAGCGGCACCGCGCTGCCGCTGTTCGGCGCCGTCGTGGGCCTGACCTTCTACAACTCGTGCGTGATCGCCGAGCTGGTCCGCTCCGGCGTACACAACCTGCCCCGTGGCCAACGTGAAGCGGGCTACGCCATCGGCATGACCGGCAGCCAGACATTGCGTACGGTCCTGCTGCCCCAGGCCATCACCGCGATGCTGCCGTCCATCGTCAGCCAGCTGGTGGTGATTTTGAAGGACTCCGCGCTGGCCTACAACATCACCTATCTGGAGTTGCTGCGCCAGGGACAGAACCTGGCGACCTACAAGGGCAACCTGATCCCGACGCTGATCGTGCTGGCTGCCATCTACATCGTGATCAACTGGGCGCTGACCAGGGTCGCCAGGGCCGTGGAGTCCAGGCTGCGCAGTGGTCACCGGGGTATCCGGCCTGGTCCGCTCAATGTCGGCGCGAACCCGGTGCTGGCGGCCGAGGAGCAGGAGCAGTCAGCCACCACCGAGACCGCACGTTGAGGGGGTCACTCACACACAACGCAGCTGGTCACGCATCCCGAGGTCACAGGGCAGCCAGGAGCCGCTCGACGTCGTCCACGTTGCTGTACGGAGCCAACCCGGCTCGGATGGCGCCGCGGTCGCCGAGGCCGAGCCGCCGCGAGGCTTCTATCGCGTAGAAGTGTCCCGCCGGCGCGGCAACGTCGGCTGCTGCCAGTCTGAGTGCCACCTCGGCGGCATCCTGACCAGGCAGATCGAACAAGACCGTGGAGGTACGCCGCGTCGCTCGGCTGTAGATCCTTGCCCCGCGCTCCGCGAGGCCATCCTCCAGCCGCGCTTGTAGGGCATGCTCGGCCGCGGTCAGCCGACGAAACGCGTCATCCAGCCGTTCTCGTCGGGTTGCCCCATCACCCAGCGCTGCCAGGTAGTCCACGGCGGCGCTCGTCCCTGCCAGCAGCTCGTACGGCAGCGTCCCGAGTTCGAACCGTTCCGGCACCACATTGGTCGAGGGCAGCAGCTTGTCCGGTCGCAGCGTCTCGAGCAACGCCGGGCCGGCCGCGAGCACGCCCAGGTGCGGACCCAGGAACTTGTACGGCGAGCAGACCACGACGTCGGCACCGAGCACGGCACGGTCGATCCGGACATGCGCGGCCAAGTGGACCGCGTCGACCCACAGCAGCGCACCGACGTCATGGGTGAGTCGGGCGATCGTCTCGTGGTCGGGAATGGTGCCCATCAGATTGCTGGCCCCGGTGACTGCGACGACGCGCGTACGCGGACCGAGACCTTCCGCCAATTGATCGAGGTTCAGCTCGGCGGTTGCGGGATCGAAGTCGACCCACCGGACCACGGCTCCCACCCGTTCCGCCGCGAGCACCCAAGGACGGATGTTGCCGTCGTGATCGAGCCGGGTGACCACCACCTCGTCGCCGGGCTGCCAGCCTGCCGCGAGCATACGAGCGAATTCGAGCGTGAGCTGGGTAGCGCTGCGACCGAACACTATTCCGGCTGGATCGTTACCGAGATAGTCGCCCATCGCGGCTCGCCCAGCGAGCACGATCTGCTCGGCATTGCGCTGAGCCGGGTTGTCCAGGCCGCGGTTGGCCAGCGGCGCGCGCAAGGCGTCGGCGATGGCGTCGATCACCGGGGTCGGTGTCTGTGTGCCGCCGGGTGCGTCGAAGAACGCGATCCCGGAGTCGAGAGCCGGGAAGTCCGAGCGAATCCGGGCGACGTCCAGCGCCGCACCGCATAGCGACGAACTCACCGAGCGGTCTCCGTGGCGCGGGACTCACGAACCACGACGACCTTGATCTGACCTGGGTAGGTGAGTTCCTCCTCGATCTGCTTGGCCAGGTCACGGGCCAGCACTTGCGCCTCGATATCGTCGACCTTCTCCGGAGCGACCATCACCCGGATCTCCCGGCCGGCCTGCATGGCAAACACCTTGTCGACACCGGTATGTGCGGCGGCCAAGCTCTCCAGCTTCTCCAACCGCTGGACATATGCCTCGATGCTCTCCCGCCGGGCACCCGGGCGGCTGCCGCTGATGGCGTCGGCCGCCTGCACCAGCACCGCTTCCACCGTGCGCACCTCGACCTCGTTGTGGTGCGCTTCGATCGCATGCACGACATCGGGATTCTCGCCGTACTTACGGGCCAGATCGGCACCGACTATCGCATGGGATCCCTCGACCTCGTGGGTGAGCGCCTTGCCGATGTCGTGCAGAAAGGCTGCCCGCCGACACTGGGCGACATCCAAACCGAGCTCGGCGGCCATCAATGCCGCGATGTGGCCCGACTCGACCAAGTGCTTGAGCACGTTCTGCCCGTACGACGTCCGATATTGCAGGCTGCCCAGGATCGGGACCAATGCCGGGTGCAGATCGGAGATGCCCACATCCGCCAGGGCGTCCTCGGCGGCACGCAGGCACTGCTGCTCGATTTGGCTCTTGCTCCGCTCGTGCACCTCTTCGATCCGGGCCGGATGGATGCGCCCGTCCTTGACCAGTTCGGTCAGGGTCATCCGCGCCGTCTCACGGCGCACCGGGTCGAAGCAGGACAACAGCACCGACTCGGGAGTGTCGTCGATCATCACGTTGACGCCGGTGACCTGCTCGAAGGCCCGGATGTTGCGCCCCTCACGGCCGATGATGCGACCCTTCATGTCATCTCCGGGCAGATGTACGGCGGAGACGACCGACTCAGCGGTCTGATCCGAGGCCAGCCGCTGGATGGCACCGACGATGATCATCTGTGCGCGGGCGTCGGCCTGCTTGGTGGCCTCCCGCTCGATGTCGCGAGCCAGGATCACCGCCTGCCGCTTCGCATCGTGCTCCACCGCAGCCACCAGCTCGGCCTTGGCCTGCTCGGCAGTCAGGCCGGCGACCCGCTCCAGCGCGTGCTGGGACTCCGCTTCCGCCTCTTGGAGAGCTCGGCGCTGAGCCTTCAGCTCTGCCTTTGCGCTGTCGAGGTAACGAGCCTTCTCCTCAAGTGCCCGGGAACTGCTGTCGAGCCGTTCCTCCCTCTCCGCGAGCCGTTGCTCACGCCGTTCGAGTTCCAACCGCTGGGTGCGCAGTTCGTTGCGCCGCAGCCGATCCTCTTCCTCAGCCTCACGTCGAGAGTTCTCCGCAGTCTGAACCTGCGCCTCGGCTTTGGCCAGCGCCTGGGCCGCCTTGGCCTCGGCATCCGCGCGGATCCGGTGGGCGAGCTCCTCGGCCTCGAGCACCTGCGAGTTGCGCGCTGCCGTAGCCGTCGATGAGACGACGGCCGGTGCCGCTGCCTTGGCAGCAGACCGTCGATAGAACAGATAGCCGATCGCCGCAACGACGATCACCAACAGAAATAGACCAGCCAAGACCAGAATCTCGAAAATTCCCAAATTGAACATGGTGCTTCAGCGCTCCTGTCTGCGTGCGATGCACGCCTTCAGGAGGCTCTACGGCAATACGAAGGCAGCGCATCCCCGGGTCAGGACTGCCCGACCAGTCGATGGCGCTGCATATGCGATTGTGGGCCGAATTTCGTTAAAGATCACGCAAGAATCATTCGTGTTTGGTTCAGAGACCCCACACGTTCAACTATTTGTCCAACATTTGCCGTAAAACCTCGTGAGTGCAGGGTAGGGCTGCCCCTCAGCCCCGTCAAGACCTGGTCAGGGCTCAGTTCAGTCCCCTGTGCCGACCAGCCTGTCACGCGTAACCCTGACGCAACTCGCCCAGCACTGTGCTGATAATGCTCGTGCCGAAGCCTCTGCGCGCGAGTGCTCCGGCCAGCCGGCGCTCCCGGACCACCGGCTCCAGGCTTCGCATCGTGGCAGCCTTCTTGGTTGCCAGCGCCCGTGCAGCGGCGAGTTCATCCTCATGGTCGACCGTGGCGAGTGCATGGTCAAGGTGCTCACGATCGACGCCCTTGGTCCGGAGTTCACGCCGCAACGCGGTCTTGGACAGGTGTCGGCGTTGCTGCCTGGACGTCACCCAGTCCTGGGCGAACGCTCGGTCGTCGACGAGGCCGACCTTCTCCAGCCGGTCGAGCACCGTGGCTGCTGCTTCGTCGGGCACGTTCTTCTTCCGCATCGCCTGGGCGAGTTCGTGCCTGGTCCGCGCCTGCGCCGCCAGTTTGCGGAGTGCGATGGTGCGCGCGACGCTCTCCGGGTCGGCCTCCGCATCGGGATCGCCCGCATCGGGATCGCCCGCATCGGGATCACCCGCATCGGCACCCCGACGGTCCGGATTGCCCGCATCGGCACCCCGTCGGTCCGGATTGCCCGCATCGGGACGGCGCCCGTCGGGATCCGTCGGGTGGGAGCGGACCCGCCGGACAGGACCTGATGGTCTCGAAGGCTCCGCCACATCCACCACACGTCGACGACGGGTCGGCGCTGCTTCCGGAGCCGGATTCGCTTCGGAAGCACTCAACCTCACGCCGGCGTCACCCGACTCGGTCTCACGCGGACCGAGGTCGTCCGGCCCAGCACTCGGTGCTCTACGTGCTGGCGGCGGCATCGGCTGGCCGGTCTGTCTCGCCAGCCAGGCCCGCGCCTGGTCGACCGGATCATCTGCCCCGGCCAAGGTCAGAACTCCACCTCACCAGTCACCGGGTCAACCCCGGCGGGCACATCGACTCGCGGACCGATGTTCAGCCGCTCCTTGATCTTCTTCTCCAACTCGTTGGCCAGATCCGGATTGGCCAGCAGGTAGTTCCTGGCATTCTCCCGGCCCTGACCCAGCTGGTCGGTGTCGTAGGTGAACCAAGCCCCGGCCTTGCGAATGATGCCGGCCTCGACACCGAGATCGAGCAGGCTGCCCTCGCGGCTGATGCCCCGCCCGTACAAGATGTCGAACTCCGCCTGCTTGAACGGCGGCGCGACCTTGTTCTTGACGACCTTGACCCGGGTCCGGTTGCCGACCATCTCCTGGCCGTCCTTCAAGGTCTCGATCCGCCGGACATCCAGCCGCACCGAGGCGTAGAACTTCAGCGCCTTTCCACCGGTGGTGGTCTCCGGCGAGCCGAACATGACGCCGATTTTCTCGCGCAGCTGGTTGATGAAGATGGCGGTCGTGCCGGCGCCGCTCAGCGCACCGGTCATCTTGCGCAGTGCCTGGCTCATCAATCGCGCCTGGAGACCGACATGGCTGTCACCCATCTCCCCCTCGATCTCGGCGCGAGGGGTCAGCGCCGCCACCGAGTCGATGACGATCAGCGCCAGCGCACCGGAGCGGACCAGCATGTCGGCGATCTCGAGCGCCTGCTCACCGTTGTCGGGCTGGCTGACCAGCAACGAGTCGGTGTCCACGCCCAGCTTCGCCGCGTAGTCGGGGTCGAGAGCGTGCTCGGCATCGATGAAGGCGCAGATGCCCCCGGCGGCCTGAGCGTTGGCGATGGCATGCAACGCCACCGTCGTCTTGCCGCTGGACTCCGGGCCGTAGATCTCGATGACCCGGCCGCGCGGCAGGCCGCCGATGCCCAGTGCCACATCCAACGCGATCGAACCCGTCGGAATCACCTCGATCGGCGCGCGCACCTCCTCGCCGAGACGCATTACCGCACCCTTCCCGTACTGCTTGTCGATCTGGGCGAGCGCCGTCTCGAGCGCCTTATCCCGGGCTGCTACCGCCATCGTCGTTCCTTCCGTTCACCCTGTGTGGTGGCTTCCTGACTGTCTGAATAGTCGATCGCTAGAGACCATAAAGATGACCACTGACATCCGACCGGGGGTCGGCCAGATCTGTGGACAGCGCTCGAGGTCGCGTATGGCCTGTGGATATCTCCAGAGACAACTTAGGCGAACACGTGTTCGAACTCCAGCCCGACACGCCGGTCTGTCAAGAAGAGTCCGCCACGGCAGAACTGACGCGCTGCGGTCCGCCCGCGCGTGGTTCTCTCCGCCCAGCTGTGACAAATCTGCGGCTCAACCGCTGCCGGTCGGCGTGTCGCCGCTCCTGAGCTCTTTGAGCGCACCAGATGTCACGTCAGCGCTCGGATGCGGGTAGTTCGAGGGCACCCCAGACCGCACGCCAGATGGTCTTGAAGGAGATCCCGTCATCGATCGCCTGATCGACCGTGCGGCCACCCAGCTCGGCCAAACTGTGCTCGGCCGACCACACCCTGCTATAGCCACGACCCAGCTGACCATCCAGCCGCGCCCACAGCTCGGTCTCCTTCATCCCCTACCCATCTCCGAAGCCAATTCACCCGAACACCCAACCTACGCGACTCCGGCGCGGCTGCTGTGAGGGAGAAGCCACGACAACGCAGCGCGCGACCGCGTCTCCGGCACACCCTGGTTCGTCTTGCGCCCACGGGTCAACAACGAGCAGCCATCACGCGCGGACCAGGTACGTCTCGCGCCCACGGGTCAAGAACGATCGCCCTCGCGCGCAAGCCGGGGCGAAGACGGAGTCCTGTGAGCGCAGCCTCACAGCGAGTGACGACCAACACTGTCAGTGGCAGCGGGCAGGATGTGAGGGTGCCTGAACAGACCACGACCGCAGCCCAGGCGCTGCGCGCGTTCAGCCCGGCGACGGCCACCTGGTTCGCCGAGGTGTTCGCCGCGCCGACGGCGGCGCAGACCGGTGCCTGGCAGGCGATCTCGTCGGGTGACAACGCACTGGTGATCGCACCGACCGGCTCGGGCAAGACATTGGCCGCCTTCCTCGCCGGTCTGGACTCACTGATCCAGGACCCCAAGCCACCGGCCAAGCAACGTTGCCGGGTGCTCTATGTGTCACCGCTCAAAGCGCTGGCTGTCGACGTGGAGCGCAACCTGCGGGCGCCGCTGGCCGGGATCACCCAGACCGCGCTCCGGCTGGGTCGGACTCCCCCGTCGTTAACGGTCGGAGTGCGCTCCGGCGACACGTCGGCGGCAGATCGGCGCAAGATCGTCACGCACCCGCCGGACATCTTGATCACCACGCCGGAGTCGTTGTTCTTGATGCTGACCTCGGCGGCCCGGGACGTGCTGCGACAGGTGCACACCGTGATCGTCGACGAGGTGCATGCCCTGGCGGGCACCAAGCGGGGCGCGCACCTGGCGCTCTCGCTGGAGCGTTTGGATGCCCTGGTCGCCGAGTCCGGCCCTACCGAGACCAGCCCCACCGAGGCCACCCCCGCCGATGCTCAGCTCTGCCGCAAGGGTGGCCCGGTTCAACGCATCGGTCTGTCGGCGACCGTGCGTCCACCGGAGCGGGTCGCCCGCTATCTGGGTGGCAGCCACCCGGTGACGGTGGTCGCCCCGCCGGCGGTGAAAGCATGGGATCTCTCGGTCGTGGTGCCGGTCGAGGACATGGGCGACCTGGCCAGCACAGCATCGACCCCGACCCTGGACCTGGACTCCGACGGCGCCCCACCGCCGAAGCCCTCGATCTGGCCGCACGTGGAGAACCAGATCCTGAACCTGATCAACGCCCACCGGTCGACGATCGTCTTCGCCAACTCCCGGCGGCTCGCCGAGCGGCTGACCGCCCACCTCAACGAGCTACAGGCCGAACGCCTGGCGGCGGTCCGATCCACCGAATCGGGCGAGCCTGCCGAGCAGCTCGCCCCGTTCCCGCCGCCGGCCGAGATCATGGCTCAGTCCGGTGCCAGCGCAGGCCACGACGGCAGCACCGGCTCTCCGGTGGTGGCCCGTGCCCATCATGGTTCGGTCAGCAAGGAGCAGCGCGCGCAGATCGAAGCCGATCTGAAGTCCGGCCAACTGCCGTGTGTGGTGGCGACCTCGTCGTTGGAGTTGGGCATCGACATGGGTGCGGTCGACATCGTCGTCCAGGTCGAGGCGCCGCCATCGGTGGCCAGCGGTCTGCAGCGGGTCGGCCGGGCCGGCCACCAGGTCGGGGCCACGTCCCGGGGCGTCTTCTTCCCCAACCACCGCGGCGACCTGATCGAGTCGGCCGTGGTGGTCGAACGGATGCGGGCAGGTGCGATCGAAGAGGTCGTGACACTGCGGAACCCGCTCGATGTGCTCGCCCAGCAGATCGTGGCGATCGTGGCCAGTGCCGCCATCGATTCGGCCGAGATCACCGCGGACGAGGTCTACGCCCTGGTCCGGCGGGCCGACGGCTACCGGGATCTCCCGCACAGCGCCTTCGAGGCAACACTCGACATGCTCAGCGGCCGCTATCCGTCCGAGGACTTCGCCGAGTTGCGGCCTCGGCTGATCTGGCATCGCGACACCGGCGTGCTGAGTGCTCGCCCGGGAGCCCAGCGGTTGGCCGTGACCTCCGGCGGCACCATCCCGGACCGCGGGCTGTTCGGTGTGTTTCTGGTCGGTGAGGGCTCTGCGTCGGGCAAGCACAATCCGGGTCGCCGGGTCGGCGAACTCGACGAGGAGATGGTGTACGAGACCCGGGTCGGGGACGTGTTCACCCTCGGCACCACGAGTTGGCGAGTCGAGCAGATCACCCACGACCAGGTGCTCGTCTCCCCCGCCCCGGGTGCGCCGGGCCGGCTGCCGTTCTGGAAGGGCGACTCGCCGCCCCGACCGCTCGAGCTCGGCCGCGCCTTCGGCTCCTTCGTCCGAGAGCTCGCCGGTCTCGCACCCGAGCCGGCGTACGCGCGGCTCCGGGAAGCCGGGCTGGACGAACTCGCGGCCCGCAATCTGCAGAGCTATCTGGCCGAGCAGCAGCAGGCCACCAATGCACTACCGACCGATACCACGGTGGTCGTGGAGCGCTTCCGCGACGAGCTCGGCGACTGGCGGGTCTGCGTGCACTCTCCGCTGGGCTCCGGGGTGCTGACCCCGTGGGCGCTGGCGATCGAGCGGGCGGCCCGCGACCGGCACGGGATCGAGGTCCAGGCCACTGCCACCAATGACGGCATCGTGCTCCGCGTACCCGACACCTCGGCGGAGCCGCCCGGCGCCGAGCTGGTGATCGTCGACCCCGACCGGCTGGAGGACATCGTCACCGATGAGGTCGGCGGCTCCGCGCTGTTCGCCGCCCGCTTCCGCGAGTGCGCCGCGCGGGCACTGCTGCTTCCCCGCCGCGACCCACGATCACGGTCCCCGCTGTGGCAGCAGCGAATGCGCTCCGCCCAACTGCTCACGGTCGCCGCGCAGTATCCGGAGTTCCCGATCGTGCTGGAGACCATGCGGGAGTGTCTCAACGACGTGTTCGACCTCGACGGTCTGCTCGAGGTGCAGCGCGAGTTGGCGGCCCGCACCATCCGACTGGTGGAGGTCGAGACCCGGGAGGCATCGCCGTTCGCGAAGTCCCTGCTGTTCGGGTACGTCGGCGCCTTCGTCTACGAGGGCGACGTCCCGCTGGCGGAGAAAAAAGTCGCCGCGCTGTCGCTGGATGCCAGCCTGCTGGCCGAGCTGCTCGGCCGGGACGGGCTGCGCCAGCTGCTCGACCCGGCCGTCATCGCCGCCACCGAGGCCGACCTGCAAGGCCTCAGCGAGCAACGCCGCGCCACCTCACCTGAGCAGTTGTTCGACCTGGTCCGCACCGCCGGACCGTTCACCGCCGCCGAACTCGCCGACCGGGTCGCCGAGGGTCTCGATCTCGACGCGGCACTGGCCGAGCTGACCGCCGCGCGGCGTCTCGTGCAGCTGCGGATCGCCGGCCAGGAGATGGTGGCCGTCATCGAGGATGTGCCCCGCCTCCGGGACGGTCTGGGGGTGCCTGTGCCGCCCGGTGTGGCAGCAGGCTTCAACGAGGTCAGCAGCCAACCGATCCATGACCTGGTGCTGCGCTGGGCACGTACGCACGGGCCGTTCATCGTGCCTGTGATCGCGGCCCGCTACGGGCTGGGCCGGGTCGTGATCGCCGACGCCTGCGCAGATCTGGTCCGCTCCGGCCAGTTGGTTCGCGGCTCGTTCGTCGATCCGGACCCGGCGGCCGGCGATGAGGAGCAGCTGTGCCACACCCGGGTCCTGGCGTTGATCAAGCGCCGCTCTCTGGCTGCCCTGCGCCGCGAGGTCGAGCCGGTCGAACAGGTCGTCTACGCCCGCTTCCTCGCCGAGTGGCAGGGGGTCGGCTCGCAGAGCCGTGGCACCGACGCCGTGCTCTCCGCCCTGGAACAGCTGGCCGGGTATGCGATGCCGGCCAGCGCCGTCGAGTCGATGATCCTGCCCGCTCGAGTCGAGGACTACCGGCCCGCGATGCTGGACGAGTTGACCACCGCGGGCGAGGTCTTCTGGGTCGGCGACGGGGCCATCGGTGATCGGGACGGCTGGGTCCGGTTCTATCTGCCCGGCAGCGATCCGGCGTCGGCCCGAGCCGACGTAGAGTCCGCCCAAGCACGCGAGCTGATGGAGCGGTTCGCGCCCGGTGGCGCCTACTTCTTCGACGCCCTGCTGCCGCCGGACGCCGAACCCGACCGGTCGAGCTGGGTGGCGGCCCTGTGGCAGCTGGTCTGGGCAGGACTGGTCAGCAGTGACACGTTCACCGCGGTTCGCAACCTGGCCACGACCGGCGCACACAAAACCGGTCGCCGGCCACCGCCACGCAACTATCGCGGACGACCTCGCATCCCGCGTCCCGGCCGCGGAGATCGACCGACCCGGCTGAGCTCACCCACCACGGTCGGACGCTGGTCGCTGGTGGAACCGGCCGGCCAGCCGCCGTCGGCCCGGCTGGCGGACGCCATGTTCACCCAGCTCGACCGGTACGGCGTGGTCACCCGCGGCAGTGTGCTGACGGAGTCGGTCGAGGGCGGCTTCGGCACGGCGTACCGAGCGCTCAGTGCCTTGGAGGAGTCCGGGCAGTGCCGTCGCGGCTATCTGATCGAGGGGCTCGGCGCGGCGCAGTTCGCCTCCACCGGGGCAGTCGACCGGCTGCGCTCGGAGCAGTCCGAGCCGGACGAGCGACGCGGCCTCGTGCTGGCGGCCTGCGACCCGGCCAATCCGTACGGAGCCGCGCTGCCCTGGCCGGAGCGGGAAGGCCATCGGCCCGGCCGTAAACCCGGCGCGCTGGTGACCCTGGTCAACGGGCAGTTGGTCTTCTATGTCGAGCGGGGCGGCAAGACCCTGCTGTCGTTCACCGACGATCCGGCCATCCTGGCCCCGGCAGCGACTGCCCTGGCACGCTCGGTCCGGCTCGGCCAGCTGGGGCGGCTGACCGTAGAGCGCGCCGACGGACAGCACGTGTTCGGTTCGGCCCCGGTCAGCAGCAGCTTGCAGGACGCCGGTTTCGTGATGACTCCATCGGGACTGCGCCTCCGCCCCATACCCAACTCTGCTGGACAGCCGAACGCCGCCCGATAGTCCGTGTCGCCCGACGGTCCAGCGTTGTCCGGATGAGAGTTGTCCGGATAATCTGCCGACTCGTTCGGCGAGGGTCGAACAGGTCAGGCAGCAGCCTGAGCCACGGTGTCGTGAATGGTCGGCAGCGCCGCCACTCGCTGAGTCAGCTGCTCGTGCGCCGCCATCTTCTCGCTGACCAGATTCAAGATCACAGAAAGCGGGACATCGAGGGCCGCGCAGATCGCCGCCAGCAGCTCGCTGGAAGCTTCCTTCTGCCCGCGTTCGACCTCGGACAGGTAGCCGAGACTGACGCGAGCACCCTGCGAAACCTCGCGGAGGGTCTTGCCCTGGGACATCCGCTCCTCGCGCAGCGACTCGCCGATGAGTTCTCGGACGAGCACCTGCTTCAAGGGAGGAGAAAGACGCATGTAGAGACTGTACCCAGCCACACCGACACTGTTTCGGCTGACCGGGCACTGAGCATTCGTGTCGGAGTTTCGAGGCCCCTGAAGAGGCCCCTCAATGCCAGGTCAGGAGCCCGTCAACGACTCCAGCAGCAGCGCCAGCACGGCAGCTACCGTCTGGCTGCGGATGGCTTCACGATCTCCCACCAGACTCAGCTCACGCACCCGAACGCGCGTATCCGTTCCCGGTCCGGCCACGGCGATGAAGACTTGCCCGACCGGATGCCCGTCCTGGGAGTCCGGACCTGCCACTCCGGTGGTGGCCAGGCCCCAGTCCGCGTCGCAAGCGCGCGCAGTGCCCTGGGCCAACTGCCCAGCGGTGCTTGCTGCGACCGGTCCGTCCTCGGCCAGCGTGACCGGCGAGACGCCCACCAGCGCGGCCTTCAACTCGGTGGCGTACGGGATCAGACCGCCGCGATAGACCGCCGACGCCCCGGGTACGCCGGTGATGGTCGCACCCACCAGTCCGCCGGTCAGCGACTCAGCGGTCGCCATGGTCTCGCGACGCGTTCGCAGCGCGGCAACGACCTCGGCGGCGAGCTGGGACGAGCTCGGGACGCCCGACACGACTGCCTCCGGCACTACGAGCTGGATGCCTGGCGCCGCAGCTTGATCGCCTCACGGACGTAGTCGGCACCCGTGACGATCGTGAACAGGAACGCGGCGGCCATCACGAGCACCGCGAACCATTGCAGCGGCCCACCCGGCAGCGGCAG
>JASGEZ010000031.1:0-9963 GCA_047605905.1 Microlunatus sp.
CCGCCGGCCTCGTCGTCGGAGCCGGCCAGGGCCTCGATCGCGGCCGCGGCATCGGCCCGCAGGTCGTCGCTGGCCTGCAGGCGCTGAGCTTCCTCCGCCAGGGCCACGTCCTCGCCGGGTTCCGGCGCGACCCGCTCGATCTCGTCCAGACCGAACCGCAGCAGGTCGATCTCACGTGCCCGCTGCTGCGCCTCGGTCCGCAGCCGGTCGAGCTCGGTCTGCGCCGCCCGCGCCTCGTCGAAGCAGGCCCGGTAGCTCAGCAGACGCTGCTGCTGCTCGGCCCCGGCGAATCGGTCCAGCAACTCGCGCTGCCGGTCCCGGCCGGCCAGCCGGATCTGTTCCGACTGCCCGTGCACGGTCACCAGATCACCGATCAACTCCTCCATCCGGCCGATCGGGACCTGGGCACCACCCACGAACGCGCGCGTCCGGCCGCCGGGTGTGATCTGCCGGGCCACCAGCAACTCGGCATCTGCTCCGGCTCCATCCCGGCCCCCGGGGTCCTCGGCGTCGTCGAGTTCGCCGCCGGCATCCTCCACGCGCCGTACGGTCTCGGCCGAGACCTCGGCGAACCGGCCCTCGACCACGGCCCGGCGGGCCCCGGACCGGACCGCCTTGGGGTCGGCACGGCCACCGAGCAGCAGGTCGATGCTGGTCACGATCATGGTCTTGCCGGCGCCGGTCTCGCCGGTCACCACCGTCAGCCCGGGATGCAGCCCGAGGACCGCGTCACTGATCACCCCGAGGTCGGTGATCCGCAGTTCGGTGATCATGGTGGATCGGCGGCCTCACGTCGGGCCCACTCCGAATTGCCGCGCCAGCCATCCACCGGCAGCTGGAACTTGTTCACCAGCCGGTTGGTGAACGGCGACTGCGACAGCCGGGCCAGCCGGAGCCGGTGCTCTCCGCGACGAACCTCGATCTCCATGCCCGGGCAGAGATCGACCGACCGGCTGCCGTCGCACCAGACCACACCGTGGGTCTGGACGGTCGGGATCAGGTCGACGGTGATCACCGAGTTGGGACCGAGCACCAGCGGTCGGGCGAACAGCGCGTGCGCACTGAGCGGGACGAGCAGCAGGGCGTCGAGTTCAGGCCACAGCACCGGACCGCCGGCCGAGAACGCGTACGCAGTTGATCCGGTCGGCGTCGACACCAGCATTCCGTCGCAGGCCCAGCGGGACAACGGGAGCCCGTCGACCTCGACGGCGAGTTCGAGCATCCGTTCCCGAGCCGCCTTCTCGATCGACACCTCGTTGACCGCGAACGACGACCAGATGACCTCGCCGCGGTCGCGGAGGGTGACGTCGATCGTGAAGCGTTCCTCCACCGTGTACGTGCGCTGCACGACGTGGTCGACGATGCTGTCGATCTCAGCTGCCTCCGCTTCGGCAAGAAACCCGACGTGGCCGAGGTTGACCCCCAGCAGCGGGGTATCCGAGGTGATCACCTTCTCCGCGCCGCGCAGGATGGTGCCGTCGCCGCCGAGCACCAACATCAGTTCGACGCCACTCGCCTGATCGCTGAACCGTCCCGCCGATACTCCAATCGCCCGCGCGGTGACCAGCCGCTCGTTCAGCACAGCTGCATCGGCCTCAGGCACGATCACGGCGATCCCGGCGGCTGCCAGCCGCTCGATGATGCCCGCGGCGGTCTCGACCGCCTCACGCCGGCCGAGATGGGTCAACACCGCCACGCGTCGCCCTGCCGGCAGATCGTCGGTCTCGGTGTCGAGTGGCGTCACGCGCCACAGCATAGGCTCAGCCGCCGACGACGCAAGCGGCGATGTCGACCGGCCGGGCAGCCGGCGTCCGGGTGAACAGGACGAAGAACTCCCGGTTGCCGGCCGGACCGGGCAGCCGGCTCGGTACGACGGCCTGCGCGACCCAGCCGAGTTCGGCCGCCGCCTCGGCCACCCCGGTGACGGCGGCGACATGCAGCGCGGGCTCGCGTACGACACCGCCCTCCCCCAGCCGCTCCCGGCCCACCTCGAACTGCGGCTTCACCATCAGCAGCAGCGACCCCGCCGGATCGGCGATCCGGCACAGCGCCGGCAGCACCAGGATCAAGGAGATGAACGAGAGGTCGCCGACGACCAGATCGACGGGTCTGCCGGCGACGTGCGCCGACGTCAGGTCACGGACATTGAGGTGCTCATGGCAGACCACGCGCGGGTCGGCGCGGATCTCGGCCGCCAATTGGCCATGACCGACGTCGACGGCGATCACCTCGCGGCACCCCGACTGCAGCAGCACCTGGGTGAAGCCCCCGGTCGACGCGCCGGCATCGAGGGCCCGTCGACCGGTCACATCGAGGTCCAGGTCGGCCAGCGCACCGGCGAGCTTGTGGGCCGCGCGGGAGACGTACGGGTCGGACTCGACGCTGATCACATCCCCTGCCGTCACCGTGCTGGCGGCCCGGACGACCACCTCGTCGTTGACCCGGACCCGCCCGGCACGGATCAGCGCGACCGCTGCCGACCGGGACCGCGCCAGCCCCCGCTCGGCGACCGCTCGATCCAGCCGGGTCGGCTCGTGCTCGGTCATTGCGCGCGCGGTCGGTTGGTACGCAGGTGCATCGTGCCGGGAGGTTCGGATACTCAGTGGCCGGCCGGCCTGGGTGGTGACCGGTGAATCGTCCTGGGCGATGCCTGCCCCGGCCCTGGTGGAGTCGGCCGAACTGGTGGAGTTGAGGAGGCTGTCGGGGTATGCAGAGTCAGATGCAGCACCTCATGGACAGCCGCCAGCGCGTCCGGATGCTCAGCAACCGGACGCTCCGCAAGATCTGCCAGACCTGCGAGCGCTTCGTCGACTTCCGGCAACCCGGTCGTCGGCTGGTCGCCTGCCACGGCCTGGCTCACTCTGCCGCGGCCTCGGTGCTGTCGGTCGCCGGCGGCGCCGTGTCTGCAGACTTCTTCGCCGCTGTCTTCTTGGCGGTGGTCTTCTTGGCCGCCGCTTTCCTGGACGCACCCTGGGCCGCCTCGGCCCGCGCGGCCTGCTCGGCTACCGCAGCCCGCAGTTCGTCGACCTCGGCCCGCAACGCGTCGAGGTCTTCGTTCCGGGCGAAGCCGAGCTTGGCAGCCGCCTTGTCCACCTCGGTGCTGATCGTCTTGGACAGCAACTCGCGGTTGGCCCGGCTGGCAGCCAGGATCTCCTCCGTCAGGGCAGCGACCTTCCCGCTCGCGCCAGTGGCGACGCCGTCCAAGTGCGTCGCCGACAGCAGCCCTTGTGCAGCCTCGGTTGCCTTCGCCTTGGTCGCCTTGGTCAAGCCTCCGACCAGGTTCACGTAATTCTGGATCTGTTCTGAAACCATCTCGCCGCCTTCGCAGTCGCTACCTATTGCGCAACGTTAGCCCCGTCGACGCCGCGAATCACGGTCACCGTCTGATCCCGACGTCGTGGGTGTTCGAAAACCCCGCCATCACAAGGCGCGATCGATGCTCTCGCCGCCGTCGACGTTCTCGCCCGGTTCGCTGTCGTCAAAGGTGATCAGCATGCCGTCCAGCAGATCGCGTCGGTCGACGGCATCGGTCTCACCATCGGGATCATGCGCGGCGGCCTCGTCGAACCAGCGGCGAGCCTCGGACTGCTTGCCAGCCGTCTCCAGTAGATCCGCGTAGGCGTAGTAGAGCCGTGCCGCCGGAGTGCCCAGCTGCGCTGCCCGGCGGTTGTCGAGGTCGAGGATCGCCTGGTGCAGCACCCGACGGGCCTCGGGTTGCTGATCGAGATCTTTGCGGGCGCCGGACTCGACGATGATCATCTCGATCGCCAGCGCCGGCTCGAGTTGCTTTCGCCTGGCTTCCTTGGCGATCTTGAGGGCTGCTTGCGGCCGGCCCAGTGCCCGCTCGCAGTCGGCCATCACCGGCAGGAAATCGTCGGTTCCGGTCATCCGGCGGAGCGCCCGGAACTCGGACAGTGCGACGTCCCAGTGACCCGCCGCGTACGCGGTCTCGGCCGTCGCCTCCCGCACCACCGGCAGTCGCGCCGCCCGACGACGCGCAGCCTCGGCATGGCGGTACGCCAACTCCGGATCGTCGTCGATCAGCTGACCGGCGGTGACCAGGTGGCCGGCGACGACCTCGGCCAGATCCTTGGGAAGTCCTCGTAGCTCGGCCTTAACCCCTCGCGGCAGCGCTCGGACATCGACGTCGGCCGGCAGGTTGGGCTCGTCGGGGCGCCGCTGCAGACCCGGAGGTGGTGGCGTACGCTCACGCTCCCCCTGGCCCGACTGGTCCCGGGTCCGTCCAAGCTGATTCTGACTGCGATCGTCCCGGACGCCGGGCCTGCGACCGTACTCATGACGGGCACGGTCTCCCGACCGACCGGCTCCGGCGCGGCGGCCTCCCGACTGCCCGCCCCGAGGCCCTTGACCCTGGCCCGGACGCTCCCCTCTGCTGTGTGTCACCTCACCATCCTCGCCGTCCGCCCGGATCCATGCAAAGCAGGCCGCCCGATCGATGGCTCCTTCAGACGATGACGACCGTAAGCCCCATGCGGCCGGCGCCCGAGCGCGTCAAGCACCAGCTCGGCCGGTGGCGTCTGATAAATTCGGGGCCTCGGGGAAGTTTGTGTGCGCGCAGTCGCGACGTCGACCTGTTGACCATCCGACGGAGTCCCTGGCATGACCCGACCAACCTTGTTTGCCCGTGCGATGGCGTGCCTCGCCGGCCTGTTCTGCGTCGTTGCCGGACCCGCCTGCAGCCCAGCCACACCGAGCGGCCAGACCGCGACCGCCGCGACACCGGCAAACCGCGTCCAGTGGGGGGTCTACACCGGGCCGGGCGCGAAGAGCGTGGCCGGCGCCACGTCGTTCGCTGCCCGTACCGACATCCCGATCCAGCGGGTGCTCGACTTCCTCCCGGACGACTCATGGTCGGCGATGACCCACGCGGACTGGTTGATCGACGCGCACCGCGGGTCGCCGTACCACCTCGAGCTGTCGGTGCCGCTGCTGCCCCGAACCGGTGCGACGCTGTCGGCCTGCGCGACGGGCAGCTACGACCAGCACTGGCGCACGATCGCAGGCAAGCTGGCTGCGGCCGGACTCGGCGACGCCACGATCCGGCCGGGTTGGGAGTTCAACGGCGGCTGGTACAGCTGGTCGGCCAAGGGCAACGTGGGCGCCTTCGTCGGCTGCTATCGCAGCCTGGTCAACACCATGCGCGCCACCTCGCCGGAACTCTCCTTCAGCTGGACGGTGAACAACGGGTCGAACGCGATGTCGGCGGACGAAGCATGGCCGGGCCCGTCCTACGTCGACGTGATCGGGGTGGACATCTACGACTACGACTACCGCTGGTATCCGCCGCCCGCGGGGCTGACCATGGACCAGGCCCGGGCCAAGTCGTGGGAGTGGGCGCTGAACGGAACCCGCGGGCTGCGGTACTGGGCGGAGTTCGCGGCCGCCCGCGGCAAGCCATTGGCGCTGTCGGAGTGGGGGCTCGCCTGGCGCTCCGACGGTCACGCCGGCGGCGACAACACGATCTTCGTCAACGGCGTCCTGGACTTCGTCTTCGACCCGGCCAACCGGGTGAGCTACGTGACGTACTTCAACAACACCGACAGCGCGGCGCTGAAGCACAATGTGACAGCCACGAACCACGCGTTCCCGGCCGCTCGCGAGGCACTGGTGCAACGGGTCAAGGCGGGCCGCTGAGCGCTCGGCGCTGAGCGTGCCTGAGGCCGATCTACCTGATGGTGGTGTAGCGCTGAGTCTGCGGGGTCCAGACCAGCCAGAAACCGACCCGCTCACCGTTGATGTAGCCCGGCACCTGGGCGACCAGATGGTAATAGCGTTGCTCCGGATCGCCGACGCTGAGCAGTTTGACGATGTTGTGCGACTCTTCGGTGGTGAAGTTCAGGTAGATCACACCGAAGTAGTGGTCGTCGATCGCCCGCCGGTAGGCTTCGATGCCACTCACCCCGTCGTAGTTGAAGACGTAGGTGTCGTTCCACTGGCGGGCGGTGGTGATGTCGCGCAACTCGTAGCGCTGCGCCGAGGACTGCTCGGTCAGCATCGGCTTGCCGGGATTCGCCGCGACCGCCCGCCGCAGCACCTGCTGGAAGGCCGAGTCCTCCGGGTACGCCCGCAGGAACTGCCCGCCGAAGTGCATTCCGTGCAGGGTCAGCCCGGCCAGGATCGCGGCCACCAGCGGGATGAGGAACCAGCGCCGCGCCAGCCTGGCGAGGAGATCGCCGATCAGCGCACAAGCGAAGATCAAGCCGAACGCCACATGCTTACGAAGCGAGGTGGCTTCACCGATGTGGATCTGCTGCAGCGGCGCCAGCACACTGCCGACCAGCAACACGGCTACCAGCAAGGACTGCCGGCGGACTCGGAACGCGGCACCGATCACGGCCAGCAGCAGCCAGGGCCCGACCCACAGCGCAGTCTGCTGCAACAGGTGCACAGAGGTCGCCGGGTTGAGTACGTGCCGGGCTGTGGTCGTCTGGGACAGACCCGGTAGCAGTCCGCGGCCCCAGAGCAAGACGACGAAGAAGAAGACGACCACCGTCGTCGCCGCGATGAACGCCGACCGCCACACGATCCGCCAACGATGACGCTGCCAACCGACCGCGACCGCCAGCCCGCAAACAATCGGGACATACATCGCGCCGGCGTACTTGGCGAAGATCGCCGTGAACAACAGCACGCCGACCAGCGGCGCCAACAACAGGCCGTCCCGTTTCGCGCTGCTCACCGCCAGCCAGGCGGCAAGTGCGGCGAACATCATCGACAGCGCGTCGAAGGTGGCCCACTGGGACAAGTAGATCACCGAGCCGCTGACGGCGAACGTCGTCGCGGCAAGCAGACCCGCCAGCCGCCCAAACAGCTGCTCGGTCAGTCCCTGGCAGCCGATCATGGTGACGACGATGAAGATCAGGCTCAGGTCCCGCGCCGCCTGTAGGCCGCCGACATTGTCGGCAATCGCGGCCAGCACCGGGTAGAAGACCGGCGCGCCGGAGAAGTACGAGCCGGGAAACTCGAACAGTTGCTCGCCGCCGAGCACGTGGTCGATCACCCGGTGCCCCATGAAGATGTAGAGACCCTCATCCTGGAACGCGGTCAGGTGCTTGGGCACGACTCGACTGAGCACCACCTGGCCGATCGCAATCATCGCCAGCCACGGCCAGCGCGAGGTCCAGAACCGGCGCCGGCGCGACGGGCGCCCTTCCTCCGCACGGACATCGGCAGGCGGATCCAGCAGCAGGTCGCGGCCAAGCGGTGTCGGCAGCTCGATCAGCGAGGTCATCGAGTGCCCTCCTCGGAATCCAGCAGACCATTCGCCGTCAGCGGTAGCGGCCGACGCAGCCGGGCCACCACCAGACCCGGCACCCGCGAGAGATCGCGCAGCAGCAGCGCGTTGGGGTCGTTCACGACCAGCGGGTAGACGAGGTACAGGTTCATGATCGCGAAGACGATCAGTAGCCACCAGCGGTCCAGCCCGTAGCTCGGCACGTGCACCACGATCGCGGCCCAGAGCAGCACCTGGACACCGATGCACCAGACCCGGGCCAGCGTAAGCACCCTGGTCGAGGTCCGCGAGCGCGACTTCGTACCAGTCGCTACCCATGCGTCGGTGCGGTTGCGCAGCACGTCGAACAGGGCGAGCGCGTGACAGAAGGAGTAGGACATCTGGACCCGAGTGAGGCCCATCATGGACTCCGACTGCAAGGTGATGAAGGGCACCACGGTCTGCCTGGTGACCATGGCGAGCAGCACGAACACGTAGTTCGCCGGGTTCACGCCCTGCGGCACGAACCAGGCCATCAGCAGAACGGGCAGCACCATCACAAAGACGTTGATCGCGGTCGTAATGTAATACAGAAATCCCGACCAATAGCACAGCCTCTGACGCAGGGTCATCCGCAGGCGGTGGAACTCCTTCGACATCAGCAGGCTCATCGAGCCAGTGCACCAGCGGTACTGCTGAGTGAAGAACTGTTCCAGGGTGTCCGGGCACAGCCCCTTGGTGACCACCACAGGCACGTACCGGATCCGGTAACCGACCTTCATCAGGTTCACCCCGGTATGCACGTCCTCGCTGTGCCCGATCAGCGCATAACCGCCGGACTTCTCCAGCGCGGCCCGGCGATAGAGCGCGCTGGTGCCGACACAGATCGCGGCGTTCGCGCGGTCCCGGGAAGGCTGAACCCAACGGTAAAAGAGAATCTGGGTCGCTCCTGCCGCCCGCTGGAGCCAGTTCATCCGAGTCGAAACGTCGAAATACTGCGGCGACTGCACGATACCGATCTGACCGTCATCGAGGTACGGCGCAAGGTTGTCCAGCGCGTCGGCGCGCGGCACGAAATCCGCATCCAACACCAGGATGTAGTCGCCGTCGGAACGCTCGAAGCCGAACCGCAGATTGCCGGCCTTCTTGAAGTAGCCTCGGTCCGGCCTGGTCAGATAGCGGAACCCGCGCTGCTCCGCCAACGCGCGAACCTCTGTCCGTGCCGAGTCATCGAGGACATACACGGTGAGGTGACCGCGCCATCGAAGACCGGCCACGTGATCGTAGGTGTTGCGCAGCACGGCCAGGTCCTCCCCGGCCGACGGCAGGAAGACATCCACGCTCGGCGCCTGATCGGGAGCCCAGCACGCCATCACCGCCTGGTGGCTCGCGATGCTGTCGCGCCGCGGCCGGGACGAGGTGAACAGCGACAGCAGCGTGCCGATCGCGCTGACTCCCAATGGCAGAAGCAGGAACGCAGCCCATGGCTGTCGGTAGACGAAGTAGCCGATGCTCAACACGATCAGCAGATAGCCGACAAAGCTCACCGGCGTCACCCAGCGCCATTGGGAGCCCAGATAGAGGAGCCACTCCCGATCATCCGGCGCGGACGGCAGCCCGGCTCTCTCGCCGGCGTCCTGATCGGCGCGAACCGTATCGGAGAGGGGCAGGGACGGTGCGAAACTGGCAGACACGAGCGACTCCCGTGGACGGCGACGCCCCAACCCGGGATCGGTGTGGTGGGTCGCAGCCCACCACCGACCGAGACAGGATCGGCAGCGTCGTTGTTCTCGGAGGGGCTGAGGCGGCCCGGCCAGATTCGGCCTCGACCACCGTGGACGCCACTGTCGGCTACTCATCGATGAGCCGGCGCGCACCGCTTCGCTGTCGGCACCCCTGCGCGCGCACCTCGATCCTCACACATCCCGCACGAAATCCGAAACGGTCCAAGGCTTCGTTCACGCCTTGTGACGATTCGAAACACGCTCGTCACAAGGCGTGGGCCTCGGTGCGCTGTGATCCGGCCACCATGACCAGAAGGGTCGCCATGGCTGCTACACAGCCGCTCCAACTCCCCTAAACACTTCAAGGCCGACCACCGAAGTGGTCGACCTTGAAGTGTGTTGTCCGGCGACGTCCTAGTCTCCCACACGGTCCCCCGTGCAGTACCATCGGCGCTGAGAAGCTTAACTTCCGGGTTCGGAATGGAGCCGGGTGTTTCCCTCTCGCCATGATCACCGAAACTCTATTGAGATGTAGATCGCGGGAGGCTATTGCTAGCCAGTCACCTGAGACCGTATCTCGGGAACTGCACAGTGGACGCGTAGCATCTTTGTAGGAACAAGCCCTCGGCCTATTAGTATCGGTCAGCTCCATGCATTACTGCACTTCCACATCCGACCTATCACCCAGTGATCTGCTGGGGGCCTTACCAGGTTACCCTGTGGGAGCCATCATCTTGGAGCGTGCTTCCCGCTTAGATGCTTTCAGCGGTTATCACTTCCGAACGTAGCCAACCAGCCGTGCTCTTGGCAGAACAACTGGCACACCAGAGGTTCGTCCGTCCCGGTCCTCTCGTACTAAGGACAGCCCTCCTCAAGACTCCTACGCGCGCAGCGGATAGGGACCGAACTGTCTCACGACGTTCTAAACCCAGCTCGCGTGCCGCTTTAATGGGCGAACAGCCCAACCCTTGGGACCGACTCCAGCCCCAGGATGCGACGAGCCGA
>JASGEZ010000032.1:0-60813 GCA_047605905.1 Microlunatus sp.
TATGCCTGGGCCTTGCTCACCGTCGTGCCGGACCTGATCGACGCCCACCGCCGTCGTGGTGTTCCCGAGGCGATCACCCGCGGCACGGTCGCCGCGCACAATCCGGATCAGCCGGCTTCCGCGCTGGTGTGCAAGTCCTGGCTCCTCGATCCGCAGCTCGGCGACTACCTTCCACCAGATTCCAATCTGATCCGATTCCAACACCGCTTCCGGTTGCTGCCGCACGTCCCCCTCGATGATGTGAGCGAGGGAGACCGGGAGATGATGCGCCTGGGCCTGCAGCTTCGGGTTCCAGCGGATGGGCCGTTGACCGACGACGATCTGTGCCGGGTTCCCACCGAAACCACCCTGCAGAGGGCGTTCGTCTCCCACTTGCGCAGCGGCGGTCATTGGCACAAGCGAACCGGCGTTGTTTGGTTGGACCGATGACCGCGGAGGTAGCTCGAGCTGCCCTGAGCGCTTGGTCCTCGATCGTTGGCGACGACCCGGTCATCACGGCGATGCCGAACGTGACGAACCCGATCTGGCGGATCGAGGTCTGCGACCGACCCACATTGGTGCTGAAACAGCTGCCGGAGTATCCGGCCGGGGTCGAGCCCGTCGTCGAATATCGAGTGCTGTCCCACCTGCAGGGTTCAGGTGTCTCCGTCGCCCTGCCTGTCGTCACCGACACGGGATCGATCCTTGCGAGCGTCGACAATCGTGACTGGTCGCTGTTGCCGCACCTGCCACATCAGAGCGGGAACCACGAACTCGGACCTGATGCAAGCGAGACGGCTTTCCTGACCGGTTCCGCCATTGCGCACCTCGGCCGAGCCTTGGCGGACTACCCGTACGTCGTGGAGTCGTTCGTTGATGACCCCGGCAAAGTCCTCGCCGAGGCGCTGCCGCAGCTGCCCGATGAGGTGACGAGGCTCGTGCAACCGTACGCCGAGCGCATTGCAGAGGCGTGCCGCGACCTACCGGTCCAGTTGACCCATGGCGACTGCAATGACGGCAATGTGCTGATCGGTTCCGAGAAGAGGATCAGCTTCATCGACATTGACCATCTGCCCACGGGGCCTCGGGTCCGTGATCTCGCCTACTATCTGGCAAGTCGCCTACGACGGCACTTGGCCAGTCCGCAGACGGCCACGCTCACGACCGCCGCCTTTGTCGCAGTCATCCCGAATTACGTCGCCGGGTATCGGCACGTCCAACAACTCAGTGAGCAGGAGATATCCGCGATAGTCCCGTTGATGCTGATCACCGAGATCGGTGGAGCGCACTGGTCACTTCACGGATGGGAGCGCAACATGGAGAACTATCGACGGAGCCTGGCCTCCATCGATTGGCTTGTCACTCGGTTCGATCAACTGACGGCGGCCACTGATGCCGTCCCTCGAGGCTGAGGATCGTGCTTGTGTGATGGGTCGGCGAGGAACGCGCGCTCATAGATGTCATAGACCACGGCAGCCTTGAGATCGTTGTACCTAGTGGCCCCGTTCGACTCCACGGCTTCGAGCTTCGCGGTCGCGTAGCGCTCGCGGTCTTGTGGGCAAGTCTGTAGCCATTGTTTGAACAACTGGTGACGCTGCGGCTCGATGGCTCCCGGATTCCATACGTGCAGGTTGGCATTCGGGAGGGCGAAGGTGAGTTGGCGATGTGCGTCTGTACCGAACTCGTCACGGAAGATCAGTCGAAAGCCTGCAGCTTCGAGCTGCGGGAGATACGAGGCTTCATCGTCCACATCGAGAACGGTGAGGTCGATGTCAATCACCGGCTTGGCGATGAGTCCCGGTATGGCCGTGGATCCGACATGGTCAATGCTCAGTGCCTGGTCCTGGAGCGCCGTTTTGATCGTGTTCCGCAGTTCGTCGTAGTGCGCCTCCCAACCAAGCTGATATCCCTGTAAGGGACCGGGGTCGACCTGGCGTCCGGCGACGCGCTGGAACTGTCGATTCATATTCGCCCGGGGAGAGTACGGACGCCACAGGGGATGTCTGGTCACGGCTCACGCCAGTGAAACGTCACCTGCGACGTGCCGCGAGTTCTGCTCGGATTCGAGCAAGGCCCTCGCGTCCGTCGATCGGTTCGACCTTGCCGCTGCTGATCTCTTCAACGCGGCGGTCAATAAGGTCGTCCCAGGCGGCATCGATATCGGCTTGGTCTCCGTTGGTGTCATGTTCGACGCTCAGGCTGAGCATCCGCGCAGCTTCGAGGCGCTCGTCCGGGGACAGCGCATACCCCGCTTCGATGAACTCCGCCAACTTCGATGTCATGGGCCGAGTGTAGAAGGAGCCGATCACCTGGACGAGTCATGCGGCTCAGACAGTCGAGCCCTTCGGAGCTGTTTGGTGAACATCAGCACGGGATTGTCGTCGAGTGTGATCTCGGCTCCGGGCTCCACGGGGACACCGTGGAGCACGACACCCGCACCGTCGGGGAGATAGCCGCGTCGTACGTACATCCGCTGGGCGGTGCCGTAGTCGGTGTAGAGACCGACTCCCAGACCGACGATGTCGGAGAACTGCGCGACCCGGCGCTCTGCTTCCTCCATCAGAGCGTTGCCGACTCCCTGCCTCCGGTGATTGTTCCGCTGGGCGGTGCCGTAGTCGGTGTAGAGACCGACTCCCAGACCGACGATGTCGGAGAACTGGGCGACCCGGCGTTCTGCTTCATCCATCAGGGCGGTGCCGACTCCTTGTCTGCGGTGGCCGGGCAGGACGTTGAAGTCAGCGATCTCCGGGATGTCGGCGGCGGCAAAGGGTGGGTACGACGACCTCGGCTCGATCAGCAGATAGCCCGCCAGGTGCGAGTCGACGATCGCAACCAACATGTCGAGCTGGCCCTCGGCAACCCGACGGCGTAGGTCTCGAACAGATGGCGCGGCTTCGGCCAACTCGCGAAGGCGCTCGCGAGTGGATCGACATCATCCGGACGGAGCGTTCGGATGGCCAGTTCCACGAGACCGAACCTACCGGCCGTCGCGGTTGGCGTCGTCCGGATTCTCTGCCGCGCTGGCGGATCGGGCAGCATGAGCGGGTGGACTCGAACCTGCCGGACTCCTGGGTGGCGATCGACGACCCCGATGATGGACGGCTGGCCGACTACGTACGGCTGCGGGAGACCTCGTTGCGTCGCCACCTCGAGGCTGAGCACGGGCTGTTCATCGCCGAAGGGGAGAAGGTCATCCGACGCGCGGTCGAGGCCGGCTACCGCCCGCGCTCCTTCCTGCTCGCCGAGCGCTGGTTGCCCGGTCTCGCCGATGTTCTGCAGCGCTGGCCGGACGTGCCGGTGTACGTCGTGAGCGAGGAGCTCGCCGAGGCCGTCACGGGGTTCCACGTCCACCGTGGCGCGCTTGCCTCCTTGCATCGCGAGATCCGCTACACCGTGAGCGAGCTGCTGGCCGGCAATGCATCAGCCGGGGCGCGCTCGAGAATCGCGATCTTGGACAGCTTGGTCGACCACGCGAACGTGGGCGCGGTGTTCCGGTCAGCCGCGGCGCTCGGTGTCGATGCCGTGCTGGTGACGCCGCGGTGTGCGGACCCGCTGTACCGGCGCTCGATCAAGGTCAGCATGGGCACCGTCTTCCAGGTGCCGTGGGCGCGGATCGACGCGTGGCCCAACGACATCGGGCTACTCCAGGAGGCCGGCTATGTCGTCGCCGGCATGACGCTGGGGGACGGTGCGGTCACCCTCGACGAGTTGGTGGCGGAGAGCCATGAGAATCTCGCCCTGGTCTTCGGCACGGAGGGGCACGGACTCACCCCCGCGGTTGACCGAAGACTGGACCGACGGGTGAGGATCCCGATGATGCACGGCGTCGACTCGCTGAACGTCGCGGCTTCCTCGGCAGTGGCCTTCTACGCGACCAGGTAGGTCGAGCACGCAGAATCGTGGGTATGGACACGAACGAGGTCATCGATGATCCTCTGCAGATCCTGCGGTATTGGTGGATGTTGGAACTGTTCAGTCCACAGAAGGTGCCGAAGCTGACGGGGCGCTCGATCCGCCCGGAGGATCGGCAGGTCATCGAATGGCGGCCGGGGGACGCGCTGCCCTGGGAGGTTCTGCGCCCTCCGCGGCCACTTGGCAAGACCCGCAGGGTGTGGCAGCACACGGTGTATCTGGGTGTCTACGACCTCGAGGCGACCTATCAGTACCTGCACCAGGCGTTCGGCGACGACCGTGACGCGTACGACGAGCGGCGCGCCGGGCTCAGCGCCTGCGCAGGAGTGCTGCTCGACCGGCATGGTGTGCTGATGGCCGACTCCGCCGTGCTGTCCTCGGCGCTATGGGCCGTGGCCCGGATCGGAGCCGGTACCGCTCGGCACGATGCATGGGCAAGCGGGTTCCCCCTTGCCACCCGCGCCTTTGCCGAGCAGCTCGATGCCTTCGACGGTGATCGGCGCGAGGCGATCGGCGCCCAGATACCGCCCGCCCAGGACGGCGCCTCGTTGCTGAGACTGCTGCAGATAGCTCATCAGGTCTCCGGGATCTCCGGCGTCGATCAGCTGGCAAGTCAACGGATCGTCATCGCGTCGGTAGCAGTCTCCGAGCGCCGCGGCGAGGATCTGGGCGGAGACATCGACTTCCTCAACAGCTTCTTCCTCGATGACTTGGCCGCGGTCCGGAGGGACCTCGCGGACGGGATCTGGCCGGCGGCGCTGGCCCGCTATCTATCCGGCAGTGACTCGGCCGATAGCGATGCGATCGACTCAGGCGGCCGGACCGATGTCATGACCGAACCCGCGGTCGTGGACGCCGGGGTGGCGATTGCGCGGCTGCCGAAGGGTCGTTGGCCCTCACCGCCCGAGCACCCGCTCGCGCTGCGGCAACAGTTCGCGGTCAACCAGGCTCTGGACGACCTGGCCGGGGCGCGAGGACTGATGGGTGTCAACGGTCCGCCGGGCACGGGCAAGACGACGATGTTGCGCGACATCCTCGCCGGCAACGTCGTGGAGCGGGCGCGGGCGTTGGCGGACCTGTCGCGACCGGAGGACGCGTTCACGCAGACGACGCATCAGTGGACTGCCGCTGACGGATATCCGCGCAAGGTACGCCAGCTGCGCGAGGAGCTGACCGGATTCGAGATGGTCGTGGCATCGGCGAACAACGCCGCGGTGGAGAACGTGACCACCGAGATCCCAGTCCGGGAGGCGATCGCCGAGGACTGGCGCAGCACCGCGGACTACTTCGCCGACATCGCTTCGGCGACGCTGGTCATCGACGACTCAGACGACTCCGAAGAAGACTCGCCCGACACGCAGCTCCGGATGTCGAGAGCATGGGGAGTGATCGCGGCTCGGCTCGGGAACAAAGGCAACCGGGCGGCATTCCGTTCCGAGTTCTGGTTCGACAAGACCGATCCTCGTACGAAGCAGCGCGTCCCGGGCAGCTCCCCGCGCATGCAGACGAGGCTGGTCGAGTGGCGCGATGGCACGGCCCCGCACGTGAGCTGGGACGTCGCACGGGCGCGCTTCGCTCAGGCCGAGCATCGTGTCGATGAGCTCATCGGCATGCGCGTGGCCGCGCAAGCTCGTCTGGAACGCCTCCCGAGCGTTCTGAGCGAGGAGACTCGACTCGCTTCGCAGACGCATCAGCTGCGCGCCGCCGAGGCCCACGCCGCCGAAGTGGTCCGCGTCCACGCTCGTGACCTCGAGCGCGTCGAGTCCGAGCACGAGGAAGCCCTGACCCATCGCGAACGACACATCGAGATCAGGCCCGGCGTCCTGGAGACTCTCTTCACGCTGGGCCGCGCAGCCCGGGAGTGGCGAACGAGCCTGGAGCCTCTCGACGAGCAGCTGCGCCGGGCACAGCGACGCAGTGTGGAGCTTCGATCCGAAGCCGAGCGACTCGAGCAGCGGGTGCAGGACCTCGGTGCGGAGGCGGAACGGGTCGAGGACGCTTGGGCGCGGACGGGCCAGGAGTTGGTGCAACTGCGTCGCCAGGTGGCAGCCGATCATGGTGAGTTCCAGCCCGGCTATCCGGACGACTCCTGGACAGACGCGGCGCGAGAGCTTCGCGCTCCCTGGCTGGACGCGCAACTGGACGCGGCCCGGTCGGAGCTGTTCCTCGCGGCCCTTCAGTTGCACGAGGACTTCCTGGCCAATGCGGCCACGGACATGCTTGCCGGGCTGCGCGCCGCCATCGAGGTCGTCGCCGGCAACTATCCGCGCCGGTTGGAGCCGGAGAAACTGCGCGCGGCCTGGCAGTTGTTCTTTCTCGTCGTACCGCTGGTCTCGACGACCTTCGCCTCCTTCGGCCGCATGTTCGCCGGTCTGGGCAGAGAGTCCCTGGGTTGGATCCTCATCGACGAGGCGGGCCAGGCATGCCCGCAGTACGCGGCCGGGGCGATCTGGCGTGCGCAGCGTGTGGTGGTAATCGGCGACCCGCTGCAACTACAGCCGATCGTGACCATCCCGCAGAAGGCGCAGCGCGATATCGCTGCCGCCTATCGAGTCTCACCGACCTGGATCCCGCCACGGGCATCGGTGCAGACTCTCGCCGACCGTGTCGCGCGCTACGGGACCACGCTGCCGCAGGGCGCGGAGTCTGTGTGGGTGAGCGCGCCGCTGACGGTGCATCGCCGGTGTGACGACCCCATGTTCAGCCTGTGCAACCAGATCGCGTACAACGGGATCATGGTCAGCGGCGTCCACCGCCGCCTCGATGATCCTGACCGCCCTGACGCCTTCGACGGTCCCGACGGGCCGCTGATCGCGCCGAGCCAGTGGCTCGAAGAGCCGGCGATGACGACCGGCACCCACCTTCAGCCGAACCAGATCAGTCGGCTGCGCCAAGAACTCGATCGTTTGCTGCAGTCGGGCATCGCGGCCTCCCAGATCATCGCGATCTCGCCGTTCCGCTCGGTCGCGGACAAACTCTCAGCGCTGACTCGCGAGTACGCGGATCTGGCGGCCGGCACGATCCACACTGCCCAGGGCCGTGAGGCCGATGTCGTGTTCCTCGTTCTCGGCGGAGACCCGAAGTCGCCAGGAGCGAAGGCGTGGGCCGCGTCCACGGTCAACCTGGTGAATGTCGCCGCCAGCCGGGCCAAACGGCGGCTCTACGTCATCGGCGACCGAGCCGCGTGGGCGAGGCACAACTACTTCCACGAACTCTCCGCTGTCCTCCGCCCGGTGTGACGCGCCGAGGCGGGAGTAGGGCTTCAGTCGTCTGGGTCGTCCTCGTCGGGCAGTTTCGGAGACACCGGCCAGTCGTCCGGATAGAGGTCAGCGAGTTCCTCGTGCTGCCGATAGAGCTTCTTGCGCGCCCTTCCGGCCAGTCGGTCACCGAAGACGGTGCCGTTCAGATGATCGGTCTCGTGCTGCAGGCAACGGGCCAGCAGACCGGTGCCGACCACCTCGACATCGTCGCCGTACGCGTCCACGCCCCGGCAGATCGCCTGGTCCGGTCGGGCCAACGCTTCGTACGCTCCGGGCAGGGAAAGGCAGCCCTCGTCGGCCTTGTCCAGGCGCCGGTCCTTGCCCTCCGGCAACGTCACCACCGGATTGCAGATGACGCCCACATGGCGCTGATGATCGGCGTCGGGACAGTCGTAGACGAAGACCGCCAGATCCACGCCCACCTGGGTGGCGGCCAGGCCGACGCCCTCGGCTGCGGCCATCGTGGCGAACATGTCCTTGACCAGCTGATGGAGCTGATTGTCGAAGGACGTGACAGGTCGGGTCTTCGCGTGCATCACCGGGGTGCCCCAGCGAGTGATCGGGAGGACGGTGCCCCCAGCACGGAGATCGGACAGGCTCACTGGACTACGCTCCCGCCGTCGTGCGCGGCTTCGTCGTGGACGAGCACCACCCCGGTGGGGCTGGGCAGCGCGAGATCTGTCACCGGCCCGGTCGGCGGGAGCGGTGAGACCTCGAAGATCGCGACATTGTGGCTGCTTTCGTTGGACACCCAGAGCAGCCCGCCGTCCAGCGTGATCGCGCGCGGCCAAACACCTCCGCAGTCGAACTCGGCAACCGGGGTCAAAGTGCTCTCGACCGGATCCAGGTCGAAGGCAGCGACGGTGTCGACGCCGCGGCTCGCCACATAGATGCGGCTGCCGTCGGTATCGATGCCGGACGGCTGGACATGCCCGTCTCTGGTCGAGGTGGGCACGACCTGAGCCTGTACCCACTCGGTCTCGTGGCGTTTTCCGAGCCACAGTTCACCGCTCAGCTCCAGAGCCACGACCAGGTGGTCCTGGGCTACCACCAGGTGCCGCGGACCGGACCCCGCGGGGAGTCGGATCGGATCATGCGCCGGGTAGAGGACACCCTCCGCGTTCAGCCGCAGCCGGTGGATCTGATCACCGCCGAGATCGCAGCACAGGATCTCGTCACCGACCACCACGATCTGATGCGCGTGCGGGCCCTCCTGTCGGTCGGTCACGGGACCGCTGCCGACGAGGCCGAGATGGTCGCCGAGCTTGGCGAGGGTGCCGTCATCGGCGATCGCGACCACCGAGACGATCCCGGAGACATAGCTCGCCACGAGGGCGTGCCGGCCGTCGTCGGTGATCGTGAGGTGGCAGGCGCCGTCGCCCGCGACCTCCACCGTGGACAGGGTGGTCAGTGTGCCGTCCTGGTCCCAGCGGACGCTGCTGAGGGTGCCGGGGTTGGTCTCGCCGGCGGCCAGCAGCACCGGCAAGGTCGGGTGACGAACGAGCCAGGTGGGGGAGCGAAGCTCTGCGGTGGCAACCGGTTCGAGCTGGACGCGGTGATCGGATCCGGTGTTCAGCAGCGAGGTGATGCCGGTCGCTCGGCCGTCGGCTTCCGCGGTGTAGCCGCCGACGAAGACATGACGCAGGCCAGATGTGGAGGACACGCCGTCTTGGATATCACACGACGCCGTCGAAGACCCGCACAGTGGGCAGGTGGAACCTGACGCCCTGCCGCCCGTGCTGCAGCAGACGCTGGATGCCTACGTCGCCCATCTGACCCGCGACCGGGATCTTTCCGACCACACCGTCCGGGCCTACCAGGGCGATCTCCACGACCTGTTCACCCACCTGCATCGGCTCGGCGTCGACGATCTCTCGGGGCTCACGGTGCGGTCGTTGCGCTCCTGGCTGGCCAACCAGCAGACCCGTGGCCGGGCGAGAGGCACTTTGCAACGGCGGACTGCCGCCGTGCGCGTCTTCGGTCGTTGGGCCGTGCAGACCGGCCGGCTGGACGAGGACCCTGCCGCAGCGCTTCGATCGCCCAAGCGGGTTCGTTCGCTGCCGCCCACTCTGGAGAGTTCCGATGCGACAGCCATGATGGCGGAGGCACTGCGCGTTGCCGCCGAGGAGGGTGGTCCCAGCGCGGCCCGCGATGCGGCGATGCTCGAACTGCTCTACGCCACTGGCATCCGGGTCTCCGAACTGTGCGGTCTCGATCTTGGCGATCTCAACGAGGGGCGGCAGACGGTGCGGGTCTTGGGTAAGGGCAACAAACAGCGCACCGTGCCGTACGGGAATCCGGCCGCTCGAGCGTTGGAGACGTGGCTCACGGTCCGAGGCCAGTTGGCGGTCCCCGAAGCGGGGGAGGCTGTCTTCGTCGGTGACCGTGGCAAGCGGATCGACCAACGGGTGGTACGCCGGATCGTCCATCGCGCGCTGCGTGTGGTCGACGGCGCACCCGACTTGGGTCCGCATGGTCTACGGCACGCGATGGCTACCCATCTGCTGGAGGGCGGAGCCGATCTGCGCAGTGTCCAGGAGTTGCTCGGTCACGCCTCACTGGCGACGACCCAGATCTACACCCACGTCTCCGACGCCCGGCTGCGCGCTGCTTTCCAACAGGCACACCCTCGTGCGTGAGCGCTGGGATCGATCGTCCTAGCGGCTCACCAGCTGTGAGACACGTCCGCGGGAGACCCCCAGCAGTGCGGCGACATCGGACACGCTCAGTCCCTCGCCCTCGCGCAATTCGTGCACAACGCTGCGGAGGTCTGACGCGGCCGCGACGGCATCTGCCGCTGCACGGTCGGCTGCGGCTTGGGCGTCGTGGATACGGTCGACATAGGAGCGTAGATCGGGCACTTCGATCGTGAGTTGGTCGTCGTCTGCCGGCTTCCCGGTCATCGTCGCAATCAGATCCCGGGCCTGCTGCTCGGCTCGGTCGAGCGTCCGGACCTGGGTGACGCCTACGCCGTCGACATGTAACTCCCAACCCCTCGCCCATCGGGTTGCTCGAACGATGTAGTTCGTCACTGCAACCATCCCTTCTCCAGACAGATCATCCGCTGGATCGCTTGTCGCACGACACCTGGCGACACATACGCCGATCGAGTCACCACCGTCGTGTGCCGACCGCACGGGCACGTCCACTTCTCGTGGTCACCTTTGCCGGGTGTGCTCGAGCAGCCTTGTGCCAGTAGCGCTCGGCGCACGACTCGGTACCGCATCGCTTTGACCAAGACTAGTATCCATCCCCTCTTAACTCAATCTATATAGGTGGGATAAACTGTCGTCAGAACATGGTCATGGGGTTGGCCAGGTGGCCGTTGACCCAGAGCATCAGGTGCAGGTGGCAGCCGGTGGAGTAGCCCGTGGTGCCGACGTAGCCGAGCAGTTGACCACGCTTGACCACGGTCCCGGCGGACACGACATAGCGCGTCGCGTGGTTGTAGCCGGTTCGGATCCGGCGGCCGTCGATCTTGTGATCCAGCATCAATCGGTGTCCGTACGCGGAGTTGTAGAAGACGCTGGCCACCCGACCGTCGGCCGGCGCACGGATCGGGGTGCCGCAGGCAGCACCGAAGTCGGTGCCGTCGTGGAGCTTCCAGACGTGCAGCACCGGGTGGAATCGCATGCCGAACGGCGACGTGATCCCACCCGGCACAGGTCGGGACAAGCCTCCCCGAGTGGTCGGCAGGCTGACGAAGGTGCTCACCTCTTGTTCGGCGACCCGGGCTTCGACGGCGCGCCCGGCGGCTCGTCGGACCGCGGTCGGTGTCTGATCGGCCGGCAGCAGGCGCAGCACGGACTCGCCACCGACCATGAGCAGCGGGTTCAGATAGGTGTCGCCGCGCTTCAGGCCCCAATGCAGGCAGTGACCACTGCAATGACCACCGCTGCCGATCCGGCCGATGACGGCGCCGGCCTTCACCTGATCGCCGACCGCAGCCAACGGCTCGACCGGCTCATAGGTCGTGCGCACCGACCCGTGGTCGACGACCACCACACCGCGCCCGGCCAACCGGCCCGCGTACGTCACCCGGCCGGCAGCGGCGGCCAGTACGGCGGCTCCGCGGTGTGCGGCCAGATCAACACCGCGATGCCCGGCCAGCCAACGTTGTGCCGGCGGATCGAAGCCTTCGATCACGCGCACCGCACCGGTCAGCGGCCATTGACCGCGTGGAATCGCCTCGGCGACCGCCGGTGCCGGGGTCGAGGCGAGCAGCAGCGCAGCCAGTGCCATGGTGAGGACCGCCAGCCGCCAGAACGTCAGATTCAGAGGGAGCTTCACGCCTACACAATGCGTACCTCGGCACCGTTTCGTACGGGCACTTCGACAATCTGTGGACGACGCGTCAGATCCCATCGAGCCTGTGGATAACCGGGCCGAACGGACGCACAGGATCAGCTAGACTTACTCGGCGGCCCCGCCATCGGGGCTGACTTCGCATGTCCACCTATCCGGGAGATCCCGGGGGCGGCATGGCACGGTCTCATCAGGGTGAGGACTCACCGAGTTGAGAGCCATGGCGCGTGGGCATCAGGCGGCACCGAACGGTTCGGTGCCGAGCAACCGTACGCCGGCACTGGCTGCCGGTAAGGAAGGACTACGGCCATGGCCGTCGTAACCACACGCCAGCTGCTCGAGAGCGGCGTCCACTTCGGGCATCAGACCCGTCGCTGGAACCCGAAGATGAAGCGGTTCATCTTCACCGAGCGCAACGGCATCTACATCATCGACCTGCAGCAGTCGCTGACCTACATCGACCGCGCGTATGCCTTCGTCAAGGACACCGTCGCCCGTGGTGGCCAGGTGCTATTCGTCGGCACCAAGAAGCAGGCCCAGGAAGCCATCGCCGAGCAGGCGACTCGCGTTGGCATGCCGTACGTGAACCAGCGCTGGCTGGGTGGCATGCTGACCAACTTCCACACCGTGATCAAGCGGATCCAGCGCCTCAAGGAGCTGGAAGGCATGGACTTCGACGACGTCGCGGCCTCCGGCCTGACCAAGAAGGAGCTCCTTGGTCTCCGTCGTGAGAAGGAGAAGCTGGAGAAGACGCTCGGCGGCATCCGCGACATGCCCAAGACCCCGCAGGCGGTCTGGATCGTCGACACCAAGAAGGAGCATCTGGCCGTCGACGAGGCGCGCAAGCTGCGGATCCCGGTCATCGGCATCCTGGACACCAACTGCGACCCGGACGAGGTCGACTTCGCGGTGCCGGGCAACGACGACGCGATCCGCTCCGTCTCGCTGCTGACCCGGGTGATCGCCGACGCCGTCGCCGACGGCCTGGTGTCCCGCTCCGGCGGCAACGCGGGTGTCACCACCGGCGCCGAGGCCGAGCCGATGCCTGACTGGGAGCGTGAGCTGCTGGGCGCCCAGGAGGCCACCCCGGCCGAGGTTCCCGCTGCTGACGCTGCCCCGGTCCCGGCCGACGAGACCCCGGAGGCCCCCGCCGGCGAGGCACCTGAGGTCGTCGCCGCCGAGGCTGACGACCAGGCCCTGCCGACCGAGCAGAGCGAGCACCGCGGCGAGGCGTGAGCATTCCGCTCGAGCCCAACCGAGAGCGCACCATTTCCATCGTTCACGTCCGCGTGAACGCACCGAATGAACTGAGGAACGAGAACTGATGGCGGGATTTGCCGCGATTGATGTGAAGAAGCTCCGCGACGCCACCGGCGCCGGGATGATGGATGCGAAGAAGGCGTTGACCGAGGCCGACGGCGACTTCGACAAGGCGATCGAGCTGCTCCGGGTGGCCGGTCAGGCCAAGGCCGCCAAGCGCGGCGCCGAGCGTTCGGCCACCAACGGTCTGGTCGTCTTCGCCGATGGCGCACTGCTCCAGCTGGGTGCCGAGACCGACTTCGTGGCCAAGAACGCCGAGTTCCAGGCGCTGGCCGACGAGGTCGTGAAGGCCGCTGCCGCAGCCAAGGCCAACTCGGTCGCCGAAGCCAACGCGGCGGCATTGGAGTCCGGCAAGACCGTGGCCGAGGCCGTCAGCGAGCTGGCCGCCACCATCGGTGAGAAGCTCGAGGTCGCCAACGCGGCGTACTTCGACGGGCAGACCGCGGTCTACCTGCACCGGCGGTCCTCGGACCTGCCGCCGCAGGTAGGTGTGGTCGTGCAGTACGAGGGCGATGACTCCTCGATCGCTCGCACCACGGCGATGCAGGTGGCCGCCATGCGTCCGCAGTACCTGTCCGCCGACGAGGTGCCGGCCGAACTGCTCGACAACGAGCGGCGGATTGCCGAGGCGACGGCCAAGGAGGAGGGCAAGCCCGAGCGCGCCGTCCCGCGGATCGTCGAGGGTCGGGTGAACGCATTCCTCAAGGACGTGTGCCTGCTCAACCAGCCGTCGGTCACCGACAACAAGACGCCGGTGCAGAGCCTGTTGGACAATGCCGGAGTGAAGGTCACCCGGTTCGTCCGCTTCGAAGCCGCGGCCTGAGCGATCTCCGGCCAGAATCTGTCCGTCCACCATCCCGGGAGAGCTTGTGACTGAGACCCGTCCCTACCAGCGTGTTCTGCTCAAGCTCTCCGGGGAGGTGTTCGGCGGTGGCCGCGTCGGGGTCGACCCTGTCGTAGTCGCCGGTCTGGCGCGCCAGATCGCCCAGGTCGTCGCCGGCGGCGTCCAGGTCGCGGTGGTCGTCGGCGGCGGCAACTTCTTCCGTGGCGCCGAGCTGCAGCAAGGCGGCATGGAGCGCGATCGCGCCGATTACATGGGCATGCTCGGCACGGTGATGAACTGCCTGGCCCTGCAGGACTTCTGCGAGAAGGCCGGCGTGCAGACCCGGGTCCAGACCGCCATCACGATGGGCCAGGTGGCCGAGCCCTACATTCCCCGGCGGGCCGAGCGGCATCTGGAGAAGGGCCGGGTCGTCATCTTCGGTGCGGGCTCCGGCATGCCGTACTTCTCCACCGACACGGTGGCCGCTCAGCGGGCCCTGGAGATCAGTGCCGAAGTCCTGCTGATGGGCAAGCAGGGGGTCGACGGCGTGTACGACGCCGATCCGAAGACCCATCCCGAGGCGGTCAAGTTCGACCATCTCAGCTATGACGAGTATCTGGCGCGGGACCTCAAGGTAGCCGACGCCACCGCGATCAGCATGGCGCGCGACTACGCGTTGCCGATGATCTTCTTCAGCCTGGACACCCCGGGCTCCATTATCTCCGTGGTCGCGGGTGAGAAGATCGGGACCACCGTTCACGCCTGACCGAGGCGTCCACGCTTACGAGGAGCAGTTCTGTGATCTCCGACATCCTGACCGAGGCCGAGCTCAAGATGGACAGCGCCGTCGAGTACGCCAAGGAGGAGTTCGCCGCGATCCGGACCGGACGGGCGCACCCGGCGATGTTCGCCAAGCTGACCGCCGACTACTACGGCGCGCCGACCCCGCTGCAGCAACTGGCCAGTTTCCAGGTGCCCGATGCCCGGATGGTGCTGATCTCCCCGTACGACAGGTCGTCGATGAACGCGATCGAGAAGTCGATCCGGGACTCCGATCTCGGCGTGAATCCGTCCAACGACGGGCACGTGATCCGGGTGACGCTGCCGCAGCTGACCGAGCAGCGTCGCAAGGAGTACATCAAGCTCGCTCGGCACAAGGCCGAGGAGGCGCGGATCTCGATCCGCAATCATCGCCGCTGGGCCAAGGACAGTCTCGACAAGCTGGTCAAGGACAAGGAGGCCGGTGAGGACGAGGTCAACCGGGCCGAGAAGCAGCTCGACCAGATCACCAAGACCTATGTCGAGCAGATCGACGAGGTGCTCAAGAACAAGGAAGCCGAGCTCCTCGAAGTCTGATGGCTGCGAGCGACAACCCTTCGCCCGCCCCGCCGGCCGGCCGGGACCATGGCAGAGCCGGCCGGAATCTGCCGGCTGCCATCGGATTAGGCGTGGGCCTGGGCGCGTACGTCGTCGTCAGCCTGATCTTCTTCAAGCCCGCGTTCGTCTTGTTGGTCGCGGTCGCCTTGTCGATGGGTGCGATCGAGCTCTACCACGCGCTCAGACGGCACGGCATGAATGCCGCGATTCAGCCGATCATCATCGGCACCCTCGCCATCTCGATCGGTTCCTATCTCGCCGGGCGGCAGCAGCCGGTGGTGTTCTCCACCACGAGCGTGCTGCTCGCGGCGCTGGCCCTGACCGTGCTGGCTGCGCTGATCTGGCGCGTTCCCGGCGGCTCCAAGGGGTATGTCCACGATGCTGCCGCCAGTCTCTTCGTGATCGCGTACGTGCCGATGCTCGGCTCCTTCGCCGCCTTGATGTTGGCCGGGGAGAACGGTGTCGCGCGGATGGTGACATACATGCTCGTGGTGGTGATGGGCGACACCGGTGGCTATGTGCTGGGGGTGCTGTTCGGCAAGCACCCGATGGCGCCGAAGATCAGCCCGAAGAAGTCCTGGGAAGGCTTTGCCGGCTCGATGTTGTTCGGCATCACGTCCGGGATCTTGATGGTGGTGTTCGCCCTGCATCAGCCCTGGTGGGTCGGTCTGGTCCTGGGTGTCTGCCTGGTCGGCGTCGGCGTGATGGGCGACCTGATCGAGTCACTGATCAAGCGTGACCTGGGGATCAAGGACATGAGTTCGATCCTTCCCGGACATGGCGGCGTGATGGATCGTTTGGACTCCTTGCTGGTCGCCGCGCCGGTAGCCTGGTTGATCATGTATCTGTTGGTGCCGGGCGGATGAGCAAACCGCTCCCGCTGATCCTGGAGTCGCCCCGGCGTGGTCAGCCGCCGAAGCATTGGGCCGACCTGACCCCTGCTCAACGTCGGGAGTCCATCGAGGCGGCCGGCCATCGGGCTTTCCGTGCCCGTCAGTTGTCGGCGCACTACTTCGAGGGGTTACGGACCGATCCGGCCGAGTGGACCGATCTGCCCGAAACCGTACGCGCGTCGCTGGCCGAGGCGTTCATGCCGCGGTTGCTTCGCGAGGTCCGTACGCAGACTGCCGACGACGGCGACACGATCAAGACCTTGTGGCGGCTGTTCGACAACGCCATGGTCGAGAGCGTGCTGATGCGCTATCCGGATCGAGTCACCATGTGTGTCTCCAGCCAGGCGGGCTGCGGGATGGCCTGCCCGTTCTGCGCCACCGGTCAGGGCGGACTGCAGCGCAATCTCAGTCAGGCCGAGATCGTCGAGCAGGTGATCGACGGGTCTCGGCGGCTGAAGGCCGACGGCGACCGGGTCAACAATGTCGTGTTCATGGGCATGGGCGAGCCGATGGCCAACTACAAGGCCGTGATCGGTGCCGTCCGGCAGCTGACCACCCCGAATCCCGACGGGCTGGGGATGAGCGCGCGTGGCATCACGGTGTCGACCGTCGGACTGGTGCCGCGGATGCAGCAGCTGGCGACCGAGGGGATGCCGGTCACCCTGGCATTGTCGCTACACGCTCCCGACGACGAGTTGCGGGACGAGTTGGTGCCGATCAACACCCGGTGGAATGTCGACGAGGTCGTCAATGCTGCCTGGGAGTACGCGCGGCAGACCAAGCGCCGGGTCTCGATCGAATACATCCTGATCCGCGATGTCAATGACCAGGCGTTCCGCGCCGATCTGCTGGCCAAGGTGTTGAAGCGGCGCGGCAACTGGGGCTGGGTGCACGTGAACCTGATCCCGATGAACCCGACCCCGGGCTCGCGCTGGACGGCGTCGCGGCGTCGGGACGAGGACGAGTTCGTCCGTCGGCTGCGCGACAAGGGCGTCCCGGTCACCGTCCGCGACACCCGCGGCCGGGAGATCGACGGTGCCTGCGGCCAGCTGGCGGCGCACCAGTCCTGAGCGCGCTGATCAGGAAGAACGCAACCCGCGCTCTTCCAGCAGGGCCATCGCCGCGTTGTGTCCACCGAGGCCGCTGACGGCACCGCCGCGGCGGGCACCGGAGCCGCAGAGCAGGATCGACGGATGATCGGTGGCGACACCCCAGCGCTCGGCTGCCGTCGACGCCGACTCTCCGTCGGCCAGCCACGGCCAGTCGAGGTCGCCGTGGAAGATCTGGCCACCCGGCAGCAGCGCTTCGTGCTCGATGTCCTGCGGGCTCATCACCTCGCTGCACAGCTCACCGTTGGCATCTCGGGCGATGCAGTCCTCCAGCGGCTCGGCCAGCGCCGACTGCACCGATGCCAGGGCCGCTTCCAGCGCTCGAGCCCGGACGGCATCGTGGTCGGAAGCAAACAGTGCGGCGGGCGTGTGCAAACCGAAGATCGTCAGGGTGTGGAAGCCAGCCTCCTGCAACTCCGGCGCGACGATCGACGGATCGGTCAGTGAGTGGCAGTAGCTCTCGCAGGGCAGCGGATCGGGCACTCGACCGGCGGCTGCTTCGGCGTACGCGTGCTCCAACTGCGCATACCCCTGGTTGAGGTGCAGCGTGCCCGCGAAGCCGGTCGCCGGATCGATCCCCGAGCGGAACCGAGGCAGCCTCCGGAGCACGATGTTGATCTTGACCTGAGCCCCTTCGGGCTTGTCGGCCGATTCGCCGAGCAAGCCCGCCAGAGTCCAGGGTGCGCAGTTGGCCAAGACCGTCCGCGCGGTGAGAACCTCGCCGTCGGCCAGCCGGATCTGCGTCCCAGCCTCGCCGGGTGTCAACCCGACGACGGGAGCATCAGCCCGCAACGTCGCCCCCGCAGCCCGCGCCGCGGACTCCAAAGCGGAAGCGACCGTTCCCATACCGCCGACCGGCACCTTCCACTCGCCGGTGCCGTTGCCGACCACGTGATAGAGGAAGCACCGATTCTGTTGCAGGGCAGGAGAGTGGGCGCTGGCGAAGGTGCCGATCAGGGCATCGGTCAGCACGACCCCGCGGACGGTGTCGTCGGCGATCCGTTCCTCGATCAGCTCACCGATGGGTCGCTCCACGAGGGCACTCCACAGCTCAGCTCCCACCTGTGACCGGAGCTCACCGGCGGCCGGCAGCGGGCTGGTCAAGGTCGGCGCCACGACCGTCGCGAACCGATGCAGGTCGTCTTCGAGCTGAGTGAACGCCTCGTACGACGCCGTTCCGGGTCCGGCCGCGAACGAGGCCCGGGTCGCCTCGCCGTGCTGGCGTTCGACCAGCAGTCCGCCGTCACCGGCTGGCGTGTACGAGGCCACCTGGCGGGAGCGCAGATCGAGCTCCAGGCCGAGGTCGTCGATGATCTGCTGTGGCAACAGCGACACCAGATAGGAGAACCGGGACAGCTTGATCGCGACGCCGTCGAAGATCTGCGCGCTGGCCACCGCGCCGCCGAACCTGGACTGGGCCTCCAGCACGGTCACCTCCAGCCCGGCCCGGGCCAGATAGGCAGCAGCGACCAGACCGTTGTGACCGCCGCCGACGATCACGACATCGTGAGTAGCCTCAGTCATCAGTTGTCCCCCGAGGTCGCGGAGCAGCGCGCCAGTTCGTCGTCGCTGAGCTGCAGATCTGCGGCCCGAGCAGAGTCGGTGATGGAGGCGGGGCGACGGGCGCCCGGGATCGGAATGACATGCTCGCCGAGTGACAGCTCCCAGGCGAGGACGACTTGCTGTGGGCTCACGCCATGCGCCTCGCCGATCTCGCGGAACGTGGCGAACCGATCGCCGACGTCACGACCGCCGCCACCACCGGTGCCGCCCAGTGGGCTCCAGGGCAGGAACGCGATGCCGTGCTGACCGCAGAACTCCAGTTCGCCCTCGCTGGACCGGAACTTGGGCGAGAACTCGTTCTGCACGCTGACCAAGCCACCCTCACCGAGCACGTCGATGGCGATCTGGATCTCTTCGATGTTGGCGTTGGAGATGCCGATGGCTTTGATCTTGCCCTCGTCCTGCAGGATCTTGAAGTTGCCGATCGCGTCGGCGTAGGTCATCGAGCGATCGGGGCGATGCCATTGGTAGAGATCGATCACCTCGGCATCGAGGTTGCGTAGCGACTTCTCGACCGCAGACCGCAGGTAGCCCAGCGAGCCATCACAGCCCCACGTCTCACCCTCGCCCCGGGTGATCCCACCCTTGGTGGCAACCACAACCTGGTCGATGCTGCCGCCGTACGCCTTCAGTGCCTTGCCGATCAACGCCTCGTTGTGGCCCATCGTGTCCCACGACGGCGCGTAGATGTCGGCCGTGTCGATGAAGGTCACGCCGGCATCCAGCGCGGCATGGATGGTGCCGATCGCCTGCTGCTCGCTCGGGAGCGCGCGGTCGTTGTTCATCGACATCGGCATGCCGCCGAGACCGATCGCGGAGACGGTGTAGGGACCAAGGGTGCGGGTCTGCATGCCGATCACGCTACCGGGTCACGTGCGTCTCCGACTTCCGCTGAGACCGCCCGCAAGGTGCCGAGCGCGATCAGTAGTTGAGCGGGCAGATAGATCGCCATGTTCACGAACGCCCCATGCGGAATCGCGCCTGGCGCGATGAAGAACTCGACGGCCAGGACGATGTCGGAGAGCAGGAACAGCAGACCGCCGATCCCGGTCAGCCGGCTCACCCCGGTGGCAAGGACGGCCATCAAGGCCAGGCTGGCGCCGTAGACCGCCACCGGCACTCCCAACGGTCCGGCGGCCACCGCGCTGACCCCGATCAGCGCAGCCAGGGCGACGACGTACGCGATCAGCAAGGGCGGCCGACGGAGCAGACTGTGGCGCCAGTAGGGCCGGAACGCCACGATGTAGAGGATCTGGGCGATGAGGAAGAAGCCGATCTTGAGCAGGATCGTGAACCCGGCGAAGTCGCCGAGCCAGGAGAAACCCAGGGCGATCATGACCAGGGTCAACAACCTCGTGCGCCGAACGGCCCCGGCCCAGCACAACCACACCAGCAGCGGCATCAGCAGCAGACGGCAGATCCAGTTCACCCCATGCCAGGCGGCGAACTCGGCGATCAGACCGACGATGGCGACCGCGACGAAGCAGCTCAGGGCAACGGTGCTGCGCCGGTGCGGCATGGTTCCAGCGTAGGTGGGGTGCGGATCACGGACCCTGGCCCAATCACGACCCGGGGGCTCGAACGTCAGCTCGTACGCTGCACCGCCGCCAGCCGCTCCTGACGGAGTTTGGAGATCTCCGGACGGTACAGAGGTTCGAGCCCTTCGCCGAGTGCCAGCTGCAGCACATGGTCGGCCAAGGCGGGATTGCGGGCCAGCACCGGGCCGTGGGGATAGGTGCCGATCACGGTCCCGTTCACCGCCCCTTCGGTGCCGCGACCGTCGTTGCCGACCCCGATCTCGACTGTGGCCAGGGGCGTAGCCGCCGGTCCGAGCGTCGTGTAGCCGCCATGGTTCTCGAATCCGGTTAGCCAGGCGTCCGTCCCTTCTCGCCCGATCCAGTGGGTGAGGATCTCGCCGACGGCCCGTGTGGGCCCCCGCCGGGTGCTGACATCCAGCAGTCCCAGACCCTCGACGACGTCGTCGTTCTCGCCGACGGTGAAGCTGGTGCCGATGATCTGATAGCCGGCGCAGACCGCGAACACCGCGGCGCCTCGGTCGACCGCCCGTTGCAGTCCGCCATCGGCGCGCAGGGCGTTCACGGCGGAGATCTGGGCCGCGTCCTCACCCCCGCCGAGCAGATAGACCTGGCCACTGTCGGGCAGCGGATCGCCGGGCTCGACCACGGTGAGCGTGGTCTCGTACCCCCGCCATTGCAACCGCTTGGTCAACACGGTGGCGTTGCCGCGGTCGCCGTAGATGCCGAGCAGCGACTGGTAGACCAGCACGATCTCGACGGGTGCCTTCGTCGGCACAGCCCATGACCCAGGCATGTCACACGCCTCCCATCTTCCGTAGCCGCTGGAACGGCGTGTACGTGGCGATCACATCCACCGGGTCGGGATGACCGGCCAGTGCTTCGGCCAGATCGGGGATGCAGCGGCACTCCACGTCGGCGTACGTCAGTCGCACCGCCAGATCCTGCGCCCGGGGACCGGTGGCGATCACGGTGCGGCCGGCCAGCTGCTCGTACTCCACATCCCATAGCCAGGACACATCGCGTCCGTCGGCTGCTGCGGAGTCGATCGCCAGGATGACCAGCTCACTCTGCGCGAGCGGCAGTGCTTCGGCCCAGCCGGCCGGGTTCTTGGCCAGCAACAGCCGGGCGGTGGTGTCGCCGAACTTCGCGGTGGCGAACCGGCCGGCGGGAGCAGCCACCGTACGCATGCCGGCGATCGCGGTGGCACTCGGCACTCCGAGCTGGGCTGCGGCAGCCAGCGCGCAGGCCGCGTTGCTGATGTTGAAGGCGCCGGGGACCTGGAGTTGCGGGTCGAAGGAGTTGCCGTCGGGATCGACGATCTGGCCGTCGACGACCCGGTAGCCGGCCTCGGGTTGGGCGAGTTCACAGCCTGAGCAGCGCCAGGTGCCGCCCTGCCCGCCGGTTTCGTCCGGCCCGCCGGTTTCGTCTGGCTGCTCTCGGATCAGGAGTGCACCGCATTGCGGACACAGTGAGGCGTCCTGGGTCCAGGTGGTCGCGGTGTCGACCCACACCACCTCGCGGGCGGTCTGCGCGGCCCACACCACCAGCGGTTCATCGGCGTTGGCGACCACGACCGGTCCGTCCTCGCCGGCGGCGGCCAGGGCGTTGCGCCATGACCGGCCCAGCGCCTTGATCTCGTGATGGCGATCCAGCTGGTCGCGGGAGAAGTTCAGCAAGGTCAGGACCTCGGGATGTCCCAACCTGATCATGTCGGCGACCACCCGCTCGTCGGTCTCGATGATGGCCCAGGTCGCCGTGCGATTGTCCGAGAGCGCAGCGGTGATGCCGCCGTGCAGATTGGCGCCGTCGGCGTTGTGGACGACCCGAGTGCCGCTCGGGTCGAGCCCGGCGCGGACGGCGGCGGCGAGGAAATGGGTGGTGGTGGTCTTGCCGTTCGTGCCCGACACCATCGCGAGGTGCTTGCCCGCCAGCAGTTGGGGCAGCGCGTGCGGGTCGATCTTGAGCATCACCGCGCCCTTGATCGCGGTGCCGGCGCCGCGGCCCAGCAGCCGGGATGCCGTTGCGGCCAGCTGTCCGGTTGCCCGAGCGACCGCCAAGCGTGGTTTGGCGATGGCCTGTCGCGGCCGGGTGAGGGCGCTACGAGATCGAGTGAGGAGATCGCGCGGATGGGCCAATACCTGGCGCGTTCGGCTGAGAGCCTGGCGGGACTTGCCGACGGCTTCGCTGGGGCTGGGGAGGGCGGATCGAGCCCGATCGATCAATGTCCTGGCGATGGTCGGCTCCTGAAGGTCGTCTCTGGAGTCGAGTGGCGAGGTACGGCTGCTTCGTGGGGGCCGAACCGTCCGTGGGTCGCCACTCGGTTCGAAGACTACGACAGGACGGCTGATTCCGGTTGGAACAGCGTACGGACCTCCGCCGGCCCGGGCATGGCGAGCGCGGCCGTGGCCAGGTCGGCGGCACGGATGGAGTCGACGGCGCGTACGGCCTGTTTGACCGGCGGGATCGCCGGGGGAGCCATGGACACGGTGCCGACGCCGAGGCCCACCAGCAGTGCTGCTGCCTGAGGATCGCCGGCGAGGTCGCCGCAGACCGCGACCTGCGGGCCGCCGGCCGCGCCTCGGCACGTTGCCCGGATCAGGGCGAGCACCCCGGGGTCGTAGGGGTCGCCGATGGCCGCGACGTCGGGATTGCCGCGTTCGGCGGCGAGTGCGTACTGGGTCAGATCGTTCGTACCGATCGAGAAGAAGTCCACCGCGGTGGCAAACTCGGCCGCCTTGAGGGCGACGGCCGGCACTTCGACCATGATCCCGACCTCCAGCCCGGCCGGCGTGCCATGGCCCTCGGAGGCGATCACCTCGTCCAGCAGCCGACGTGCAGCGTGGAGCTCGGACAGCATCGTGACCATCGGGAACATCACGCTCACCGGTGTCTGGTGCGCTACCCGGACCATGGCCCGCAGCTGATCGCCGAACAGCTCCGGCTGGGTCAACGACAGCCGCAGTCCGCGTACCCCGAGGAAGGGATTGGCGCTCGCCGGAACCGGGGCATAGGGGAGTGGTTTGTCGCCGCCCACGTCGAGGGTGCGTAGCGTCAGCCGCCGCCCACCGATGGCGTCGGCGAGGGCGCTGTAGGTCTCGACCTGCTCCTCGACCTCAGGAGGAGTCTCGCGATCGACGAACAGGAACTCGGTACGCACCAGACCGGCCAGGTCTGCCCCCGCATCGGCTGCGGCTCGGGCATCGGCGAGCGAACCCAGATTGGCGCCGACCAGGATCTGGAGACCGTCGGTGGTGCGGGCCGGATGCTTGGCCGACTGCATCGCCCGGTCCCGCTCAGTGGCTTGCCGCTGCGCTCGATCCAGCAATGACCGACGGGATTCGGCATCCGGTTCGATCCAGACCTCGCCCCTGGTGCCGTCCACCACGACCTCTGATCCATCGGTGATCGACAACAGTCGTGGGCCGACGGCAACCACGAGCGGAATGCCTCGGGCGCGGACCAGGATGGCAGCGTGGGAGGCCGGACTGCTCTCGGCGAGTACGACGGCGCTGATGGTCGCCGGGTCCAACTGGGCCGCTTGCGCGGCGGTCAGGTCGGCTGCAATGAGTACGCCGGGTTCCGTCGTTTCGTCGGCGGACTCCGGGTGCTGATTGTCGGTTCCCGGCGTGGCAGCGGCTGGCAGGTTGACGGTCGTGCTCAAGGCCCGGAGCACGTGGTCCTGCACTTCCCGGACATCGGCTGCCCGGGCTCGCAGGTATTCGTCGTCGAGCTGCGCGATCGTCTCCGCGATGCTTCCGGTGGCTGAGATCCAGGCGGCTTCGGCCGATCGTCCGTTGGCGATGGCTTCGGCCGTGGTCGTGAGCAGTTCGGGATCGTCGATGAGTGCCAGGTGAGCCTCGAAGATCGCTGACTCGGCCGCGCCGAGGTTGTTGGCGGCGCCGGACAGCATCAGCTGCAGTTCCTGAGTAGCAGCGGCGAGTGCGCGGTCCAGTCGATGCTGCTCTTCGGTGGGCGAGCCGACGGGACGATCGGGGAGTTCAACCGGTCCCGGAGCCTGGATCCGGGCAGGACCGATGCCAATGCCCGGACCGGCGGGTCTGCCGCGCAGATTGTGGGGTGCACCAGCCAGCACGGTCCGATCGGACTGGTGGGGCGTTGCGTCTGTTTCGGCGCCGGAGACTGACGAGACCGGGCTGCGCTGGGTGCTTGTCAACGCGGCGAGCTGATCCGTCGGCTCGCCGAAACCCTCCTGGGCCAGGGCCAGGACCGCGTCGACGGCACCTTGTCCATCCGGTCCGGTCGCCGACAGTTCGAGTTCGTGCCCCCGCAGGGCGCCGAGCATCGTCAACCGAGACAGACTCCTGGCCGGCACCCAGTCCTTACCGGCCGTGAGATTCCGGATTCTCACGTCGGCGTCCAGCCCGGCGACCAACCGAGCGAGCCGTGCCGCCGGGCGGGCATGGAGCCCGTGTCGATTGGTCAGCACGAATCGGCTGATGATCGCCGCCGGTCTCGGGTCAGCCGGCTCGGGCCCAGCGGGCACGGGCTCGGCGAGATCTCGGGGAGCGCCCAGCTGCGCCGACTTCCCGGCGAGCCCAGATCTGGCCTCGGCCGAGACCTCCGTCAGATCGCCGCCACCAGCGACCGCCACGGTGGCGGCCAGCAGTCCTTCGACCAGCGGTGCCGGAGACAGTTCGACCCGATCCCGCAGCTCGTCGTCGAGGAACTCCAGCGCCAGCTCGGCCGACAGGATCGCGCTGCCGAGATCCATCAGGACGAGTACGCCGGCACCGTCGTCGGCAGCGGTGATCGCCTCGGCGATGGCGGCCGCATCGGTGCCGAACGTGCCGTCGTCCAAGCCCGCGGCAACTTCGATCCGGACCGCCGCATCGGGGACCATTTCCCGAGCCAGCGACACTGCCGCATCGCCCAGCGCTCGGCTGTGCGAGACGACGACGATCCCGACCATGGCTATCCGTCAGCGGAAGGGGTGAGGGCAGTTGCGGCAGCCTGGAGGAGCAGGACTGCCGAGGTCGCGCCGGGATCCTGGTGGTTGGCGCTGCGTTCACCCAAATAGCTGGCCCGGCCCTTTCGCGCCACCAACGGAGTGACGCCGTCGCGGCCCTGTTCAGCCGCGGCGACGGCGGACTCGAGCGCGGCTCCCAGCTCGCTCCCGGCGGCCACCGCGGCCTCGATGGCGTCGCAGGCGGGGGCAAGAGCGTCGTACATGGTCTTGTCGCCGAGCGCCGCTTTACCCCGTGCGGCCAGACCCTCGACCCCGGTCCGGAAGACCGACGCAAAGGCGGCTCCGTCCAGATCGGCGGCATTGCCGACGGCGGTGGACATCCGCAGGAACAAGGTGCCGTACAGCGGACCGCTAGCCCCGCCGACCTTGCTGATCAGGGTCATGGCGGTGGTCTTGAGCAGCGGGCCGACACCTGTCTCCGGCCCAAGTTCGGCCAGCGCTTCGACAACGGCGCCAGTCCCGCGCTGCATATTCGTGCCGTGGTCCGCGTCGCCGATCGCCGCATCCAGCTCGGTCAGCTCCGTCGCATGACTGTCGATCAGCCGGGCGAACTCAGCGAGCCACCGGCATACCGCGGCCGAATCCATCGCTGCGGACACCTCACACGCCCCAGCGCAGAGCCGGAGTGTTCACCGGGGCATCCCACATCCGGAGGATCTCGGCGTCCGCTCGGAGCAGGGTGACCGAACAACCGGCCATGTCGAGACTGGTGATGTACGGCCCGACGAGCGACCGGGCGATCGTGACTCCGGCGCCGGCCAACAGGTCGGCAACCTCGCCGTACATCAGATAGAGCTCGATCAGGGGCGTCGCGCCCAGTCCGTTGACGAAGCAGATCACCCCGTCCGGACCGGTGAAGTCGAGGTCGGCGAGGATCGGCTCGACCAGCATCCGCGCCACCTCCTTGGCCGGCGCCAGCGGCACCCGGTCGCGACCGGGCTCGCCATGGATCCCGACGCCGAGTTCCATCTCGCCCTCGGGAAGTTCGAACGTGGGCTTGCCGACCGCCGGGACCGTACAGCTGGTCAACGCCGCGCCCATGCTGCGACCGTTCGCGACGATCCGACGGGCCAGCTCGGCGCATCCCGCCAGTTCGCGACCCTCATCGGCAGCGGCTCCGACGATCTTCTCCAGCAGTACCGTGACACCGACCCCGCGGCGACCGGCGGTCCAGGTGCTGTCCTGAACGGCGACATCGTCGTCGACGATCACCGCCTCGATCTCGATCCCTTCGGCCGCGGCCAACTCGGCAGCGAGCTCGAAGTTCATCACGTCGCCGGTGTAGTTCTTCACGATGTGGAGTACGCCGGCGCCGCCGTCCACCGCGGTCGTCGCTGCCACCACCTGGTCGGGGACCGGCGACGTGAACATCTCGCCCGCACAGGCGGCGTCCAGCATGCCCGATCCGACGAAACCGGCGTGTAGCGGCTCGTGCCCGCTGCCACCGCCCGAGACCAACCCGACCTTGCCTGCGATCGGTGCATCGCCGCGGACCACGATCCGCTGCTCCAGATCGACCCGCAGACTCGGATGAGCGGCGGCCAGACCACGCAGCGACTCGGTGACCACGGCGGCGGGGTCATTGATCAGCTTCTTCATGAAACCGACCCTACGACCACCCGCCGGGACCCCGGCGGGGAGGGAAGTCGGTCAGTCGATGAGGCGCAGCTCGATGGCCTTCCGGACTGCCGAGGTACGGTCGCCGACCCCGAGCTTCTCGTATGCCCGGCCGAGGTAGGTCTTCACGGTCGTCTCGCTGATGTGCAGCGACGTTCCGATGGCGGCATTGGTCTTGCCCTGCGCCGCACCGGTCAGTACCGCGATCTCTTGGGCGGAGAGCGCCGGCACCTGGGGAGCGGGCTGCCGCATCCGGCTCAGCAAGGTCGACTGCACCGACGGGGCCAGCACGGTCTCGCCGCGGGTAGCCGCCCGGATGGCATTCGCCAGTGCGTCCGGTGCGATGTCCTTCAACAGATAGCCCGCGGCACCGGCCTCGATGGCCCGCAGGATGTCCTCGTCGCTCTCGTACGTGGTCAGCACCAGCACCCTGGCGGTCCGGGCGGCAGTGATCTCCCGGGTCGCCGCCACGCCGTCGCCGCCCGGCATCCGCAGATCCATCACCACCAGATCGGGGTGCAGCTTTGCGGCGAGCGCGACACCTTCCGGCCCGCTGGCGCCCTGGCCGATGACCTCGATGTCGTCATAGCCGGCCAGCATGCCGCGGATGCCCTCCCGGACGAGCGGATGGTCGTCGACCAGGACGATCCGGATCATGCGGCCACCTCCGTCACCGGCAGGACGGCATGGATCGTGGTGCCTCGTCCCGGCGCGCTGACCAGGTCGAAGCTGCCGCCGATCTCACCCACCCGTGATCGCATGCCAGCCAGTCCGAAGCCTGCCTGGATCCCGGCGGGATCGAATCCGGCGCCGTCATCTCGCACCTCCACCACCAGCTCCGACTCCTGCTCCTGCTCCGAATAGCGCAGCTCCACCGATACCGACGACGCCCGAGCGTGCTTGCGTACGTTCTCCAGACCCTCCTGGAGCAGCCGTAACGCCACGACATCGACGGCCGGCGCGGTCGGGACGGGTTGTCCGTCGACCGTGAGGCGTACGTCGGTGCCGGTCGTCTCCCGCCAGGTGTCCACGGTTCGCTGAACCGCCTCGGGCAGTGACGCGTCGGTCAACCGGCCAGGTCCGAGCGCGGCAATGATCCGTCGGGACTCGGCCAGGTTCTCCCGGGCGTTCTCGGTGATCAGCTCCACATGCCGGCGTGCGCCGGTGGGATCGCGGTCCAACTCGCCGAGCACGGCATGACCGAGCGTGATGATCGAAGCGAAGCCCTGCGCAAGCGTGTCGTGCAGCTCGCGGGAGATCCGTGATCGCTCGGCTTCCGCCCCGCGAGCCGCCGACAACGCAGCGATCTCAGCCTCCCGTTCGCGCAGTTCCTCGATGAGTCGTCGCCGCTCCTCGTTCTGCCTGCTGATGCTCAGGATCCGGTTGGCGAAGAACAGCGAGAAGGTGATCACGAACGCCGTGCTGCCGATATCCTGGACGACCTGTCGGACGGTGTGGGTTTCGATCAGCAACCGGCCGAGCAGCGGCAGCACGTTCAAGGCCACGATCACCACGGTTGCCGGGCGCGGGGTGAGCAGCATGAAGACCTGCGGTGTCAGGGCGAACAGCAGCAGCGCGGACCAGGGGTTGAGGATGGCGCAGGCGGTGAAACCGACGACGGCGAGGCCGGCGAAGACCCAGGCCCGGGTGGTGTCGGCCCGGATTCCCGCTTGCTCGGGTCGAGCGAGCAGCCAGAAGAGACCTTGCAGCACAGCGACCAGCACCGCGGAGATCACGGTGCTGATCGTCGAGCCGGTCGGGTTGGCCAGCACGAGCAGGACCGTGCCCAGGGTGACCAGCAGATAGAAGAGTGACCAGCCGCCGAAGGACACCGCCCGGGGATCCAGGCGGTAGCCGTCACTCATGCCGTGACTGTAGTCGCGTCGCCCCGATGATGACCGGTGGCGTGATCGTCGGCGAACGCCGCTGAGACCACGCCCCTCGGGTAGCAGCACCCGAGCAGGGTCACCACCAGCATGGCGACCGCCGCACCACCGAATGCCCAGGCCACCGCGTCGGCATACCCCTGATGGACGGCCTGCAGGAACTGCTGCTGGACCGCGGCGGGGAGTCGGCCGAAGTCCGCCGACCCCGAGCCATGCCCGGTTTCGGCACCGCTGATCCGTCCGACCACCTCGCGGGCCACGCTCGCGGGAGCGCCGAGGGCTGTGAAGGAGGCGATCAGCTTGTCGGTCAGCACTCCGGTGACCAGCGTGCTGAACACCGCCAGTCCGAGCGCCGAGCCGAAGTTCCGCATCGTCTGGGAGATGGCGGTGACCTCGCCGTACGAGGCGCCGATGGCCCGGTTGACGGCGTCGGTGGAGGCGGCGCTGATCATGAAGCCGACGCCCGCACCGGCCAGCATGATCGGCCAGGTCTGTGGGTTGATCACCGCACCGGGGTTGGCCGGGATGGTGGTGACACTGACCGCGAGCCAGCCGAAGCCGGCCGCGCCGATCAGGCCGCCGAGGATCAGCACCGAGCGGGCACCGACCCGGTCGAACCGCCGCGAACCGATCTGCGAGGCGATCACGAAGCCGACGAAGAACTTGCCGAACAGCAGCCCGGTGTTGATCGCGGTCAGCTGCAGGGACACCTGGCCGTACACGCTGAGGAAGAAGAAGGTGGACAAGAACGCCATCGAGGCGAACAGCGTGGCCAGGGTGACGATCACGAAACCGCGATCGCGAAACAACTCCAGCTTGACCAGCGGTTCGGCAGTCCGATGCTCCACCAGGGCGAAGGCGACGACCAGCACGACGCCGCCGGCCAGACTGCCGAGGACGTACGGGCTGGTCCAGCCCCAGCTGCCCGCTTGCTGCAGACCGAAGACGATCGCGGCGAGACCTGCGGCGATGGTGAGCGCCCCGGGCAGATCGATCCGCTCGTCGCGTCGCGACGATGGCGCTGCCGAGACGGCGATGATGATCGAGGCGACCACCGCCAGCGGGACATTGACCCAGAACACGCTGCGCCAGGTCCACTGGGTCAAGAAGCCGCCGGCGATCGGGCCGATCGCGGTCATAGCACCGGTGACGGCGAAGAACGATGCCATCGCCTTCGCTCGGCCGGCACGGGGGAAGGTCTGCACGACGATGCCGATCGCGGCCGGGAACATGATCGCTCCTGAGACTCCCTGCAAGGCTCGGGCGACGATCAGCCAGGCGGCTGCGTACGTGCCGGTCGGAGCGAGGCCGCAGAGCAACGAGGTGACACCGAAGCCGGCGATGCCGATCTGCACCATCGTCTTGTGTCCGAACACGTCGGCGAGCCGGCCGCCGAGCAGGAACGCGGCCGCGGTGGCGATCAGATAGACGTTGACCGCCCACTGCATCAGGTCGTGACTCAGACCGAGATCGATCTCGATGGTTGGTGCGGACAGGGCGACGATGGTCTGGTCGATGGTGGTCATCGAGACCGCCACGATCTGTCCGGCCAGCGTGAGACCGGTGGCCTTGGTTCGTGAGTGCGACATCGGGCGCTCCTGGCGTACTCGGAGAAGTGGAATGTCTCCACTCTCGCGAGATCCGCCGCCGCACGGGACCGCCGACCGGGCGGACCTCCTGTCCTCCGATCGGAGGACAAAGATCGCCATGCACGGTGGCGCAGTCGCCTCTGGCTGCCGCGATCTGCATGGCCGTCACCCAGTTGATCGGGATGTTCATCGCGTCCGGAGATATCGCCGCGACCCTGCCCTACGGGCTGTCGCTCAGCTTCATCGCGTTCGGCGGAACGTACGCCGGAGTGTTCGTCGTCTCGCTCGCCGCCCGGTCCCGCCGCAACCAGGAAGGCACTCAGACCTCGGCCGGCTGGCGTCGCCTTCTCGCCGCTCCCGCGCCGTGGAATGACAGTTGTCGGTTCAGTGTTGCACGCGGCTGATAACTGATCAGTTCACGACGATGGAGATAGTTCGTGCCGAAGCTCATGATTGTTGTTGGCAGCGTTCGCGAGGGGAGGATGGGCCTGCGGATCGCCGAGTGGGTGAGGCGGGCAGCGGAAGCCGACGGGCGTTTCGACATCGATTTCGCCGACCTCGCCGAGATCGCGCTGCCGTTCATGGACGAGCCGAATCACCCCCGACTGCATCAGTACACCAAGCCTCACACGATTGCCTGGAGCGAGCGGGTCGGTGCCGCCGATGCCTTCCTCTTCGTCTTCCCGGAGTACAACTACAGCTTCGGCCCGGTGATCAAGAACGCGCTGGACTACCTGCACGAAGAGTGGAACCGGAAACCGGTCGGATTCGTGAACTGGGGTGGCAACTCCGGCGGAACTCGTGCCCAGGCCGCGCTGCGGCCCGTGGTCGGAGCGCTCGGCATGGTCATGACCAAGGGCAGTGTCGAGATCAACTTCCCGCAGCAGCGGCTCGACGAGAACGGCGAGTTCGTGCCGACTGAGCAGCAGGCGAACGTGCTGCAACTACAACTTGACGAACTGCTGGCCCTGGAGTGGGCGCTCAAACCGCTTCGCTGACCGCCCTCACGCCACCGATCCGCCGAGTCGCGGATGATTCTGGTCCGCGATTCCTCCTAGAATGGACGTCGCTGACACCGACGATGCTGAGACAGGGAGGGGCCGCCGATGCCAGCGTCGACCGACGAACCCGATCAGGGTCCGGGAGCAGACGCGCGAACTCGATCGAAGGTTCGGCTGCGCGTGTCCCGGTTCGCTCGGAGGCACGGTGAGTGCTGCGGGCCCGGGGTCGCTGATGTCGCTGACTTGCAGCGCGCCGGACTCCTCGTCGCGCAAGCCCAGCACGGAGACGCGTCGTTGTTGTGGACCGGAGACAAGCGCGTCTTCTTCTCCGGTGGCGGCAACGCCTTCCTGATGTTCCAGCTCTGCGGGCGCAGTTGGGTCGTGATGGGCGACCCGATCGGTGCCCCCGAGGAGTTCGACGATCTGCTGTCCCGGTTCATCGCCGAGTGCGACCGGCATTCCGGGCGGCCGGTGTTCTACTGCGTACGCGAACACAACGCGGAGCGCTATCGGCGCGTTGGGCTGCGACTGCTCAAGCTGGGAGAGGAAGCGGTTGTCGACCTGGACGGCTTCAGCATGCAGGGGAGTCACCGAGCGAAGCTGCGCTCCGAGGTGCGGGCGGCAGTCAAGCTCGGGTGCGAGGTCGAGGTGTTGGACCCCGAGAACGTCCGTCCCGTCCTCGCCGAGCTGCGCGAGGTCAGCGATGCCTGGCTCGCCGCGCGGAGGGTCAAGGAGAAGTCGTTCTCGCTCGGCACGTTCGACGAGGAGTACGTCGCGCGATTCCCGGTCGCGGTCACCCGGCAGCACGGCAAGATCATCGCCTTCGCCTCGCTGTGGGCCAGCGGTGGCCATGGCGAGGTGAAAGTCGACCTGATGCGTCGCCGCAGTGACACGCCGCGGACCGTGATGAGCCAGCTCTTCGTGGAATCGATGCTGTGGGCTCAGAAGCACAACTACTCGAGCTTCAGTCTCGGTATGGCGCCTTTGTCGGGCTTGTGTACCGAGGATGCTGCTCCGTTCTGGGAACGCGTCGGACACTTTCTGCATTCGTACGGCGAGTCCTTCTACAACTTCCGAGGTCTACGTCAGTTCAAGGTCCGGTTCAAGCCGGACTGGCAGCCTCGCTACATCGCCAGCCGTGGCGGACCGACGATGCCGGTGACGATCCTGAATGTGATCTGCCTGGTGGGAGGCGGCCTGCGTGGCGTGGTGCCGGTGGCCGCAGCGAACCGGCCAGGTAAGAAGAAGCCCGAATCAGAGCAGACGATCGCAGCTTCGCCGCCCGAGACCGCACTCGTCGGGGCTCGTCTGTAGGACCGATCCTGGGGGTGTCCGGGGCCGCGCCCCGGTCAGGCGAAGATCTCGTCCAGGGTGCTGGCGGCCAGGAGCCGTCGGGTCCAGACCTCCAACTGGTTCGACGACGCCGTCCGGACCCTTCTCTCCGTCTCGTCGGGGACTTGGGCGAACTTGATGCTGAGCAACTCCAGCAGTGTTTCGGCGCGCCCGCGCGCTTCACCTTCTGCTCGTCCGCGCGCTTCACCTTCTGCTCGGAGTAGGTCGGCTGTGGTCATGGCAACCTCCTTCGCTTCAGGCCCGAGTCGGGCGAGGTAGTCGGTGAGTTCTTGTTCGGGCGTATTGCTGACGGACAAAGCGTACGTCCACAAGGCGATCAGGTCGGGCAGGTGCTTGCCCTCGACGATGCCTTGCAGATCGGTTCGCCAACCTTCCAGATCCTGAGCAAGATGTTCGTTGCCGGGTGCTTCGCGCATCAAGACGAAGGTGAGTCGAACCGCGTCGGTCAGGGGCCGTGCTCTCAACTGCTGCACGTTCAGGCGGCGGACATCGTCAAGCAGGTACGTGCAATCAGGGGTCAGCGCAACGAGCTCCTGATCGACATCAATGAGGTCGATGAGGTTCTTGGGTGAGGTCCAGGCGGCGCGGCCCTGATAGACGACGATGGGAATGATCGGAGGCAAGTGTCTCTGGCCAGGATGATCATCGATATGACGGTTCCAGATCCGAACGAGGTAGCCGCACATGCGTAGGGCCATCCAGTGGTCGGGCTTGGACTGATGCTCGAGCAGCACGTAGATCAAGGCCTCGCGTTCGTCGAGACGCGTGCGGAACAAGACGTCCGTGTGTTGCTGCCGCAATGCCTGGTCGACAAAGCTGCCGTCGACTCGTTCCAGCCGATCAAGATCGAGCCGATTGGTCAGCGCTGCTGGGAGGACAGAGCGGAGCTCGGACGCAGCGTGTTCGGGTTTGCCCAGGATGGCCTTGAACAAGCCATCGTGGGGTTGGCCGGCCGGGGGACCTGAGGATGACGGGTCCGGAGGTGAGGAGTCGGTCATATACCCGGACCATACGGACCGCCGCCGACACTTTCTGATGCATCGGTGGCGGGAGTTGTCCCTGTCGATGGTCGGGCGAGCGTGCCGACTTGTCGTGTCAATGAGGATGTAGGGTCGGCGCGCCGATCACAGAGGCCGGCCGGGTCGTAGCGAGGCAGCGCTCGGACGACGTACGCACACGAATCACGGAAGCACGAGGTCGTATGGCCGACTCGCGTTCTCGGACGCGTACCGTCTGGCGCGAGCCGGGGATGCCCGGGTTGCTGCTGACCACGGGTCTGGCATTCGCCGGATTCGCCGTGCTGATGCCCGTCGCTCCGATGCATGTCATAGCGCTGGGTGGCAATCCGTTCCTCGCCGGCCTGGCCAACGCCGTGCTGATGGCAACCACGATCCTCACCCAGCTCGTGGTCGAGCGGGTGCGATCGAGGATCGGTTGGAGCGCCATCCTGGTGCTCGGCTGTCTGCTCCTTGGCGTCCCGGCCCTGGTGGAGATCTTCGCCGGTAAGGCGTGGCACGTCATCCTGCTCGCCGCAGTGCGTGGCACAGGCTTCGGCATCATCACTGTGTGTGGTGCGTCCGCGGTCGCGGTGCTCTTTGCCCCGGAGCGCCGTGGGCGGGCCGTCGGAGCGTACGGACTGGCGGTGGCGGCAGGGCAACTCGTGTTGACGCCGGCGTCGCCCTGGATCGCAGAGACTGCCGGCTTCACCACGACGTTCGTGCTTGCGGCGATTCCCATCGTGGGCGTCCCGTTCGCCATCTCGGCAGGCGCGACGATCGAGCGGCGGGCCCGCGATGCGTCGAGTGTGGCGACCGGGCCGCCCAGCATGATCGACCGTCGACGGGCCTTCACTCGGGTCCTCCCGGCCATCGTCGCGCTCACCGCCGTCACCTGCTCGGGTGGCGCCATCATGACGTTCGCGCCCCAATTCGTGGCCGAGGCAGTGCTCACACTGGTCGCGCTGCTCGTGTTCACCGCTGCCGCGGCGTTCTCACGCTGGCTCGCGGGTGGATGGGCTGACCGCCACGGGGCGAAGACCTTCATCGTGCCCGCGCTCGGCATTGCCGTGCTTGGGCTCGTCGCCATCGCCGGCGGGATGGCGGGGTCTGCCGGGAACGTCAGTCAGGTCCTCCTCGTCGCGGGGGCGCTGCTGGTCGGTACGTCTTTCGGCACCATGCAGAACGTCACCCTGGTACGCGCCTTCGAGCTCGCGGGTGAGCAGGCCAAGGGAACCGCGAGCACCGCGTGGAACGTCGCGTTCGATGCAGGCACGGGCATTGGCGCCATGGCAATCGGCGCCCTCGCGACCCGCACCTCGTTCGCCTTCTCCTTCGTCCTGCTTGCCGCTATGTGCCTCGTGGTCGGGGTTGCACTGTTGGCGACTGCGAGACCTACGCGACAGTGACCTGACGGTTCCGTCGTCGGGCATCGTCACGGGCGATGGGTGGCATCGCAGAATCGCGGCCGCGGTCAACCATCGGATGCAGACCGATCAACTTCGCCGCTGGAATCGGTAGTCAGCGGAGTTCGATCAGCTTCTGTCCACTGTCGACCAGTTCGACGATCCGGGGGATCAATGGCTCGAACCATGTGAGCAGGGCTGCTCTGCGGGCGTTGCCGATCCGGACCCACACCACCGTCGGTGCTTCGCCGCGGATGACGAACATGAGTGAGAAGTCCTCGTCCTTGGTGACAATGACCGCTCCGTTGTCCAAGGCGTACCGCCAGAGGCTCCGATCAGGAGCATCGCCGGGACCGATCTCGGTCACGTGTTCGGCAATGTGGCCGTGGCTGCGCAGTAGCCGAGCCAATGCCAGGGGCAACTGCGCATCGACCAGGAACCGCATGAAGTCAGGAAGCGATCAAGATCGCGTGGTCCGCCTGGGCTGCGGCGTACGCCAGACAGGCTCGGATGTCCTCGACAGCCAGGTATGGGTAGTCCTCTAGAATCTCGCGTTCGTCGGCACCGGCGGCCAGCAGCGCAAGAACATCGCTGACGCGCATCCGGGTGCCCCGAATTGCCGGTCGGCCGTGCACGACCTCCGGATCGATCGAGATGCGATCAAGCAGAGACATGTATTGACTCTACCGTCCGGGTCGCCAGCACCGACGGGCTCATTCGCGGGTATGCGGGTGCAAGCCCTCAAACGGAAACGACGGCTGCTCGTGCTTGGAGAGTCTCCCTTCGCGCTCCGAATCTGGCGCGACACGCCGAGCCTGCTCGAACGAGAGTCAAATTCCCATCACGAAGTAATCCCAGTCGTGCCGCCAGGGGAGAGTGAGGCGATACGGCGGTCGTATTCGGCGGCGATCGCGGCATTGGGGGCCAGCTGGCGGGCGAGCTGATAGTGCTCGATTGCCTCATCCGCTCGGTTGAGTTGGCGAAAGGCGTCGGCACGGACCGCGGGCAGCAGGTGGTTGACGGTCAGCTGCTTGGGTGTGCCGAGCGCATCCAGGGCAGCGAGGGTGGCCTCCGGACCGTCGCGTCTGCCGAGGGCGACGGCTCTGCTCAATGCCACCACCGGGTTCTCACGCAATGCGAGCAGCCGGTCGTAGAGCCGGACGATCTCGGCCCAGTCGGTGGCTTCCGTGCTTGCGGCCGTGGCGTGCTGAGCAGCGATCGCGGCTTGGAGCCCATAGGGCCCACCACCCCGCGAGGCTTCCCGCGCCAGACTGGCACCTTCGGCGATCATGGCGCCGTCCCACCGGGAGCGGTCCTGATCGTCCATCAGAACGAGGTTGCCCGCCTCGTCGAGGTGCGCCGCACGGCGGGAGTGCTGGAGCAGCAGCAGCGCCAACAGTCCTTGGGCCTCGGGCTCGTCGGGCAGTTCCAGGGCGACCAGCCGGGCGAGGTGGATCGCCTCCTCGGCCAACGAGTCACGGACGACATTGCCGTCGCTGGGGGCGTATCCCTCGGTGAAGACGAGGTAGACCACCGCGAGCACCCCGGTCATCCGGTCCCGTCGTGCTCCCGCCGGCGGTACGCGGTAGGGGATGCCTGCGTCGGCGATCTTGCGCTTCGCACGCAGGATGCGCTGCGACACCGTGTCCTCACCGACCAGGAACGCGCGCGCGATCTCCTTCGTGGTCAGTCCCGCGACCGCCCGCAGCGTCAGCGCGACCCGTGATTCCAGTGGCAGTGCCGGGTGGCAGCAGGTGAAGATCAGCCGCAGCCGTTCGTCGCCGGGTGGTGGCGGCTCGCGGGTGGCCTCGATGGCGGCCACCTGGGCGAGTTTGTCCCGCTCGGTGCCCCGTCGGCGCAGGACGTCGATCGCTCGCCGCCTGGCCGCGGTGACCAGCCAGGCACCAGGCGTACGTGGGATGCCGTCACGCTCCCAGGCCGGCAGGGCACGCTGAACGCGTCCTGGGCGCAGTCCTCGGCGAGTTGCCAGTCGCCCGTCAGACGCACCAGCGTGCCGAACACCACCGCCCATTCGTCGCGATACGCCTCCGCGAGCGCCGCGCGTACCTCTGCCGGCCCGGTCACGATCACAGTTCCCAGAACTCGCGCAGCTCGGCCATCCCCTCGCGGGACATCGGCGAACGGGCCAGATACTCGGTCACCTCGTCCAGGTCACCGTCCAGGAACACGAACCCGGACACCCACTGCGGCACGTCGGCGTACCCGCCGGGAGTCAGCTGCAGCTCCCCGCCGCGCACCCGAACGGTCGTGGCGGCATCGACCGTGGCCAGGTGCTCCCCGCCCAGGTACCGGCCGGACGCCTTGCCCTCGAGCACCCAAGCGGCGACATCCGCCGGCTCCGCGGTGTAGGCGGCGGCTTCGGGGTCTTCCCGGAACAGCGCGAGGAACCGCGACGCCGGCATGTCGCCGTCGTGCGGGACGTTCTCTGTGCCCGGACCCAGATCGATCGACCCGACCGGCCGCACCTCGATGCAGCCCGCGGTCGCCATCGGATGTGAGCTGGCCACCTCGATCGCCTCGTCCAGGTCCGAGGCATCGATCAGGTCGTAGTCGGCGATGAACTCCGCCAGTTCGGCAAAGGGGTCATCGGTCACCAGCACCTCCTCGCGGCGGACCCGGATCGTCTTGCCCTCAGCGGGGTCCTTCAACGGCATGCCCTCGATCCGGACACCGCGGCCGTTCCAGGTCTCCACCCACAACTCGGGATCCTCATCGGTCGCTTCCCCGGTGGGATCGGCGCAGATGAACAGTGCGTACTTCATGATCGTTCTCCTTATCGACGGTTATACAAGGACGACGATCGAAGTCCCCGGGAATCCGACAACGCGCACCAATCAATCTGTGAAGCGACTTACTCGCCCGGAACCTGCCGCCGCGCTACGACTCTTTCCGGGCCGTCTCCTGCCGACCTGAGGGGAGTGCCGACGAACTCGCGGAGCACCTGAGCAAGCTGCTCGGGCTGATCCTCGGGGATCAAGGTCCCGGAGTCCGCGATCTCGACCATATGAGTCTCCTTGAATGGTCGTTCAAGACAGCCCTATCATGATCCGGACATCTGAGCGAAGGGGCAGCATGAATGAAGCAGCGGCCGGCACGCGCGAACGGATCCTGACCGCGACCGGGACTCTGCTGAGACGTCAGGGCTATGCCGCCACCGGACTTCAGGAGATCGCCGGTCAGTCCGGGGCGCGGATCGGCTCGATCTACCACTTCTTCGCCGGCAAAGAGGCCCTTGCCGACGAGTCGATCCGAACCAGCGGCGCTGCGTACGGTGCGATGGTGCTGGGTCTGTTGCGGAACGGACCGACCGATCCGGCCGATGCCCTCCGCGCCGTGTTCACTCAGGCGGCGGCCGACCTGGCCGCCGCCGACTCCGCGGATGCCTGCCCGATCGCGACCGTCGCCCTGGAGGTCGCCAGCACCAACGAGACCCTGCGGCAGGCAACCGCGGACGTGTTCACGGCCTGGACCGACGGCTTGACCTCATGGTGCGGCGAGGCCGTCGACGACCCTGACGATGCCCACGATCTGGCGATCGCGATCCTGGCCACACTCGAAGGAGCCTTCATCCTCGCCCGAGCCCAGCGCAGCCCGGAGCCGCTCCTGGCCGCCGGTCGCTCGATCAGCCGGCTCGCAGATTCGATGAGAGCTGGAACTCCGACCCGCTCAACCCGCCTCTGAAGGGACCGATCGTGAGCCGCCTTGACGACGACCGGATCGTCATCGCCACCGGTTGTGAGACCGGGCATCCGGCAATGGCCCAAGCCCAGACTGCGGAGCCTCCGCATACATCGCGCCCGCCGGAGCGCCCTTCGGCTACGCGAGCTACTTTGCTCCCGTCTCCCTGTTCTACGACCTCACCGAGCGTCGGAACCTCGACCAAGCCGTCGCCAACCTTCACCATCACGACACCGAACTGAGCATGTGGCAGCTCTACTCGAGGTGAGTTCTGCGCCGCACGGTGCCGGCGAGGATTGACACTCCCAGCCGGGTGGCCCGGTGACCACTTCAGTGCGGGTTGGATGCCCGAGCTGTTCGCAGTCGTTCGACCTGGCGGCGGCTTTTCACGCGGCTGCCGCAGGTCCGCATGCTGCACCAACGACGAGTGCCGCTCTTGCTGAGATCCAGGAACAGCCAGCCGCAGTGGCCGTCGTCCCCCGGACAGCGGCGTACTCGGGCAAGTTGGTCGGATAACGCAAGATCCACCGCTGACCGCGCGATCGGCCAGAGCACTTGTTCCAATGAGTCGCTGTTGGGCCATTCCCAGCCCAGTCCACTTGAGACCCTGGTCAGGCGCGCCTGACTCAGTGCGGTCAGATAGGCGGACTGGATGGCGTCGAGTGCAACCTGCGGCGCTTGTGCACCATCGGCCACAGCGGAGAACGCGTCGTAGATCGCCTCGCGTAGCCATCGTGCGTCGCCCAGCACCGCCGCCGCGCTCTCCGGATCCTGGTCTGCAGATCTGCTCAGCACCGCGCTTTGCTGCCCGGTCAGCAAGCCCACATGTGCCGCCCAGCCAAGTAATCGCTGGACATCAGGGATGTGGTCGGTCGGACGATCCTCTGGCGAAGGCCGTCGTGGGCCAACCGTGTTGGCGAAGTCCAAGCAGACCGCGCCACCAACCAACGATGCGAAGTCGGGCGCCTGCACCGTCACCATTGCGCCTCCCTCCCGTCCTCGCCTGACCTTGCCAACCCTAGCACTGAGGCATACCATCAAAAGAATGTTTGACGGTATGTACATGGTTCGCGAAGGAGTTGTCATGTTCGGAAGGACAGCAGTAAGCAGCGGTCGACCGGCGCCTACTGGCCACGGTCCGGTGTTCACCTACGCCGGCATCTTCGTCAGCGTGTGCGCCAACTTCGCCGCTTTCGGAGTGGTGGTGCCGGTGGTTCCCTGGTTGGTGACCAACGTGATCGGGGGATCGGCAGCGCTGGTCGGCGCCGCCTTCGCTATTGCGGCCGTCGCGGCGATGTTGGTGCGGCCGGTCGCCGGCATCCTCGCCCAACGCCATGGCCCACGCCGCACGATGATCGTCGGCTCCGCGCTGGCGACCCTGGCTGCCGCCGCCTACGCTCTGCCGTTCGGCGAGCCCGGGCTGCTTGTCGTCCGGATCGCCATCGGAGCCGCGGAAGCGCTGGTGATGACGGCCGGTGCGGTCTGGACCGTCTCGCTGGCATCCCCGCAACGGCGCGCCCGGATGATCGGTACGTACGGTCTCGCGATGTGGAGCGGTCTGGCCATTGGCCCTGCTATCGGCGACGCGGTCTTTGGTGCCGGTTACCCCTGGGTCTGGGCCGCGGCGGCGGGTATGTCGGGGTTCGCGCTGCTGGTGCTGATCACCCTTCCCGGAGGCCGGCACGCCGATGCCGACGTGTCCACCCGACTGCTACCGCGGGCTGCGATCCTGCCGGGACTTGCCCTGGCGGCCGGCGGCTTCGGGTATGCGTGCGTGGTCAGCTTCGGGACTTTGGCGATGGCCGAACGCGGAGTCGGCGGCGGCGCCATGCTGGTGAGCCTGTTCTCAGCGGCCTATGTCGTCGTACGCATGCTCGGGAGCGGCCTGGCCGATCGGTTCGGACCGCTCCGGCTCATCATCGTCGCCGGTGGCTTGGAAGCGTTCGGGTTGACCTTCATCGCGGTGGCGCAGAACGTGTGGCTTGCCGGCGCGGGCGCCGTGATTGCAGGTGGCGGCTTCACCCTGCTCTACCCGTCTCTGGCTGTCATTGCCGTGGCGAGTGCGTCGGAATCCGAACGGGGCGCCACGCTCGGCGCCGTCAGTTCGTTCTTCGACCTCGCGATCGTCGTCGCCGGCCTTGGCGGCGGGGTTCTCGCAGCCGTCAGCTATCCGGCCGTCTTCGGGATTGCCGCGGCACTTGCCTTGTCGGCGATAGCCGCCGCAGGAGCAGCCCACCGGCGCACCGAGAGCGAGGCGGCGCGGCCGCCATCTGGGCTGAGAAGAAGTCGTGACACCGTCCATCGGCCGCGCGGCTGACCCAGGCCGGCCCGAGGCGATCGGTGGACTCCCGCACGCAGCGAGATCGGCAACCGGTGGCAGGGACGAGAAAACCCTGCCACAGAGGGCCGGGTGGTATGAATCGAGTCCAGCAGCGCGACGACTCTGGCTACCACTCTCGAGGTTGGTGATGCGCGGGCCGATACTCGCCGGGAACTGGTGTGCGTACCAGTCGAAAGGCTGCATCTGGTACCACCAGTGATTGCCAACACCTTCAGTGGGATCACCGGTCAGCTTGCCCGCACGGTAGCCCCTCGCGGGGTTGACGAGGCCTACTGGCGCTCGATCGTCTCGTGGACGATTATCTCGCTGGAGCGAGTGCTAATGAGCTGGCCGAGCGGTACGGCGTGCACCGGGCCACGGTGTCGGCGCACCTGACCCGCCGCCGGGTGGCGCGGCGTCGTCCGGGGTTGGGAGTCGATGAGGCGGCGGAGGCCGTGAAGCTCCACTTGGGCGGCGTCTCGATGCGGGCGATTGCGCAGAGCATGGGAGTGGATCGGAAGGCGATACGTCGCGCCCTGGTCGAGGCATCCGCGATCAGCGCATGAGTTGAAAGTGGCTCGTCGTCAGCTTCTGCTCGCTGTCCCTAGCATCGGACCACATGCTCGCCCTGCTCTACTGACGCGCGACAGAGGGTGTCACTTTCACTGAGTTGAATTCTTGGGCGAGGGCAGCGATGCGCGCCAACCTGAGGCGCACCCTGAACACGCTCGACGCCAAGGATCTGATCCACGTCAACGGTGACCGATACGTTCTGACGCACCTCGGCGAATGGGACGTCCAGCAGCGAAAGTTGCTCGAACCGCATTAGACCTTCCGAAACGAGGAAAACCCGGCCCCAGAGGGGCCGGGTGGTGTGGTTCAAGTGTAGCAGCGCGCCGGCACCGGCTACCACTCTAGCGGCTTGATGATGCGCGGGCCGATGGTGGGCGGCAGCTGGTGGGCGTACCAGTCGGAGGGCTGCATCTGGTACCACCAGTGGTTGCCGACGCCGCCGGTGTGCTCGCCGGCGAGCTTGCCTGCACGGTAACCCTTGGTGGGGTTGATGAGGCCGATCGGCACTCTATCTCGTGCGAACGTGATGGGGTAAGCCAGGTCGCTGTCGTTGGAGATCACCACGGCAGCGTCCACCGCCACGGTGAGCACATCGATGAGTAGGTGGGAGGCGACGTTGACGTCGGAGCCCTTCTCTTCTCGGCGTGCGACGGATGCCATGAACCGAGCGTCAGGGACGTCTTGCGCGGCTCCGTCTTGCACCATCAGCGGCCACTGGGGATGACTGATGACCGGTTTGCCATTCCGGCCAGCGGTCGCGAGCGGTGCCGTGGCAACCCGTGCCACGTAATTGCCGTAGCTGATACGAGTGGCCGAGCCGGAGCGTTCCAGCGCACGGAGGTAGACGTCTTGCTCTCGTTGACCGATGGGGTTGCTTGCTCCGCTCACGCGTGCCGTGCAGTAGGTGACCGTCTCGATGATCGGGGCTTGCCAGCGGGACTGGGTCGCGACGAGATCGGAGGCAAGCGCCTTCAGGTCGAGCCAGCGCCAGCCGGGCGTCGAGCGGCCGCACAGCCCTCGACCGCCGTAGTACAGGTTGTACCCGTCGATGTAGACGCCGACTCGCATGACTCAGACCGTAGGCGGAGGGTCCGACACTCTCCGAGGCTCGACCGGCATGCAGCACGCGGGAAGAATGGAGCGATGAACGACCGAGTGGTTGACGACCCCGCGCCGGCGGTCGATCGCCCAGACGGTTCGGAAGCGGCTCATCGCCGCTGGCGTTGACACGCGCATCTGGCTCCGGGCATTGAACGACGACGAGATACGTGCGGCTCGGGTCGCGACAGGCGAGGGAGCAAGCGTCAGAGAGATCGCCCGCGGACTTGGCGTCGCGCATACGACACTCGCCCGATCATTGGCACATCGCCACGAGACACCGAAATCACCATCGCGCACCACGAAGGCGGGGTCGCGGACCTCGACGACGTCGGTCCGGGCACGGCGATCACCATTGCGCACCACGTCGGAAACACCTTCTGACCTGGGCAAATGTGAAAGACAGTCCAGCCCCAGCATCGAGATGCTGGGGCTGGACGCTGGGTGAGTGACGGGACTCGAACCCGCGACGTCCTGGACCACAACCAGGTGCTCTACCAGCTGAGCTACACCCACCATTGCGGCTGACGCATCCGCGTCAACAGCGACGTGAAGCATAGCGGTCAAGGGCGGTCTGGACGAAACGAGTTCAGAACCAGGCTCACTCGATGCTGGTGACTCCCGGGTCGGCGGTGTCGGTCGGACCGGCAGCAGGCCGGGTCAGGGTGCCCTGGTGCTTCGCGGCGATCTCCTTGCAGGTCGCCGAGTCGGGCCCGGGCAAGGGAACGAAGAGCGCCTCGCGGTAATAGCGGAGTTCTTCGATCGACTCCCGGATGTCGGCGAGGGCCCGGTGATTGCCGGACTTCGCCGGGGTGTTGAAGTAGATCCGCGGGTACCAGCGGCGCGCCAGCTCCTTGATCGACGACACGTCCACGTTGCGGTAGTGCACGTGGCTCTCCAGCGCAGGCATGTCCCGGGCCAGAAAAGCCCGGTCCGTACCGATGGTGTTGCCGGCCAGCGGAGCCTTGCGGCTATCGGGTACGTACTCACGGATGTAGTCGAGGACCTGCTGCTCAGCAGCCTGCATCGAGATGCCGTCGGTGAGCAGCTCGAGGAGTCCGGACGTCTGATGCATGTTGCGGACGAAGTCGCCCATCTGTGCCAGCGCCTCGTCCGACGGTCTGATCACGACGTCGACGCCTTCGCCGAGGACATTCAGCTCGCCGTCGGTCACGATTGCGGCGACCTCGATCAGTGCGTCGTTGATGAGGTCGAGCCCAGTCATCTCGCAGTCGATCCAGACCAGTTCGTCGCTCACCGCTGTGATCTTACGGGTACGTGTCTGGCCAGCCAGCCGGCGCCGAGCCAGGTGGTCACTCCCATCGCGACCGCTGCGACCCCCAAGGTGGCTACGGCGGTGATCGCGCCGATGGTCAGCGGACCCAGCGCATTGCCCAGGTCGGCACACAGCCGCCAGCCACCGAGGAACTGCGAACGTCCCTCGACCGGTGCCGAATCGGCCCCCAGGGTGAGCACCACGCCGGAGGAGATGCCGTTGCCCAGCCCCATCAGACAGGCGACCGCGCCGACCGTCAGCGCCGTATGGCTGAGGGGCAGCACGACGAAACCGACGCCCAACGTGATCATGGCGGGAATGGCCACCGCGGCGCGGCCGTACCGGTCCATGATCGCGCCTCCCGGATAGAAGAGCAGGATGTCGACTCCCGCGGAGATGCCGAAGATCACGCTGGTGGTCGCCGCATCGAGCCCCTGAGCCTCGGCCCACAGCGGGATGATCGCCTGCCGGGTCGCACGGGCGGCCGAGAGCACCAGTACGCCGGTGCCCAGCGTCAGCAGGATGCGCCGGTGCTTCGCGAGCACCGACAGCACGGTCGGCTGCGCCTGGCCAGCGCTCCTAGGGTCGACACGGGCACCATCGGATCGGCTCTCCGGAGGAGCCAGGTCGGGCAGCAGGGCCGCCAGACCGGCGGCGACCAGACTCATCGCGGCCGCGAAGACGAACGCGCTCGCGATGTTGATGTGCGTGACGATGATCGCGCCGACGAACGGTCCGATGAAGCTGCCGATGCGGAACACGCCCCCCAGCGTCGACATCGCCCGAGCCCGGACGCGTAGCGGTACGGCGGCGGTCAGATAGGTCTGTCTGGCCAGACTGAACACGGCATTGGCCAGGCCGGCGACGAACACGGCTGCCGAGAGCAGGGTTACCGACGGCGCCAGGTACGCCCCGATCAGCGCACACACGTCGATCAGACACGCCAGGATCAGCGCCCGCCGCTCACCGATCCGCGCCGCCAATGCGCCCGCCGGCAGATCGCCCAGCAACTGCCCGATCCCGAGCATCGCGACGACCAGCGCGGCCACTCCGAGGCTTGCGCCGAGTCCGCGGGCCGAGAGAGCGACCAGGGGCAGAATCGCGCCGGCCCCGATCGACACCAGCAAGGTCGGCCCATAGACCGGAATCGCCACCTGCCGCCAACTGAAGGTCTCGGCAGGGTCTGGTTGCATAGCCGGACCATCGTACGGTGATCACGCCCGAACGAGCGCAAGCGAGCGAGCCCCCCTGCGAGCGACCGCGCAGCGAAGCGCCCGGTTCCGTCTGGACTGAGGAGAGAGCAGACAACGCTTCATCGTCTGCGATCGACGAAGGAAGACGGAACCAATCGGCGCGCAGCGGAGCAGCGAGCACGGGACCAGCACAGCGAGTGACGACAGCCAGCGCCCCCGGTAGGAATCGAACCTACGACCAAGAGATTAGAAGGCTCCTGCTCTATCCGCTGAGCTACGAGGGCCGGGACCGGCATCATAGTTCGGTTTCGGACTCGGTAACCTCCCCTTATGACCGTCGCGCCCACAGTGGTGAGAAATCAACTGACCGTCTCAGGTGGGCCCACCCTGGGCTATCGGGAATGGGGCCGTGCCGACGGTCCGGTGGCGATCTTGCTGCATGGTCTGGATGGCGCCGCCGATGATTGGGCGCTGGTCGGGCCGGTGCTCGGTGAGCGGTTCCGGGTCATCGCGCTGGACGCCCGTGGTCACGGGCAGAGCGACTGGGCGGACTCGTACGAGTTGACCCGTTTCCGCGATGACGTGCTCAAGATGATGGACGCCCTCGGTGTGGTTGCGGCAGTCGTCATCGGGCACTCGCTGGGCGGTGCGGTGGCATATCTGCTGGCGGCCACTCATCCCGAGCGGGTACGCGCCCTGGTGCTGGAGGACATGCCGGTCGCCCCGGCCAGCCCGCGGTGGGAGATCCCGGACGGCCCGGAGCCCGGTCAGGTGACCGACTGGGCAGCGGTCGCCGCGGTGCGCACCTGGCGCAACGACCCGGATCCGTCCTGGCGCGACTACGCCGCCGAGATCGGGGCCCAGACCCTCGTGGTCGGCGGTGCGCGGTCGCATCTGCCGCAGGATCGTCTCGCCGAACTCGCCGCGCTGATCCCGCGGGGGAGCTTCACCTCGCTCGACACCGGCCATTGTGTGCATGCCGAGCGGCCGGGAGGGTTCCTGGCCGTCATCACGCCATTCCTTGCCGGGGCCATCCGCTGACCTGCCAACCCGGACCATCCCGCTGAGTCACCTGCGCGCGAGAAGGTTGTCCGAAGCTCACTTCGCGGCGGCTGCAGCTACCGCGAAGTCGACCTGTGGCGGTCCGGACCGCAGGTACGCTGGCCCGCATGTCGGCCACCCCTGCGAGCGCGAGCACAGCCGTGAGCGCGACAGCCACCGCCGAGCCCGGGCGGCAGGGGAGTCCTTCGCCGGCTACCACCGGCCAGCCGAGTCCCGGCGCCGGCAAGAAGCGCCTCCGGAAGTCTCCCAAGCCCGTCGATCCGATCGACGCGGCGCGCAAGGCACGTCGTCGCAACAACATCCCGGCGGAGCCGAACACCGCCGAGCCGCTTCCGAAGCGCATCCTGCGCACCCCGCTGGTCTGGCTCAGCGTAGCCATGCTCCTCGCGTACGCGGTGTGCCTCGTGCTGCTCTATCGGCAGGTGGTCCCCGATCGGCAGGTGCCGGGCGGTCTGATCCCAGGTCTGGGCACCGAGGCGATCCCGATCGCCGCGCGCTATGCCGCCATCACGGCCATCCCGCTGTCGTTGCTGTTCTTGTGGGCAGACCGTTTCCGACCGCAGCGCTTCTGGGTCTGGCTGATGACCTTCGGCTGGGGTGGCTGTGTCGCGACACTCGTCTCGGCGCAAGTCAACACCTGGGCCGCTTCGCACCTCAGTATCGTCGGCGACGGTGATCCAGCCACCGGCGCACGGGCGGCGATCTACGTGGCGCCATTCGTGGAGGAGGCGGCCAAGGGCACCGTACTGTTCTGGCTGGTCATCCTGATGCGCTACCAGTGGGTCAGCCGGGTCAGCGGGATAGTGCTCGCCGGGCTGTCGGGGGCAGCATTCGCCTTCGTGGAGAACATCCTCTACTACGGTCGGGCCTATCGGTATGCGGCCCGGACCTTCGGCGAGGTTGCGCCTCTCGACGCGATCCAGGACCTGTTCATGCTGCGCGGCGTGATGACCTTCTTCGCCCACCCGCTGTTCACCGCGATGACGGGGATCGGGCTCGCGGTCGCGGTGCGGTCCAAGAGCAAGGTGGTTCGGGTGGTCGCGCCGCTCGCGGGCTTCGTGGCGGCGGCATTCCTCCACATGTGCTTCAACGCCTCCGCGTCGTTGCTCCAGGGCAGGCAACTGCTGCTGATCTATCTGCTGGTCGCGATCCCTTTGGTGCTCGGCATGGTGATCTTCCTCATTCGGCAGATTCTGCGGGAAGGCCTGCTGATCCGGACCCGGCTCGCGGAGTACGCCCGGTTGGGCTGGCTGCCCGAGACCGACCCGATGGTCCTGGCGAGACTGCGGACCCGGGGCCGGGCGCTGTGGCAGTCGATATTCCTGGGCTGGAATGTTTTCGTCGCCACCGTACGGATGCAACGGTCGGCGACCGAGTTGGCGTACCTGCGGGATTCGATGGTGCGGGGCATCATCGACAGTGCGGGGGCGGACCGGGAGAAGGTGTTGCTGCACCGGATGTACGCCCTGCAAGGGCTGGCGGTCGTCGAGCCGGCAGCTCGGGCGGCCTACCCGTCCCTCCGGCGGCGACGGTCGGTCCCGGCGACACTCGCGTACGCTCCCGCGGAGTTCCCGGGTCCCGCCGGGCTCGGCGGCAATTATCCCGCGCCGCCGCCGCAGAGCCACCCGGTCGCGGGCTTGCCGGGGCAGGCTGCTATCCATTACTCCGAGGTCGACCCCACCTGGAAGCCGCCCGGTCAGTGATCTGATCAGGTCGCGCTTTCGCCGATGTGGGCGGAACAGGAGGTGTTGGTGGCTGATTTGGAAGCGGCGCTGCGTGACCTGCGGGACGCCCTCGCCGCCGTGCGGCTGCCCATCGATCTGCCTCGAGTCACGGAGCAGCGACAGGTCGCGTCGGAGTCGGCCAAACAACTCGACGACTACATCCTGCCGCGATTGGCGACGATCGATGCGCCACTGTTGGCCGTCGTCGGGGGTTCCACGGGTGCCGGCAAGTCGACCCTGGTGAACTCTGTGGTCGGTCGTCGGGTATCGGCTCCCGGCGTGATCCGACCGACGACGCGCGCGCCGGTCCTGGTGCATCACCCCGACGATGCGACCTGGTTCACCGACAAGCGAATCCTGCCCGGCCTGGCTCGCTCGTCCGGGGCCACCAGCGACACCCGGTCCCTGCAGCTGGTCGTCGAGCCGAACATCCCGCCCGGGCTGGCCATTCTCGACGCACCGGACGTGGATTCGGTGGTCGCCGAGAACCGCCAGCTGGCTGCCCAGCTGCTTGCGGCGGCCGATCTGTGGCTGTTCGTCACCTCCGCCGCACGCTATGCCGATGCCGTGCCATGGGACGTCCTGCTCGCTGCCGCCGATCGCAGCGCAGCCGTGGCGGTCGTCCTCGACCGGGTGCCGCCGCGAGCCATGGCGGAGGTCCCGGCGCATCTGGGCCGGCTGATGGGGGAACGTGGTCTCGGCAGGGCTCCGCTGTTCGCGGTCCCGGAGACCGATGTCGACGCCGAGGGATTGTTGCCGGTTTCGGCGATCCAGCCGATCCGGTCCTGGCTGGCGCGGCTCGCAGCCGACCAGGCCAGCCGGGTCGCGGTGGTCCGGCAGACGCTGGACGGCGCGATCCTCGCCGTCGTACGCCGTGGTCCGACCTTGGCTGCTGCCGTCGACGAACAGACCGCCGCCCTCGATCAGCTGCGCGCCGAGGCCGACCAGTCGTATGCGGAGGCTGTTCGCACTGTCGGCGTCCAGTCCGCGGACGGCACCCTGCTACGGGGAGAGGTGCTGGCCCGCTGGCAGGAGTTCGTCGGGACCGGGGAGTTCTTCCGTGCGGTCGAGGAGAAGATCGGCTGGCTGCGGGACAAGATCGGTTCGGTGTTCAAGGCCGAGCCTCCGGGTGCGAACGACCTCAAGGTCGCAGTCGGCTCGGGCTTGGAGGCATTGCTCAGGAGTGAAGCCGATGCGGCCGCGGAGCGAGCTGAGGCATCGTGGCGGGCCAACAGCGCCGGTCGGCAACTGCTGAGCCGGGCGCAGACAGATCTGGGTCGCGCGACGGCCGACTTCGACGAGCGCGCGGCGAGGGTGATCCGGGATTGGCAGGGTGCGGTGCTGGAGTTGGTCGCCGACACAGGGATGAGCAAGCGGTCTCGTGCCCGGTTCCTGGCCCTCGGCGTGAATGGCATCGGCGTCGCGTTGATGATCGTGGTGTTCGCGCAGACGGGCGGCGTCACAGGTGCCGAAGTCGGCATCGCCGGCGGTACGTCGGTGCTGGCGCAGCGGGTCCTCGAAGGGGTCTTCGGCGATCAGGCAGTTCGGACTCTAGCCAAGACCGCCAAGGACGAGCTGGACAGTCGGGTCGAGGCGTTGATGTCGGACGAGTTGCTGCGCTATCACCAGCTGCTCGATGAGACACTGGACGATCCCGAAGCCGCCGAACGACTGCGCGCCGCGGTCTCGGCCGCGGAGGCCGAACTGGGCTCGGTTGCTGCCACCGGACCCGGGACGTCGGGTACCGGGGCGCTGAACCATGCCTCGAGCACTGGCGGCTCGGTTCCCGGCACAGCCGGTCTCGGCTCCCCGGTGCCGGACCTGCCCGCGCTCCCGCAGCCGCGGACCGGACCGCAAGGACTGACCGTGCGGCAGGTTCCGTACGGCCACGACGAGGACGAGGACATCGTCGATGCCGAACTGGTGGCCGACGACCCGACCCTGGAGGAGTACCGCTGATGGCACTCTTCGGACGCAAGGCGGCAGCGGAGCCGAGCGCGGGTCTGGCCGACCGGGTGCGTGCCCTGGCCGAGGCTGCCGAGGCCTGCGAAGGACGAGTCGACGAAGACGTCGTCACCGAAGCGCGGCGGGTGACCCACCAGGTGGATCAACGGCTGGCGTTGTCGGGATCGGCGACGGTCGTGGCGTTGGCCGGCGCGACCGGTTCGGGCAAGTCCTCCCTGTTCAATGCGATCTCGGGCACCGATCTCGCCGGGGTCGGCGTCCGCCGGCCGACCACATCGGAGCCGCTGGCGGCGACCTGGGGCGACGAGTCGACCGAGGAACTGCTCGACTGGCTGCAGGTGTCCCGCCGGCATGCCCTTGGCGTCGAGGGGCCTGGTGCGGTCGGCGGGGCCGGCACCGCGTTGAACGGTCTGGTGCTGCTGGATCTGCCCGACCACGACTCCACCGAGCGGGGAAATCAGCTGCAGGTGGATCGGATGGTCAAGCTGGTCGACGTGATGGTGTGGGTGGTCGACCCGCAGAAGTACGCCGACGCGGTGCTGCACGACCGCTATCTCAGGCCGCTGGTCCAGCACGCGCCGGTGATGGTGGTGGTGCTGAACCAGGTCGACCGGCTCGATCCGGCGCAGCGGACGGCCTGTCTGCGAGATCTGCGCCGGCTGCTGGACTCCGAAGGCCTGACCCGGACCGAGATCCGGGCAGTCTCGGCCGAAACCGGGGAAGGGCTGGTCGAGTTCCGCCAACTGATCGCGGACCGGGTGGCCGGCAAGCTGGCGGCCGCCCGGCGGCTGTCCGCCGATGTCGCGACCGCTGCAGACCGGCTGGCGACGGCCTCGGGTGCCGTCGGCGTACCGGAACTGAGTAAGCGCAGCGTCACGACCATGAACACGGCGATGGCCGAGGCGGCCGGTGCGGAGGTGGTCGCCGGTGCGGTGCGCGATGCCTGGCGGGCACGGGGAGCAGCCGCGACCGGCTGGCCGGTGGTGGCCTGGGTGGGTCGGCTGAAACCCGATCCGCTGCGTCGGCTGCACCTGGACCGGCTGTCCTTGTCGGCCAAGGGGGAGCCGAAGGCGATCGACCCGACTGCGGTCGGCCGGACTTCCCTGCCGACACGATCCGGGGTGCAGGCGGCCCGCGTCGACACGGCGGTGCGAGCGCTGGCGGACGAGGCGTCCACCGGGCTGTCGCGGGGCTGGGCCGGTGCGGTGAAGGATGCCGCACGCGCCGCAGAGCCGCGACTGGCGGATGCCCTGGACCTGGCCGTGGCTCGCACCGATCTCGACATCGACCGCCGGCGCCGCTGGTGGCAACTGGTCCGCGTGCTGCAGTGGGTGCTGCTCGCCGCGGTGGTGGCCGGTCTGCTCTGGTTGGGGTCGGCGTTCGTGCTGGCGTACCTGCGGTTGCCGCCATTGCCGGACGTGACCTGGGGGCAACTGCCGGCACCGACCGTGCTGGTGCTGGGCGGCGCGCTGGCGGGGCTGCTGCTGGCCGGTCTCAGCCGGATCGGTGTAGTGGTCGGAGCCGGTCGCCGGGAACGGGCTGCCCGGACCGCGCTGCGCCGTTCGGTGGCAGGTGTGACGAAGGAACTCGTGTTGCAGCCGGTCCAGGCGGAACTGGATCGCTATGCCCGCGCTCGCGCCGCATTGGAGCGCGCGACCCGCCACTGACGTCTCATCGAGCGACTTCGTCATGCCTCGGTGTGACGACTTCTGTCGAGCTATCCCCATCTGATGTGGATTGCTCGACAGAAGTTCGTCGGTGTCGTCGCCGACGGGAGTTGTCCACAGGCCGGATCCGACCCCGAGCGTTGTCCACAGATCTTCGAAGACCCCGTACGAAACACCCCCGACGTCCTTTGTGTCTAGACAGGGCGCCGGGCGGTCCGGGCCCGAGAGAGGACTCGAGGACATGGACGCGTACGTACAGTTGACCGGCAACGTCGGCGGAGCGGTGGAGTTACGGGCCGGTCGCTTGAACGCGGTGCCGATCGCCAGCTTCCGGCTGGCTCACACGCCGCGGATTCGGCGGAACGGCGATTGGGTCGACGGCCCGACCACCTGGATCTCGGTGACCTGCTTCCGCGCACTCGCGGAGAACGTGGCGAAGAGCCTGAACCGGGGAGATCCGGTGCTGGTCGCCGGGCGGCTGCGGACCAACGTGTGGGAGAAGGACGGCGTCACCTACGAGCGGCTGATGCTCGAGGCGATGACCGTCGGTCATGACCTGTCGCGCGGGACGGCGGACTTCACCCGGACCGTGACCGACAACGCGGCCGACGAGAGAGCGGACACGGTGGGCGAACTGCTCCATCAGGTCGCGACGCAGTCCGGCGGCTCCGAGGACGGCGAGCGATCCGGCGGGGATCCGTGGGCCCAGATCGATGGGTCACAGGTCGAGGGGGCCCGGATCGATGCGGACGGGGTGGTCGTCGGGGTCGGCTGAGAGGGCGCCCATCTCGCGGTGAAGGGACTTTGGTCCCGACCCGCGGGACCGGTAGGGGCTACCGGATCGGGAGCCGGCTTGCCAGGCTTGGTGGAATCTGGCGAGGAGGCTGCGATGCGTGCGAAGGACATCATGACCACCCCGGCTGTCTGCGTGCGGCCGGAAACCCCGATCAGCGAGGTGGCAGCGATCCTGGCCCGGCGTGGGTTCTGTGCGGTGCCGGTGGTCGAGGAGGACGACCGGCTGGTGGGTCTGGTCACCGAGACCGATCTGATCCGGGAGCGGTTCGGATTGCATCCTCAGCCGCCGGCCAATGGTCGCGAGCGGCCGCCGAAGACCACCGCTGCCCAGGTCATGACCTCCCCGGTCGAGTTCGTCCGGCCCGAGGCGACGCTGTCCGCGTTGGCCAAGTGCATGATCAGCGGGCGGCGTCGCAGCATGCCGGTCGTCGACGGCATCCGGGTGGTCGGCATGGTGACGCGCCGCGACGTGGTGGAGACCATGGCCCGCACAGACGACGTGATCCTGGCCGGGGTACGCAAAGGCTTGGAGCGGGCCGGGCTCCGGCAGCGCTGGCTGGTTCGGGTGCAGGCCGGAGTGGTGCACCTCTTCGGCGATACGGATCTCAAGCACCAGCACGAGGCGACGCTGGTGGCCGAATCGGTGCCCGGGGTGATCCGGGTGACCGTCACCGGTCCACCACGGACCGGTCTGATGGGTGCGGGGGCCCTGAACCCGACCGGTCGGCGGACCGGCATCGGCCTCAAGGTTGCCGAAACGCACGGGTAGCTGCCTTTCGGGTAGGTTGGGCCGAGCCGGTGAGGTTCCCGGCGCCACCCAACGCGAAGGTTCGTACGAGGTATGCCTGAGTTCATCTACTCGATGCACAACGTCCGCAAGTCCCTGGGGGACAAGGTCGTGCTGGACAACGTGACCCTGTCGTTCTACCCCGGCGCCAAGATCGGCGTCGTCGGTCCGAACGGCACCGGCAAGTCGACCCTGCTCAAGCTGATGGCCGGACTCGAGAAGCCCAGCAACGGCGACGCGATGCTGGCCAAGGAGGCGACGGTCGGCATCCTGCTGCAGGAGCCGCCGCTGACCGAGGGCAAGACGGTGCTGGAGAACGTCGAGGAGGCCGTCGCCGACACCAAGCGGCTGCTGACCAGGATGGATGAGCTCGGTGCCGCGATGGCCGAGCCGGACGCCGACTTCGACACCTTGATGGCCGAGATGGGGGAGGTGCAGACCGAGCTCGACCACCGCAACGCCTGGGACATCGACTCCCAGCTCGAGCAGGCCATGGACGCGCTCCGCTGCCCGCCGCCGGACGCCTCGGTGGACGTGCTCTCCGGTGGTGAGCGCCGCCGGGTGGCGCTGTGCAAGCTGCTGCTCCAGCAGCCGGACCTGCTGCTGCTCGACGAGCCCACCAACCACCTCGACGCTGAGTCGGTGCACTGGCTGGAGGGCCACCTCAAGGCCTATCCCGGTGCCGTGCTGGCCGTCACCCACGACCGGTACTTCCTGGACAACGTGGCCGAGTGGATCCTCGAGCTCGACCGCGGCCGCACGCACCCGTACGAGGGCAACTACTCGACCTACCTGGACACCAAGAAGGCCCGGCTGCAGGTCGAGGGCAAGCGGGACGCCAAGCGCGCCAAGATCTTGGAACGGGAGCTGGAGTGGGCCAGGTCCAACCCGAAGGCCCGGCAGGCCAAGAACAAGGCCCGGCTCGCCCGCTACGAGGAACTGGCCGCGGAGGCGGAGCGCAACCGCAAACTCGACTTCGAGGAGATCAACATCCCGCCGGGCCCGCGGCTGGGCAGCAACGTCCTCGACGTGCGGGACCTGGTCAAGGGGTTCGGCGACCGGCTGCTGTTCGACGGACTCAGCTTCAACCTGCCGCGCGCCGGGATCGTCGGTGTGGTCGGCCCGAACGGGGTCGGCAAGTCGACCCTGTTCCGGATGATCATCGGCGAGGAGCAGCCGGACTCCGGTGCGCTGAAGCTCGGCGAGACGGTCAAGATCTCCTACGTCGATCAGGGGCGTACCGGTCTGGATCCGAAGAAGAACGTCTGGGAGTTGGTCTCCGACGGTCTCGACCACATCAAGGTCGCCAGCTTCGAGATGCCGTCCCGGGCCTACGTCGCCTCGTTCGGCTTCAAGGGCCCCGATCAGCAGAAGCCGGCCGGCGTGCTGTCCGGCGGTGAGCGGAACCGGCTGAACCTGGCGTTGACGCTCAAGATGGGCGGCAACCTGCTGCTGCTCGACGAGCCGACCAACGACCTGGACGTGGAGACGCTGCAGTCGCTGGAGGACGCGCTGCTGGAGTTCCCGGGCTGCGCCGTGGTGATCTCCCACGACCGCTGGTTCCTGGACCGGGTGGCCACCCACATCCTCGCCTGGGAAGGCGATGACTCCGACCAGGCTCAGTGGTTCTGGTTCGAGGGCAACTTCGCCAACTACGAGGCCAACAAGATCGCCCGACTCGGCGCTGAGGCGGCCCGACCGCATCGGGCTACCCATCGGCGGTTGACCCGCGGCTGAGGCAGTCAGCCGGCGCAGCACCAGCGAGAAGGGTCGGCCGCTGAAGGGAAGGGATCGGAGACCGCTGGCGCCCCGCCGCCAGCGCTCCCCGTCGCCCCCATCAGCTACCCCCGAGACGGCAATCGCATAACCCCCGTTACGAATGCCGTACTCGTAGATTACGAGAACTCCCGCACGCCGGTCTGTCATCTGAGTGACAGACCGGCTGTCACTCCGATGACACCGGCGAGTCAGCTGCGCGAGGCCAATAGCTCGGCCAGGGTGATCCCGGTCCGTCCGGCGAGCTCGGCCAGCTGCGTACGGCAGGAGAAACCGTCGGCCAGCACGGTGGCGTCCGGATGGGCCTCCACAGCGGGCAGCAGGTCGTGTTCGGCAACCTTGACCGACACCTCGTAGTGACCCTTCTCCACGCCGAAGTTACCGGCCAGACCACAGCAGCCGCCGAGGGCGGTGACCGTCGCCCCGGATCGCTCGAGCAGCGCGGCATCGGCCTGCCAGCCGAGCACCGACGCGTGATGGCAGTGCGGCTGCACGACGAGTTCGACACCGGTCAGATCCGGGGGAGTCCAGCCCTCGGTGCGCTCCAGCAGTTCGGCCAGCGTCAAGACACCGCCCGCCACCTCGGCCACCCGTGGATCATCGGGCAAAAGTTCGTGGGCGTCGCTGCGCCAGACGGCGGTGCAGGACGGCTCCAGCCCGACCACCGGGATGTCTGCGGTGACATACGGATGCAGCACGTCGAGACTGGCCCGCAACTGGCGCCGGGCACCCTCCAGCTGACCGGTCGAGATCCAGGTCAGCCCGCAGCAGACGGTCCGATCCGGGAACTGCGGCGCATAGCCGGCCGACCGGAGCACGGCCACCACTGCCTCGACGCCGCCACCGGTGAAGCAGTCGGAGAACGAATCGACCCAGACCACGACCGGCTTGGCCTGCCGGAGGACCGGCTCGCTGCCTGATCCGGAACTCGGACCGGCGTCCAGGGCCGGAGTGCCCAGGGACACCCGATCGCGGGCCGGGCGATCGGCGAAGCGCGGCAGCTGCCGACGCTGATCCACTCCGGCGCTCCAGCGGACCAGCCAGCGCAGCCCAGGCAGCGAGGTGGTCAGGTTCACCAGCTTCGCCAGCGCCGGGGACTTGGTGATCAGCCGGCCCCAGCGGGGCAGCCAGCCGAGCGCATAGTGCGACCGCGGCCGCAGCTTGCCGGCGTAGGTGTGGTCCAGCACCTCCGACTTGTACGCGGCCATGTCGATGCCGGTCGGGCAGTCCCGCGCACAGCCCTTGCAGGACAGGCACAGATCCAGCGCGCTGTGCACGGCCGGTGACTTCCAGCCGAGCTGGACGAGCTCGCCGTTGACCATCTCCTGCAGCACCCTGGCGCGGCCGCGGGTGGAGTCCTTCTCGTCGCGGGTCGCCTGGTAGGAGGGGCACATCACGCCGAGGCTGCCGGTCGTGTTCGCCAGGCATTTGCCGACGCCCGAGCACTGGTGCACCTCGTTGCTGAAACGGGACGGCGCCCGTCCGGCCAGTGCGGCGACGCGCAGGTCGGCGTCCACCGGACGGGGATCGACCAGCACGCCCGGATTGAGCAGGTTGTCGGGATCGAAAGCGGCCTTGACCTGGCCGAACAGCTCGATGGCCGCCGGGGAGTACATCGCAGGCAGCAGTGCGGAGCGGGCTCGTCCGTCGCCGTGCTCGCCCGACATCGAGCCGCCGTACCCGGCGACCAGCCGAGCCGCCTCCTCGACGAAGGCGCGATAGCGCGCCGGGCCGTCGTTCGCCGTCAGCGGGAAGGTGATCCGGATGTGTACGCAGCCGTCGCCGAAGTGGCCGTACGGCAGTCCGAGCAGCCCGTGGGACTCCAACAGGGCCTCGAAGTCGCGCAGATAGCGACCCAGCATGGCCGGCGGGACAGCTGCGTCCTCCCAGCCGCCGTACGCCGGTTCCGGCAGTGACACCCCGGCCAAACCGGCGCCGTCCTCGCGGATCTTCCACAGTGCGGTGGCTTGCGCCGGGTCGGTGACCACCTCCCCGGCCAGGCAACCGGAGGAGGCCAGCAGCGCGGCGGCTCTCGACTCGAGCTCACCCGGATCGTCGCCGACGAGCTCGACGAACACCCAGCCGTCGCCACGGGGCAGCGGCGGCACAGCGCTTTCGCCGCGATTCCGCTTGACCACGTCGACGATCGGACGGCCCAGCCCCTCGATCGCCGTCGGGGAGAACGTCAGCAGCACCGGGGTGGCGTCCGCGGCGTCGGCCATCGACGGGTAGCCGAGCGCGATCATGATCTTGTGCGGGGCATCGGCGACCAGTCGCACGGTCGCCTTGGTGATGACGGCGAGGGTGCCCTCGGTGCCGGTCAGGAACCGGGCGACATTGAACCGGTTCTCCGGCAGCAGATGCTCCAGGCTGTAGCCCGACACCTGCCGGCCGAACCGGCCGAACTCGGTCCGGATGGTGGCCAGATTGCCCGCCACGGTCGACTGCAGCGCGTGCAAGGCCGCCGAAGAGTCGGGGTCGAGTCGCGTCCGGCTGTCCAGCACCAGCTGTTCACCGGTACCCGTCACCACGTCCAGAGCGATCACGTTGTCGGCGGTCTTGCCGTAGCCCAGTGCGCGGGGCCCGCAGGCGTTGTTGCCGATCATCCCGCCGATCGTGCACCGGGTGTGGGTGGACGGGTCCGGTCCGAACCGCAGCCCGTACGGCGCCGCCACACCCTGCAGGATCGCCTGCACCACGCCGGGATCCACCACGGCGGTGCGCTGTTCCGGGTCGATCTCGTGCACCCGGTTCAGGTGTCGCGCGACATCGATCACCAGGCCCGGTCCGACGGCGTTCCCGGCGCACGAGGTGCCCGCGCCTCTGGTGGTCACCGGCATGCCGATCGAGCGGGCGCCGTCGAGCACGGCCAGCAGTTCCTCGACGGTACGCGGCCGAGCCACCGCCTGCGGCACCACCCGATAGAGCGAAGCGTCGGAGGAGTAGAGGGCTCGGGTCAGCTCGGTCGTGTCCAGCACCTCGCCGACACCACGGCGACGCAACGCGGCAGTCAGGTCGGCGGCCGGAGCGGAGCTGGTGAGTGTGGTCGGCATGATCGATGCCGATCGTACGGGAGCGGCGCCGCCTGGCACGGTCGATGTTTCACGCCGGCTCGCTGGCGACCGGCCGATCGGACCGGTGGATATCGTCCGGGGCAACTACCGGTCGGCGTCGTCGGAGGGGACGGCCAGCACGGCGGCGAAAGCCCGGCCGAGTGCCTCGTAGTCCTCGGGGGCGACGGCATCGACGAAGAACCGCCGGACGGCTCTGACATGACCGGGTGCGGTCACCTGCAGTGTCTCGTACCCGGCTTCGGTCAACTGCGCCCAGACACCGCGCCGATCGGTCGGGCAGGTCTCGCGTGCGACCAGTCCGGTCTTCTCCATCCGCGCGATCGTGTGGGTGAGCCGGGACCTGGACTGGTGCACGGCATCGGCCAGCTCGGACATCCGGAGTCGCCGGTTGGGCGACTCCTCCAGCACGACCAGGATCTCGTACTCAGGCAGATCGAGCCCCGAGCGGCGCAGGTCGGCGTCCAACTCGTCGTTCAGTCGTGCCACGCCGAGCAGATACGTTCGCCAGACGCGCTGCTGGTCCTCGGTCAGCCACTGCACAGCCACGGGGGAAGTCTAGCAGGGTTATTGATTATTCAACTAACCGTGTTAGGCTATTCATTGGTTGAACACTCAACTAATCTTCGAAGGAGACACCACATTATGACCGAGCAGATCGCGACCACCGACCTGGTTGCCGGCACCTGGACCATCGACGCCTCGCATTCCGAGGTGGGCTTCAGCGTGCGGCACCTGATGAGCAAGGTCAAGGGCCGGTTCACCGAGTTCAGCGGCACCATCACCACCGGCTCGGAGGATCCGACCGACGCGGGCGTCGAGGTGACCATCACCTCCTCCTCCATCACCACCGGCAACGAGCAGCGTGACGCGCACCTGAAGTCGGCCGACTTCTTCGACCCGACCAGCGGTGGCACCCTCTCGTTCACCAGCACCGGCATCTCCGGCGACGCGGACGGCTATGTCATCTCCGGAGACCTCACCATCAACGGCATCACCAAGCCGGTCGAATTGGCTGCGGAGTTCCTCGGTGTCGCGGTCGATGCCTTCGGCGCCACTCGGCTCGGGGCAGAGGCGACCACCTCGATCAATCGCCAGGACTTCAACGTCACCTTCAACATCCCGCTGGACGGCGGCAAGCTGCTGATCGGCGACAAGGTCGACATCACCTTGGCCGTCGAGGCCGTCAAGTCGGCCTGAGTCGCCTCTCGGGTCGAGCCCTTCCCCGATTTTTGTCGAGCTATCCACGCCTGATGTGGATAGCTCGACAAAAGTTGGGCACTACCCAGCGCTGCGCTGCTTGCTACTCGCGAGTAACATAAGCAACCTCATCGGTACCGACGCAGCGGGGGTCACATGCAGCGCACCATTTTCGACTCCGACCACGAGGCATTCCGCGACAGCTGCCGAACCTTCGTCGACCGCAAGCTGCGGCCCCAGCAGGAGAAGCACATCGCGAACCACGAGTTCGGCCGGGAGATGTGGCTCGAGCTGGGGAAGCAGGATCTCCTCGGGTTGAACGTCCCCGCCGAGTACGGGGGAGCCGGCGCCGACGACCCACGCTTCTCGATGGTGCTCGCCGAGGAACTGTCCAAGCTCGCATTCGCGTACTCCTCGTGTGTCGGCATCCATGCCGACTGTGTCGCGCCCTACCTGGTGGATCTGTGCACCGAGGAGCAGAAGCAGCGGTGGTTGCCGCGTTTCTGCACCGGTGAGCTGCTCACCGCCATCGCGATGACCGAGCCGTCCGGCGGATCCGACCTGGCCAATCTCAAGACCACCGCCGTACGAGATGGTGCGGACTGGGTGCTGAACGGTTCCAAGACCTTCATCACCAACGGCTACTCCGCAGACCTGGTCGTGGTGGCTGCCCGGACCAGTCCGGAGAAGAAGGCCCGCGGCATCACCTTGTTCGGCGTCGAGACGGGAATGCCGGGCTTCGAGCGCGGCCGCAAGCTGGACAAGATCGGTCAGCCCGAGTCCGACACCGCAGAACTGTTCTTCGCCGACGTACGGGTGCCCGAGGCCAATGTGATCGGCGAGGTCGACCTGGGCTTCATCTACATGATGGAGCGCCTGGTGGCAGAGCGGATCGGCGCCGCGGTCAGCAATCTCGCCCACGCCAGGCAGATCCTCGGCGAGACCATCGCATACGTGCGGGAACGCAAGGCTTTCGGCCAGCCGGTCGGCTCCTTCCAGGCGAACAAGCACAAGCTGGCCGAGCTGGTCACCTCCTGCGAGGTCACCCAGACCTTCATCGACGCCTGCGTGATGCAGCAAGTGGAGAAGAAGCTCAGTGCCGTCGATGCCGCCAAGGCCAAATGGTGGTCCGCCGAGGTGCAGAACTCGGTGCTTGATGCCTGCGTCCAGCTCTGGGGCGGCTACGGCTACATGAACGAGTATCGGGTTGCTCGTGCCTGGACCGACGCCCGGGTGACCCGGATCTGGGCCGGCTCCAACGAGATCATGAAGGAACTCATCGGCCGGGATCTGGGCCTCTGAGTTGTCAGACTGCACGGTCGCCCTGGCAACCACAGAATCTGACAACTCAAGCCAGTTCGGTGCTCGCGAGAGGATGTGCGCATGACCGGAATTGATTCTCGACCCGCCGACCGCGACGCGGTGATCGTCGCCACCGCACGGACTCCGATCGGACGAGCGGTGAAGGGATCGCTGGCGAGCGTCCGGCCCGACGATCTGGCCGCCGGCGTGATCTCGGCGGCCTTGGCCAAGATCCCGGACTTCGACCCGGCCACCCTGGACGACATCTATCTCGGCTGCGCGGAGCCGAGGGATGAGCACGGCGGCAACATCGCGCGCCGGGTTGCGGTCCAGCTGGGTCTGGACACCGTGCCGGCGGCGACGGTCAACCGGTTCTGCGCGTCCAGCGTGCA
>JASGEZ010000033.1:0-3200 GCA_047605905.1 Microlunatus sp.
CGACGCGCATGCCCGGCTCTACCTCGTGGACCAACGATCGATGCTTCCAACCGCCCGGCGTGAGCACCTGCTCGTCGAGCACCTGCAATCCGTCATCCCCGACCACGGCCTCCCCTGGTCGCACGTGATGAACGTTCGCGGGATCAGCCGGACCCCCGGGGGTACGAACTCGATCAGTCATTCGCCGCCTCCTCCATCGGGCTCCGAGTGGAGCCGTATGGAGCGAGGAGTGCATCGTCCGACTAAGTGATACGCAACGGAACAAGTGCCTTTGCGGTCGGGTCTTCGCGGCGAAAGATTCCAGAGCCATCCGGCTGACGTGGTTGTCTCCCTGACTTTGTGTCAGTACATTGATTGTATTGATACAACGTCGCAACGGAGAGGGACGCGCCATGAACCTCGCTATCTGGACCGCCGTTGCCATCCCGGTGATGCTCGGCTTCGCACCGATCACCCAGGCCGGCACGACGAAGATCGACACCAAACAGTTGGACAAGCTGCGCGGCTCGGTCAGGCTGCCGCTCCCCGATCAGCTCCGCGAGCGAGTGATCGCCAGGATCCGCAGCACCGAACGCCTGGCTCTGTGGGGAGCCGTGATCGGCTTGGCGATCCTGGCCTTGCTCGCCGTGATCCTGGAATTCGGCGACGGCACGGGACCTCTGGTGCTGCTCGGCGTCGGGGTCGGCGGTGGAATCGGTAGCGCGATCGGAATCTTGACGGTCGCTCTCACGGTGGATCCGCAAGCACAGCGGATCGCGCGCAGCACCGCGGTCGAGAGCGCCGACTACGTCGCGCCGCGCACCATCGCTCTCTCTCGGGTCCTGCTCGTCATCGCCTGTCTGGCGACCGGGCTCGGCGTCCTCGCCATGGTCGGCGGTCAGCTCCCTTTCCGCGAAGGCTTGGCATTCGTCCTGCTGCCCTTCGTCGGTACGGTGCTCTGCCACGCCGCCTTCGAGATCTTGATCCGGCTGGTGACCGAGCGAGCCCAACGCGCGGCCAGCGAACTCGAACTCGCCTGGGACGACGTGCTGCGCGCCCACGGCCTGCGGCAGACCGTCACCGGCTCGGTCGTGGTGAGCGGAGCCTGCGCAGTCTCGGTCGCCCTGGGCATGATCAGCGTTGGCGCCGCGGCGCCGCAGTGGCTGATCGTCTCGTCGGTGCTGCTCGGCACGATCGGCCTGGTGATCGGAGTCACAGCCATGATCATGATCATGAGCGAGCCGGCGTACCGGGTGTTGCAACAGCTGTGGCCGCGCGCCGACTTCGGCTTCGGACCAGAGCCACGGAGCAGGTGAAGCGTTGCTCCGCATCGACCCGACCAGCCGGGTGCCGCCGTACGAACAGCTGCGCGGACAGATCCTGGAGGACATCCGACAGGGAGTCCTGACACCGGGCAGCAAGCTGCCGCCGGTACGCCGACTCGCCGTCGAGCTGGGCCTGTCGCCCAACACGGTCGCCCGGACCTATCGCGAGCTGGAGGCCGAAGGCCACATCACCACCGCCGGCCGACATGGCACCCGCGTCGCCGCCGCGCAGGCTGATCTCGAGCGGGAGGCCGACCGGCTGACCCTGACCTATCTCGCCGGCATGCGAGCGCTCGGCCTCGACGGCACCGCCATCGGCACCCACCTCCACCGCGCCCTCGCCAACACGGACTGACCTCGTCGCCCACCGCATTCAGTTCCTGGCTGCATGCAGCGCGAGCGGCCAGTATGCGTGAATTCTGTTGAGTACGCTCTACAGTTCACGCTAATTGGCGACCTGGCGGCGGGAGGGACTGGTGATCAACCGGGTGACGCGGGATCGGGTCGAAGCACTGTCGGATGAGTATCGGGAGCTGGCTGCTCGCCATCCCCATGCAATGGAGGAGATCGCCCTGGCAGAACTCGCCGAGACCGTGCAGCAGTCGAACGCGATCGAGAACTCGACAACTCTCACGCTCGATGAGACAGAACAGATCCTCGCCGGCCAGCTGCCCTCCAGGCGGCATGACCTCCGCGAGATCTACGAGGCCCGGAATCTGGCAGCTGTCACCACCGACGTACTCGCCGGCACCGAATCACTGTCGGCCGAGCTGATCCTGCGGTGGCATCAGCTGTTGCTCGCAGGCATCCGTGACGCCGCGGCCGGGAGATTCCGGAGAGCGGGTGAGTGGGTCAGACTCGGCAGTCATCTCGGAGCCAACCCCGAGTTCGTGTCGGGTCTGGTCTCGGATCTGCTCGCGCGCTATCGCGACGACAGCCCAGCCGATCTTCTCGACCGGATCGCCTGGTTCCACTGTGAGTTCGAGATCATCCACCCGTTCGTCGACGGCAACGGCCGGATCGGACGCGTACTTATCAACAAGCAGCTGCAGGATCTCGGCCTGCCCCCGGTCATCGTGCGGGCGAGAAACCGGCAGCAGGACTACTACGCCTTGCTGGACACGTACGCGAAGAGCAACGCCCATGACGGGATGACCCGGCTCCTGGCACTCCTGCTGCTCGAATCGCTGCACAAACGGATCGCGCTGATCACCAGCCGGCGCGTGATCCCGCTCGCGGATTGGGCGCGCGCAGCCGGGGTCCGCGGCAATGTGGCGACCAACAAAGCCAAGCGGCAGACGATCCCCGCTTTCCGGATGCGCGACCGCTGGATGATCGCCGAGGAGTACCGCTAGCCGCTCTAGGGTGTGGACGTGGCATCCCTCTTCCGAGTGCTGGTCGATCTCCTCCGGGGGCCGAAGCGTGAGCAGGTCCGCACCAATGAGCGGCCGAGAACGGCCCCGTCGGCCCGGGCGGCCCGGGCGGAGACGGGCCGATCCGGCGACTCCCGCACCGTCGAAGTTCCGCCACCTGGCCGCAAGGAACTGCGGATCCAGTACGCCCCTCACCCCGACGGGGACCCGGACGCCGGCGAGATCGTGTGGACCTGGGTGCCGTACGAGGAGAACGACGGGCGCGGCAAGGACCGGCCGGTGCTGGTGATCGGCCAGGCCGCCGGCGAGCGTGTCTATGCGGTGAAGCTCACCAGCAAGGCGCACGACGGGCACCGCGACTATCTGCCGATCGGTTCGGGACCATGGGACGGTCAGGGCCGGCCCTCCTGGGTCGACATCGAACAGATCTACAGCGTGCACCCCGACGGTATGCGGCGCGAGGCCGCCGCACTCGACCTCGACACCTTCGTGAAGGTCGCCGCGGCACTCCAGCGCCGCTACG
>JASGEZ010000034.1:0-5134 GCA_047605905.1 Microlunatus sp.
ACGGCACCGTCGAGTCGTACGCGGCCGCGCGATCGGACAACCGGCACAGCCACGGCACCGGCTGCACCCTGGCATCGGCGATCGCGAGCCGGCTCGGTCTCGGCGACGACATGGTCAGCGCCGTCGCGGCGGCCAAGCACTACATCACCGGCGCTGTTGCCGCCGGCTTCCCACTCGGCTCCGGCATCGGACCCACCGATCACCTGTGGCGTCTTCGTCCGCACCTGACCTGACCCCCTCGCGCCAGGACCAGGGTGGGAGCAGCGTCACTCAGTTGATACTCAAGAAAGGGAGTGGGACTGCTGTGACAGAAGTGGTGATCGCGTAGGCTGCTCCACTATGGCGACCCGCGTGCCTTCCCCCCCGCGGTCGCGAGCCAAAGCCAGCACCTCATCCGGTGCCGGCTCGCCGCCGCGGTCGTCAGGAAGCAAGACCAAGTCCACTACTTCCGCGCGCTCCGGTAGTTCCCGGAGCGGCAGTCGTGCGCCCAGTCGCGGCCCAGCCAAGAAGCCCAATCGGGCGCCGGCCTCACGGTCGGGCTCCCGATCCCGCCAGCGGCAACCGCAGCCCTCGATCCTGGCCCGGCTCGGTGCCGGGCTGATCGCGATCTGGCTCGGTCTGGCCCACCTGGTCGGCTCCGCGGTGCGGGCGATCGGCACCAGTGCGCGGGATCTCGATCCGGCGCTGCGCCGGGACGGGGCCGGACTCTTCCTGCTCGGTACGGCGGTCGTCGTCGGTGCCGAGTTCTGGTTCGGGCTGCCGGGACAGGTCGGCACCGCCATCCACATCGGCGTCTCCACCTTGATCGGCACCATGGCGTACGCGGCGCCGCTGTTCCTGCTCGTGATGGCCTGGCGCACGCTGCGGCATCCCGAGCGCAACGGCCCCGGCGGCCGTCAGTTCGTCGGCTGGTCGGCCATCACCTTCGGGCTGCTCGGTCTGATCAACATCGCCGACGGGCTGCCGCGGACCAACGATCCCGAGGCGCTGCGGGAGGCCGGCGGCATCGCCGGCTATCTGTCGTCCAGCCTGCTGGCCGACCTGCTCACCCCGTACGTGGCCGTGCCGCTGCTCGTGCTGCTGCTCGGCTTCGGGGTGCTCGTGGTCGTCGGCATCCCGCTGCACCAGATCCCCGGCCGGGTCCGGGACCGGGTGGAGCCGTTCCGTCGCCCGCTGGTGATCCGCGGCGAGGTCGAGGAGTACCGCGGTGACGAGGCGTACGAGACGCCGGTGGTCGAGGAGCGGCCCAGGCGCGGCAAGCGCAAGCAGGCTGCGCTGACCGCAGACGCGGAGTTCGACTTCGATCCGGCCGAGGGCATCGCCCTGGAGCCGGACCTGGATGCCGCCGCGGTCCTCGGCGAGGACGCAGTGCCCGCTGCGCCCGAGAAGCCCAAGAAGGTGACCGCCGGGCTGCCGCCGGGCGTCACGGTGCATGAGAGCCCCGACCTCGAGGCTCCGGCGCACACTCCGATCCCGCAGCGGGTCGAGCAACTGCAGCTGTCCGGCGACGTGCAGTATCTGCTGCCGGACTCCGAGCAGCTCCGGCAGGGCAGCGTGCACCGCAGCCGGACCGAGGCCAGCGACGCCGTGGTCGGACGGCTGACCAGCGTGTTCGAGCAGTTCGACATCGACGCGCAGGTGACCGGCTACACCCGGGGGCCGACGGTCACCCGTTACGAGGTGGAGCTCGGCTCGGCCGTCAAGGTGGAGAAGGTCACCGCGCTCGGCAAGAACATCTCCTACGCGGTCGCCAGTGCCGATGTCCGGATCCTGTCGCCGATCCCGGGCAAGTCGGCCATCGGCATCGAGATCCCCAACACCGACAAGGAAGTCGTCTCCCTCGGCGACGTGCTGCGCTCCGGCAAGGCGCGCAACGACCACCACCCGATGACGGTCGGGCTGGGCAAGGACGTCGAGGGCGGCTTCGTGGTCGCCAACCTGGCGAAGATGCCGCACCTGCTGGTGGCCGGCGCCACCGGCTCCGGCAAGTCGAGCTTCGTCAACTCGATGATCACGTCGGTGATGATGCGGGCCACGCCGGACGAGGTCCGGATGCTGCTGGTCGACCCGAAGCGGGTCGAGCTGACCGCGTACGAGGGGATTCCGCACCTGGTCACGCCGATCATCACCAACCCCAAGAAGGCCGCCGAGGCGCTGCAGTGGGTTGTCCGCGAGATGGACATGCGCTACGACGACCTGGCGGCGTTCAACTTCCGGCATGTCGACGACTTCAACAAGGCCGTCCGCGCCGGGGCGGTGAAGCCGCTGGAAGGTTCGGAGCGGGTGCTCGCGCCCTACCCGTACCTGTTGGTGATCATCGACGAGCTCGCCGACCTGATGATGGTCGCCCCGCGTGACGTGGAGGACTCGATCGTCCGGATCACCCAGCTGGCTCGTGCCGCCGGCATCCACCTGGTGCTGGCCACCCAGCGGCCGTCGACCGACGTGGTCACCGGTCTGATCAAGGCCAACGTGCCCAGCCGGCTGGCGTTCGCCACCTCGTCGATGACCGACTCCCGGGTCATCCTCGATCAGCCCGGTGCCGAGAAGCTGGTCGGCCAGGGTGACGGGCTGTTCTTGCCGATGGGGTCGAGCAAGCCGGTCCGTATCCAGGGTGCCTGGGTGACCGAGGCCGAGGTACGCACCGTCGTCACCCACGTCACCGAGCAGTTGAAGCCGGTCTATCGCGACGACATCGCCGCGCCCGTGGAGTCGGCGAGCAAGGTGGCCGAGGACATCGGCGACGATCTCGAGTTGGTGTTGCAGGCCGTCGAACTGGTCGTCACCTTGCAGCTCGGCTCGACCTCGATGCTGCAGCGCAAGCTGCGGGTGGGCTTCGCCAAGGCCGGCCGGCTGATGGACATCCTCGAGACACGTGGGGTGGTGGGTCCGTCGGAGGGCTCCAAGCCGCGCGAGGTGCTGGTCAAGCCCGACGAGCTCGACGCCGTGATGGACAACCTGCGCGCCGGCTGACGTCATCCCGGTCCGGCATACTGGTGCGGTCATGAGTGCTCCCACGACCGTCCACCTTGTCTCGCTGGGCTGCGCCCGCAACGATGTCGACTCCGAGGAGTTGGCCGCGCGCCTCGAGTTGGGTGGGTTCCGGCTGGTCGAGGACCCGGCCGACGCCGATGCGGTGATGGTCAACACCTGCGGCTTCGTCGAGTCGGCGAAGAAGGACAGCATCGACACCCTGCTGGCGGTCGCGGATCTCAAGGCCGACGGGCGTACGCAGGCGGTCGTCGCCGTCGGCTGCCTGGCGGAGCGGTACGGCACCGAGCTGGCCGACTCGCTGCCCGAGGCGGACGCGGTGCTCGGCTTCGACGACTATGTCGACGTGGCCGACCGGCTGCAGACGATCCTGGCCGGTGGCAAGCACATCTCCCACGTGCCGCGGGATCGCCGGGCGCTGCTGCCGCTGGCGCCCGTCGACAGGGCGGGGTCGGCCGGAGCCGTGGTGACCCCCGGACATGGTGTGGTCGCGCCGATCGGTGGCATCGCCGATCTCCCGGCGGGGATCGCCCCGGCCAGCGGTCCGCAGGTGCTTCGTCGCCGGTTGAGCAGCAGTCCGTGGGCACCGCTCAAACTCGCCTCGGGGTGCGACCGACGATGCAGTTTCTGCGCGATCCCGGCGTTCCGCGGCGCGTACCTGTCCCGGCCCCCGGCCGAGGTGCTGGCCGAAGCTCGCTGGCTGGCCGGCAACGGGGTGAAAGAGGTCTTGCTGGTCAGCGAGAACTCCTCCTCCTACGGCAAGGATCTCGGTGATCTGCGACTGCTGGAGAAGCTGCTGCCGGAGCTGGCCGCCGTGCAGGGTCTAGAGCGGGTCCGGGTCACGTACCTGCAGCCGGCGGAGACCCGGCCGGGGCTGATCGAGGTGATCACCCGGACGCCGGGCGTGGTCCCGTACTTCGATCTCTCCTTCCAGCACGCCTCCGGGCCGGTGCTGCGGCGGATGCGTCGCTTCGGCGATCGGGAGTCGTTCCTCGGTCTGATCGATCAGGTCCGTGCCCAGGTGCCCGAGGCCGGTATCCGCAGCAATGTGATCGTCGGCTTCCCCGGTGAGACCGATGACGACGTGGAGATCCTCGCCGACTTCTTGACCCGCGCGCGGCTCGACGCGATCGGGGTGTTCGGATACTCGGACGAGGAAGGGACCGAGGCTGTCGGACTCGCCGGTCACCTGTCGGACGAGGAGATCGAGCAGCGCCGGACCGCGATCGCCGACCTGGCCGATGAGCTGGTCGCGCAACGCGCCGAGGAGCGGATCGGTAGCGTGCTCACCGTGCTGGTGGACGAGATCGAGAACGAGGCAGGTGAGCGGGTCGCGATCGGCCGGGCCGAGCACCAGGGACCGGAGGTGGACGGCGTGACCCTGCTGGACGCGACCGGGCTGGCGATCGGTGATCTGGTCGAGGTGACCGTCAGCGACACCGACGGCGTCGACCTGCGTGCTGTGGTCTCTGGGCGCGCCGGAGCTTCTGAACGTGCCGTGGTGTCTGAGCGCGAAGCGGTGGTGGCAGGCTGATGACCATGGGCAGCACTCCACCCGGACCCAGCGACACCGGATCTCCGGCCGATCGGGGAGAGACCACACCCTGGAATGTGCCGAATGCGTTGACCGCGTTCCGCTGTGTGCTGGTGCCCGTGTTCGCCTGGATCCTGCTGAGTCACCCGTACGAGCCGAACTGGCGGATCGCGTCGACCATCGTGTTCGCGGTCGCGATCCTGACCGACAGCATCGACGGCTATCTCGCCCGCAAGTACGACATCATCACCAAATTCGGCAAGCTTGCTGACCCGATCGCCGACAAGGCGCTCACCGGAATGGCGTTCCTCGGCTTGTCGATCATCGGCGAGCTGTCCTGGTGGGTGACCATCCTCATCCTGGTCCGGGAGTGGGGGATCACCGTGATGCGGTTCTTCATGCTCCGGTACGGGGTGATGGCGGCCAACCGCGGCGGCAAGATCAAGACCGTGCTGCAGGCTGTGGCGTTGATCCTCTATCTGCTGCCGCTGCCGGGTGGGCCGCTGCAATGGTTCGCGGTGCTCGTGATGGCCGCCGCGTTCCTGTTCACGATCGTCACGGGTGCCGACTACGTCCGTGAGGCGATCAAGCTGCGGCGCCAGGCATCCA
>JASGEZ010000035.1:0-21876 GCA_047605905.1 Microlunatus sp.
CCGCTCACGAGCAAGCTCGACCGCACGACGACGGAACTCAGGCGGGTGAGGAGCAGGCACAACGACATCCTCCCTGGCGGCCAGTGGCCACCTCAGGTCAGGTGTCCGTCAAACGGGGGGAAGTCCAGCGCCATCCTGTCAGCAGAACCCAAAGTGCTGTACGACGCGATCTCCACCGTCCTGGGGCTCGAGCAGTTGGCAAAAGCAGTCAAGGCGCTTGACGAGCACCGAAAGGCATCCATCGCGCCGCAGACTTCGCTCCGAACTGACAAGAAGGCGATCACCCAGGAATTGGATGCCCTGGAAGACGAGCGCGCCGTGCACGCATCCGCCATCTTGGCCGCGAGAGTCTTCGACATCGGCGGACTCCGCCACCTCGCGACGGGGGCAAGCACCGACACAAGTGCCGCCGGTCGCCTCCGCGCGCTCCTCCCACTCGCTTTACCGTCGGAGGAGGCTTGCCAGCGGGCTGCGACGGAACTCAAGGCAGCGGTCGGCGACCTGGCCGCGGTCGGAGATCGCGTCGGCGAGGCACTTCAACGACGCGGCAATCTGCTGAGTGCGGCGATCGCCGTCCACGAGCATGAAGGCGACCAGGTCTGCCCGGTTTGCACCGCTGGACCGCTCGACGCGGACCGCGTCGCATCCCTTCGCGCCGAACTCCAGCAGGACGACGAGAAACTCTCCGAGTTGCAGGAGGCCCGAAGACGCCTGGCTTCGGCGCTCGACGCCGCACGAGTGCTGATCGCTCCCGCTCCCCCAGCGCTCGCCGCCGAACTGCCGGCGTCCGTCTCCGATCTTGCCGAGTCCGCCGTGGCTGCGTGGACGACATGGGCCGCAGCTCCGACCGAGCCGCTACCTCTCAGCGAACACCTCACCACGCAGGCAACCCCCGCCCGAGAGTCGCTCACTGCCCTCCAAGCCTCAGCCGAGGCTGCCGCCAGCGATCTCGATGAGGCGTGGACCAGGGTCGCGACCCGACTCGCGGCCTATGCCGACGCTGCCGAGGCATGGGAGGCGACGAAGGCAGCAGCGGCTGCAGCGACCGCGGCCCACAAATGGCTGAAGGACAACGAGATCGTGCTCAAGAACGAGCGCGTCAGACCGATCGCGGATGAAGCCAAGCGGATCTGGTCTGGGCTACGGCAAGAAAGCAATGTGGAGATCGCCGGCCTGACACTGGAGAGTTCCAACACTCGTCGTCATGTGGCGATCTCGGCCGAGGTCGACGGCAAGGACGCCGGCGCACTCGCAGTGATGAGCCAGGGCGAACTCCACTCGCTCGCGCTGGCCCTCTTCCTCCCTCGGGCGACCATGCCGGAGAGTCCGTTCCGCTTCGTCGTGCTGGACGATCCCGTGCAGGCAATGGACCCCGCCAAGGTCGACGGGCTGGTGAAGGTGCTGCTGGACATTGCCAAGACCCGGCAGGTGATCGTCTTCTCTCACGACGACCGTTTTGCCAGCGCCGTACGTCGCGCTCCCAAGCACGTCCCGATCAAGGTGCTGGAGGTCGTACGGGAAGCGAACTCCAAGGTGACGCCGATAGTGACCTTCAGCCCAGCAGAGCGGTATCTGAGGGATGCCTTCGGGCTGGCCAAGGACATTGACCTTCCGGACGAGACGCGACGCCGCGTGCTGCCCGGGCTCCTTCGGATGGCGCTCGAAGCGCAGGCCCGCGAGACCTACTTTGCCCGCGAGCTGTCGAAGGGCTCGACCCACGAGCTCGTCGAGAAAGCGTGGGAGGACGCACGGAAGACCCGCGATCGCCTAGCTCTGGCGATCGACGATCCGACCCGGATCGACGCGTGGCTGGACAAGGCCACGTACCGGAAATGGGCGCTCCGCAAAGCCAACTCCATTCACGTCAAGCTCGAGCACGGCGATCCGATCGATGCCTGCCGCGATGTCGAGAAGACGATCTCCGACCTCAGGAACGGCGCGAGATGACCGCTCCCCTCGACCAGGCTGCAGCACTCCTCGACGGCACGATTCAGGTACGTGTTCACTCCGTTCGGGCCGCGGGATGGGTGACGAGGTCTGCGCTCGAAGAGATTCTCGGCGACCTCGTCCGGTCCAAAGGTCTCGAACCAGGGCGCGCCAGCACAAGGACTCTCCTCGGGTGCATCGAGGTGCTCTACGAGGACGACGCACCACAACTGGCCGCCGAGGCCCAGTACGCCTGGGACGCCCTCACACAGGCGTCGCACCATCACGCGTACGAGCTATCGCCGACCCACTCCGAGATCGCCTCACTCACCCAGCTAGTGCGCGAACTGCAGACACACACCGCCGACTCGACCGATTCATGACGCAGCAGCTGCCGTCTAGTCCTTCCCAACTTAGGACAGTCTTCGCTTCGTAGCTGGCTCGTTCGTCGGGCATGCAGCCCGAGGTCTCGCGAACATGGACTTGTGAGCTGGGACGGACGGGCCCGAACGATCCTCGGTGCCGCCTGGACGCTGCGACCTGAGCAGACCTCGTTACTCCCACGCGCTGCTCAGCTCCGAGCGCCCATCGACGCCATACGTATATGGCGTACATTGGACATGTGGTGCGTACGACGATCTACCTGCCCGACGATCTCAAGGCTGCGCTCGAGGCGCGCGCCGAGGCCGACGGGCGAACTGAGTCCGAGATCATCCGCGAGGCGCTGGCCGAGAAGCTCAACGGCCCCGGCAGGACAGCCAGCCAAATGCAGTTCGGGCTGTTCGATAGTGGCACCTCCACCACCTCGACCGATGTCGACGATGTGCTCGCCACGACCGGATTCGGAGCCGTGTGACGCTCATCGCCGACACCGGCGCGATCTATGCCTGCTACGACCGCTCCGACCAGCACCACGCCGCTTCCAAGGCGTATCTCCGCCGACTTGACGAGAAACTGTGGGTGCCCGCATTGGTGCTGGCCGAACTCGATCATCTGGTATCCGTCCGCCTCGGCAAGCACGCCCGCGCCACGGTGATCGCCGACGTCCTGGACACCATGACCGTCATCCCCTTCAACCAAGCCGCTGCGGTCCGCGCAGCGAGCGTGGCCGGCTCCTACGGAGAGCTCCCGCTCGGTCTGACCGACGCGACTCTCGTCGTCCACGCGCAGGACTACCGGACACAGGATCTGTTCACCGTGGACCAACGCCACTTCCGTGCCGTGAAGCCACTCTGGGGCGCCGACAGCTTCCGGCTGCTTCCCTTCGACGCGTAGCGCCCCCCACGATGTCCACCTGAGGCCGTAGCGCCCCCGTGATGTCGACCTGAGGCCGTGGCGGGTCATGATGGCTGGATGAGCGACCGTGCGGCCACCGTCGACGACGTCCACGACCTGGCGGAGTCCATGCCGTACGTCACCGTCATATATGGCCCTAAGGGCAACCCGGTCTATCAGGTGGGCGGGAAGTCCTTCGTCTTCTTCCGTACGCCGCGGCCGGACGCGGTCGATCCGGACACCGGTGAGCGCTACGACGACGTGATCATGATCTGGGTCGGCTCGCCGGCCGACAAGCTCGCCCTGGTCGAGGATCCCGGCAGCCCGTTCTTCACCACTCCTCACTTCGACGGTCATCCCTCGGTCCTGATCCGGGCTTCCCGGCTGAGCGAAGTGACCTATGCCGAACTGGCCGAGATCATCCAGGACGCCTGGCTGGCCCAAACCTCCAACCGGCGGGCCCAGCAATGGCTGAGCAGCCATCCGCCGACGCCAAAGGACTGATCCGTCTGCTCGGAATCGAGTCTCGACGAGATCGGTCTGCGGTCGGATAGCGCGGTAGAAAGCCAAGCCTTCGGGCCGATGTCCGAGGCGGGCTCAGCAGGGCAAGTTTGGGGCCATGCCGACGAATGCTCTTCTGCTCGCCAGCGGACTCACCAAGTCCTACGGACCAACTCACGCTCTTGCCGGAGTCGACTTCAGTATCGGGCGCGGCGAGGCGGCCGCGGTGATGGGTCCATCAGGCTGCGGCAAGACCACCTTGCTGCATTGCCTGGCCGGAGTCATCAGTCCCGACCAGGGGCAGATCACCTTGTTCGCACCGACCGGCCCGATTTCGGTCAGCGGCGGATCCAGCGAAGAACGGGCAGCCATCCGGCTCAATCACTTCGGCTTCGTGTTCCAGCAGGGTCTGCTGCTGCCCGAGCTGACCGCGGTCGAGAACGTCGCGCTCCCGCTGCTGGTGGGCAAGGTCAACCGGAATGCAGCCCTGACCAGGGCCGCCGAGCTGATGGCGCGTCTCGGTTTGGCGGGTCTGGAGGAGCGGCGACCCGGTCAGCTGTCCGGCGGTCAGCAGCAACGGGTGGCGATCGCCCGCGCCCAGGTAGGCGATCCGGCCGTCGTCTTCGCGGACGAGCCGACCGGCGCCCTCGACTCGCAGACGTCCTCCGAGGTGATGGACGCCTTGCTGGCGAGCACGGTCGGAGAGGGCCGCGGACTGGTGCTGGTCACCCATGACCGAAGGGTCGCTGAGCGGTGCCACCGCGTACTCGACATGCTGGACGGTCGGTGGGCACCTCACCCGGCACCGGCGAACACGACGCCGGCAAACACGACCCTGGCAAACACTGTCCAGCCGAGCGCCACCCAACTGGGAGCCGGACGATGATCACCTCCGCACGTCTGACCGCGCTGCTGATCCGCCGGACCACCGACCGGACGACCCTGGTTCTCCCCGTCATCGCCTTCGCCGTCGTCACCGCGCTGGCGCTGACCATCTTCGGCGGTGCTCGCTTCTTCTTCACCGTCACCGAATCCGATCTGTCGATCCTGTACGCCCTGCTCGGCACGGTCGCGACGATCCTGCTCGTCGTCCCGCTGCTCACGCTCTGTGGCGCGGCCGCGCGATTGTCCACTCGGCGCCGCGACGACCGGCTCGCCACCTTGCGGCTGCTCGGTGCACCACGCCGGATGATCGCCCAGGTGACCGTGCTGGAAGCAAGCCTGCTGGCTCTGGCGGGGAGCCTGATCGGCCTGGTCGGTCATCTCGCGCTCGTACCACTCACCGGTCTGCTGCGCTTCCACGGTGAGCAGCTCGGCGCCAGCCGGGTGCTGATCAGCCCGCTCGGTGCAGCGGGATGCGTCCTCGGCCTGGTCGCCATGGCGACCGTAAGCGCCATCGTCGGACTACGCCGCGTGGTCGTGTCACCGTTGGGTGTCCGTACCCGCCAGCAAGCCGGCCGACTCAGCATCTGGCGGCTGATCGGCTTCGCCGTCGTACTGATCGTCGGAGTCTTCGCGGTCAGCAGCTTGAGCAGCAGATTCGGTACGGTCGGGCTGATCGCGATCCTCGGCGGAGCCTTCGGGATGACCATGGTGGTGCTGAACCTGATCGGTCCTCCACTCGTGCGTCTCTCCGCCCGGTGGATGATGCGCCGACTGGACCGGGACCCGATCGTGCCGCGCCTGCTGGCCGCCCGCGCGATGCTGGACGACCCGAGGGGTGCCTGGCGTCAGGTGAGCGGAGTCGCCATGACCTCGTTCATGGCGGTCTTCGGCGGCGTCGGCGTCGCGGTCAGCTCGATCGCCGGCGCAGCAGAGAGCACCGACATCGACGCACAGAACCAGATGATCGCCACCGACATCCTCACCGGCGTACTACTGACCGTCGCGATCTCCTTCGTCACCGTGGCCTGCGCGGTCGCCGTCAGCCAGGCCGCGGCCGTCCTCGACCGGCGCGATCAGTACGCCGGCCTGCACCGGATCGGCATCCCGATCCGACAGATCAACAGCGCTCGCTATCGCGTCGTACGCCGGCCGTTGCTACTGGTCGCGATCGGTTCAGCGCTCGTCGCAGCCATCATGGTTCTCCCGCTGACCGGCGTGGCACTGCTGACCCAACCGCTCACGCTGCTGGTCGTTGTGCTCGCTCTGGTCGTCGGCTGCGCTCTCGTCCTCGGCGCGGTAAAGCTGACCGATCCCCTGCTCGCCCGAAGCTGCTCGGGTTGGTCGGCTTCGCTCGATCTGTAGATCGAGCAGACCCGACAAACCCGAGCAGATCACCATGGACGCAGACGGAGCGACGGCCCGAGGCGGGACAGCTAGCGGGACGCGGGTGAAGCCGGACTCCCACTCTCACCGGTGTGATCAGCCGGCACGTCGATCTTGCGGAACTGCCGGAGCATGCTGCGACCGAGGAAGAACAGCGCGATCCCCAGCACCACGATGATCAACAACGGGGTCCATCCCGGCCGCACCAGATTGGGATCGATCCCCAGCAACACGATCATGACTGCACCCTACGCTCTGTTGGTCGTCGCTCGCAGTTTTGTCGTCACTCGCTGTTCGGCTGCGCTCCCAAGACTCTGTCTTCACTCCTCACTCGCGACGAAAAGCATGTCGCTCCCTCGTCGCCCCAGACAGAGCCCTCGCTCCGCCTCACGGCCGCTCGCGACGGGGCTGCGCAATACCGGCGAACAGGTCGTCCTCGGGCAAGGTGGTCTCCACCGTGCTACGAACGAGTTGGAAGTCCTCGGTCGGCCAGGCTCGCTGGTGGATCTCCAGTGGTACGGAGAACCACGGGCCCTCCGGATCGATCTGGGTCGCGTGGGCGATCAGCGCCTGGTCCCGGATCGCGAAGTAGTTCGCGCACTCGACCCGTGTCGTCAGCCGTCGTTCGTGCTCGGGGTCGGGCTTCCAGTTCGCCAGCCGTTCGGCGTACGGAGACTCCAGTCCGGCCTCGATCATGGCGTGGTTCAGCGCCACGAACTTCTGCCGGTGGAAGCTGAACTGGTAGTAGAGCTTGGCCACCTGCCACGGCTCGCCGGCCTCCGGGTACGCCTCCGGATCGGCCGCGGCATCGTAGGCCGCGACGCTGATCTCGTGGCAGCGGATGTGGTCGGGGTGCGGATACCCGCCGTTCTCGTCGTACGTCGTCATCACCTGCGGCCGGAACCGCCGGATCACCTCCACCAGTCGCCCGACCGAAACCTCCAGATCGGTCAGCGCGAAGCAACCCGGTGGCAGCGGAGGCAGCGGGTCGCCCTCGGGCAGGCCCGAGTCTACGAAGCCGAGCCAGACCTGTTCGATACCGAGGATCTCGCGAGCTCGATCCATCTCCGCGCGTCGGATCTCGGCCATGTTGGCCAGCACATCCGGACGATCCATCGCCGGATTGAGGATGGAACCACGCTCGCCACCGGTACAGGTCGCGACCACAACCTCGACACCTTCAGCCACATAGCGGGCCGTCGCGGCCGCGCCTTTGCTCGATTCGTCGTCGGGGTGGGCGTGGACATGCAGCAATCGCAAGCGCTCGCCGGCGGCGTCCAACCGCAGCGGAGGTCGTTCCATGAGCGCCCATGCTGCCACCCGCGGCGAGGTTTGCCCGGCACCGACCGTCAGCCGAGTCGGCGCGACCTGGTCACATACCAGTGACGACCAGTCAGAATGGAGGGATGAATCAGCCCCGGAGCGGCCCGGCCGCGCGCCCAGCACTCAGCGCCGCCGACCGAGAGCGGCTCGCGCGGCGCTATCCCAAACCCCGTATTCCGCGACCGTTGTCCGTCGCGATCGTGGCCACGATCGCGGTTGCGGGGCTGATCTGGCTGGTGTTGACGGCGCTGCAGCACGCGGCGCCCGTGGTCTCGGGCCAGGTCCCGGGGTACACCGTGGTCTCGGACACGAAGATCACGGTGACAGTCACCATCGATCGCTCCGACCCGTCGATCCCGGTTGCCTGCCGAGTCTCAGCCAAGGCCGTCGACTTCCAGCCGGTCGGTGAGCTGATCGTGCCGTTCGAGGCGACCGACGAGAAGGTCGTGAACCAGACTGTCACCATTACGACCGTACGCCGGGCCACCACGGCGGTGGTCAACGACTGCTCACCGACCTGACCGTCCCGCACTGTCCTTGCTAGGCTTGTCCGATGTCTCAGAATGCACAAGAGGCCATCTGGCTGACCCAGGAGGCGTACGACAAGCTGAAGTCCGAGCTGGACCAGTTGTCGGGCCCGGGTCGCGCCGAGGTCGCCGCGAAGATCGCTGCCGCCCGCGAGGAGGGCGACCTCCGCGAGAACGGCGGTTACCACGCCGCCCGCGAGGAACAGGGGCAGCAGGAGGCCCGGATTCGTCAACTGGCCGACATGCTGCGCCGGGCCCAGGTCGGCGAAACGGTGACCACCGCCGACGAGGTCGTACCGGGAGTCCAGGTGACCATCGCCTTCTTCGGCGACGAGTCCGACACCGACACGTTCGTGCTCGGCTCTCGTGAACTGCTGGGACTGGACGACGCGGTCGATTCGACCAATGTCTACAGCCCACAGTCCCCGCTCGGGGCCGCGATCCTGGGTAAGAAGAAGGGCGACTCGGCCAGCTACGCGGCCCCCAACGGCAACGCCATCGAAGTCACCGTCATCGATCTGCAGCCGTTCCAGCCTTAGCCGGCAGCTGCTTCGACTTCAAAGCTCAGCCAACAGCCGGGCGGCATCCGCCGGCGACAGGGCACCGGAGGCAACCTCGGACAGCACCTGATCCCGAGTCAACTGAGCGTCCTCCGGTTCCTCGGCCAGACCGAGCTTCTCCAGCAGTCGGTCGAACCGCAGCCGAGCAGTCGGGTACGAGACCCCCATGTAGCGCTCGACCTCCCGCAGATTGCCCCGCGAAGCCAGGAACACTCGCAGCAGTTCGTTGTCCGCCTCGCTCAGCCCGCAGAACTCGCAGGTGCTGAAGACCCCCGCCAGCTCGCTGCCACACGAGACACAACCCAACCGGGTGACGGCCAGGTAGTGACCGCAGACCGGACAGTCGGTCGGGGCACGGTGCTCGTGCTGAGCCGCCGACCGACGTCCCGACGATCGCGTCCGTTCGCTCACCGCTGGTCCTCGGCGGCCGGGTCGCTGCCGACCTTGACTGCGGCGTGACCCATCACGACCTCGACGTCGAGCCGAGCGTTCCCGTTGCCCATCACGACCTCCTCGCCGGCCCCGGTGTGCCCGCCGGACCAGCTGACCTTGCCGAGCTGAGCCTCGCCGTGCACCGTGACATTGGAAGCGTCGGCCAGCTGGATCGACAGCGAGCCCGACTCAGCCCGTACCCGGGAGCGACCGCGGGTGATCGTGCCCTTGATGGTGGCCTGTCCGGCCTGGATCAGCGCATCGTGGATCTCTTCGACATCCAGCAGTTTGGCGGAGCCTGCGGTCAGCCTGACCTTGCCGAGATGCGGTACGCGCTCGGTGTTGAGACTTCCGCCAGTGACCTCCACGTCGACCTCGATCGCGGGATTGACCCGGAGGAACAACTCCTTGCCCAGACCGAGGGACCGGAACTCGTCGAGACTGCGGGGGGCCTTGAAGATGCTGAAACCGTCCAGCGACGCACCGATCTCGCCGTCACTGGACACCTCGAGCACGGAACCGTTGCGACGGATCACGTGCGGTCCGTCGGCGGCCAGCGTCGCCACCGCGGACTCCCCCACGATCCGGACCCGGCGGCCGATCGCCCGGACGGTGATCTTCTCCACCCCGTTGGCGTTGGCGGGCTTGGCCCGCGACGACTCGGTCGTGGGTTCGGCGGTCGGCGCGGCGAAACTCTCGGTGGTGTGCGTGGCGTGCTGCGGCCGATCCGTGCTCACCGCCCAGGGGTCGTTCGCGGCCGCGGCACCGGCGAGTTCCTCGTTCGTGGGCTCAGTGCCGACCTCCTCGACGGAGTCGGGCGCCGGCGGGCCAGGCGGAGTCGAGTGTGCATCGGACTGCGGAGCGGTCTTGAGCGCGTCGATGCGTCGGGCAGCCTCACCGGCGTCGATGCGGCCGGCGGCAAGGTCTTCGAGGATCGCGGTCATCTGCGGATCGGTAGTCATGTCACGAACGTAAACCCAACCTTCTACTTTTCGGAGGTCTGGCTTTCGACTTGGGGGATCACTCAGGGTTGGCCAGGGTCCATCGACCGCGAGCCTCCCCACCACCTGCGTCGCAATCCCATCCATGGGCGGTATTTCAGACCAGGCCGAGAGTTCTCGTACCGAATCTGCGCCCATGGATGAAAATTGCCGGGTCTGGCGGACGATCCGTGCCGGGACTCACCCAGGAGTCAGTTGGCTGCACCATACAAACAAGCGTATGGTTGCAGCATGCAAACAGCCACCCCGGCGGTCGACGCGATGCTGAGCGCGCTCATGACCGTCGGTCGCACCATGCGCCAACGGCAGGAGGGCGACGCGATCGACCCGGGTACGTTCTGGCTGCTCAAGACGATCTCCCATCGGGGTCCGCTCCGGATCACCGAGCTCGCCGCGGCGACTCACCTGGACACCTCGACGGTGTCTCGCCACGTCGGCCAGCTCGAGCGCAACGGCTATATCGACCGCACCCCGGACCCGGCCGACGGCCGGGCACAGCTGGTGGGCATCTCCGCCGACGGGAAGCAGCAACTCGATCAGGCATTCGGTCGCCGTCGCGAGATCCTCGAGAGCACACTGGCTGACTGGCCAGCCACCGACATCACCGAATTCGAGCGACTGCTCACCACCTTCGTCGCCGGTCTCAACCGCGACCACCGCCACCACAATCAGGACAAATCAGTGACGCAATGACTCCGTACGCGTCTGTGGAACCTCCGCCTGTCGTCCGGAGTTGAGACTTCCGACGACACGCGGAGATTTGGTGGCCGTCGATGACCTGTGACCATAGAACGATAGTGCTCCGACGCCGTCTCTGAGCCGGATCACCCCGATGAATAGGTACGACCTGCTATGCCTCAGCTCCACCCCCGACGCTTCCTCGCTGGTGCCGCTCTGCTGACAGCTCTCACGCTCAGCGCGGTCGGCTGCGGCACCATCCCCGACTCGGGCGGGACCTCCGCCCCCGGTGCGCGGACCGAGTCTCCGGCCTCGACGACCGGCAGCAACAATGGCAGCGGCAGCACGGATGCGCCCGCAGCACCGTCCAGCACCCCAACCCCGGATCCGGTGACCCTCACCCCCAATGTGAAGAACAAGGCCAAGAACGTCAAGGTCAGCACCGTCGTCTCGGTGAAAGCCGGCAACGGGAAGCTCGACAAGGTGACGTTGCGCTATACCGGCGTCAGCAAGGGCAAGGCCATCAAGGGCAGCGTCGACGGCACCCTGGCGAAGGACAAGACGAGCTGGACCGCGGGCGATCGGCTCGAGCCGTCGTCGACGTACACGCTGACCATGTCCGGCAAGAACCCTCAGGGCCAGCAGACCGCCACGACGACCACTTTCAAGACCCAGGCATTGACGCTGCAGCAGCAGACATTCGCCCAGCTTCAGCCGTTGAAGGGCAGCACTGTCGGGGTGGCGATGCCGGTCATCTTGACCTTCGACGTGCCGGTGAAGAACCGCAAGGAGTTCGAGAAGCACCTGTCGGTGACCAGCAGCCCCAAGCAGACCGGCAGCTGGAGCTGGTTCTCCGACACGGAGGTCCACTTCCGGCCCAAGAAGTACTGGAAGCCCGGCACCAAGGTCACCGTCAACGCCGACGTCAACGGCCTGAGCGCGGGCGACGGGATCTATGGCCAGAACTCCACCTCGACCTCCTTCAAGGTCGGACGGTCACTGGTGACCAAGATCAACCTGTCCTCGAAGCAGGCCCGGGTCTACATCGACGGCGACCTGGAGCGCACCATCCCGATCAGCGCCGGCAAGTCGGGGTGGCAGACCCGCAGCGGCACCAAGGTGATCCTGGAGAAGCTGGCGGTGACCCGAATGACGAACGAGATGATCGGTGCCGACGAGGCGTACGATCTACAGGTCAAGTACGCGATGCGGGTCACCTGGTCGGGTGAGTTCCTGCATGCGGCGCCGTGGAACTCCGGCAACTTCGGCCGGGTCAACGCCAGTCACGGCTGTGTCGGGATGAGTACGTCGAATGCTGCCTGGCTGTTCAACCGAGTCCAGATCGGCGACCCCGTGGTCACCACCGGCTCCAGCCGTGGACTGGAGAAGGGCAACGGCTACACCGACTGGGACGTCTCCTGGTCCCAGTACAAGAAGGGCTCAGCCCTCTGAGAACTCCAAGATCAGGCCGGGGCGGCGGGCGGGTCCGGCTCGTCGGCTGACCCGGGCGCCGGTGCCCCGCGTACCGCTTCGTCCGCCTGCCGATAGAGCTCTTGGATGAAGGTCTTGACGAACGCGAGGATCGGCACCGCGACCAGCGCGCCGACGATCCCGGCGACGATGATGCCGATCGCGATAGCCAGCAAGACCGCAAGCGGATGCAGATGCACGGCCCGACCGAGCAGGAAGGGCTGCAGGATGTGGCCCTCGACCTGCATCACCAAGATGATGCCGGCCAACATGATCAGTGCCTGCACCCAGCCGACGGCAACCAGCGCGACCAGGACCGCGACGAAACCGGACACGAACGCGCCGACCAGCGGAATGAAGGCACCGAGGAAAACCAGCGCCGCCAGCGCGGGCGCGAGCGGCAGCCGTAACGCCAACGCCACGATCAGCACGCCGATCGCATCCACCAGGGCAACGATCACCGTCGCCCGGACGTATCCCGACAGGGACTGCCAGCCCCGGATCGCGGCCGCATCGGCCCGTGCCTGCGCGGCCCTGGGCATCATGCCGAGAAGGAAGCTGAAGATCCCGCGGCCGTCGTAGAGCAGGTAGAACAGCGTGAACAGACAGATCGCGATACCGGCGAAGAAGTGACCGACGCTGGTGCCGATGTCCCCGGCGTAGCGAGTGATCGTGCTCTGGCTCTCGACCACGAATTGTTGGAGCCGGTTGCCCCACTCGGCCAGATTGAACCAGTCCTCACTGATCTGCAAGGGACTCTGGCGGAGCCACACGACCAACTGGCCGAACCCATCCACGACCTGACCGCCGAGGACATCCGCCTGGCCGGCGATCGAGTTTATGATCGAGGTGAGGGCCAGCGCGATCAGCGCGATCCCGCCGAGCAGGGTGACGGCGGCGGCCAGACCCCGGGCGAGCCCCCAGGCGTGCAGCCGATTGGCCAGTGGCTTGAGGGCCGCAGCCAGCAGGATCGCGACGGCGATCGGGATGACGACCTCGGAGAGGAATCCGAGGACCCAACCGATGCCGTAGACCAGCGCCGCCACCAAGATCACCCGCCAGGACCAGGCTGCGGCGACCTTCAACGAAGCCGGCACCGCCTGATCGGAGGCCGCGGAACTGGAGGTGATGGTGACCTCGGTCCCTACCGGCGCTACGACCTCCGGCGGATCAGCCTCGAACAGACCCCGGCGCGGCAGCACCGGCCGAGCCAGGATCACGGTCTCCTCCCTGCCCTCCTCAGGCTTGTCAGCTGTCCCCGAGCCGGTCAGGTCGGGCTTCTCCTGCTGCACCAGGTCCCTTCTTTCTACGTCTTCCGACTACGTGATCAACCCCCACGCTATCCGCCGGGAAAAGTGCCGGTCATCGTGGCGATGGGCGCCGGACGTGGAAGCGCCCGCCCAGCTGTCGCCGCGTCCTGCACACTAGGTCGGTGTCGTTCACCGCAGCCATCCGCCGTCGGCTGCGCAAGCGGACCTCGCTCCCCCGCGATGTCTTGGTGCTTGGCCTGATCGCCTTCTGCGTCGCGGTCGGCTTCGGTGTCCTGGTGCCGGTGTTGCCGGTGTTCGCCCGCAGCTTCGGGGTGGGAAACACCGAGGTCGGCGCGGTGATCTCCGTCTTCGCGCTGATGCGGCTGGCGATCAGCCCGGTGTGTGGACGGCTGATCTCCGCGCTCGGCGAGCGTACGGTGCTGGCCGTCGGCATCTTCATCGTCGCCATCACCAGTGGTCTGGCCGGAGCCGCGCAGAGCTACGTCCAGTTGCTGGTCCTACGTGGACTGGGTGGCATCGGTTCGGCCATGTTCACCGTCTCCGCGATGAGTCTGTTGTTGGGCAGTGTGCCGCCTGATCTCCGCGGCCGGGCTGCCGGCTTCTTCCAGGGCGGCTTCCTGCTGGGCGGCATGGCCGGTCCTGCTATCGGCGGGCTGCTCGCCCTGGTGTCGATCCGGGCGCCGTTCTTCTTCTATGCCGGCACCTTGGCGGTGGCGGGCAGCGTCGGACTGATGCTGCTCAGCAGGGCACACGGCGCCGGTCGAGCGCAGGCCGCGAGCCTGGCGCCGGTGCCGATTCGTACGGTGTTCGCGGACCCCCGATTCCAAGCTGCCTGCCTGACCAACCTGGCCCAGGGCTGGACCTCCTTCGGGGTGCGGTCGGCGATGGTCCCGGTGCTGGTGGTGGAGGTCATGCACCACAGCACGACGTGGACCGGGATCGCGTTCGCCTGCGCAGCCGTCGCGCAGACGGTGACCCTGGCACCGGCTGGCAAGTTCGTCGACACCGTTGGCCGGCGGCCGGCGATGATCGGCGGAGGTGTCCTGGCCGGCGTGTCGATCATGGTCGTACCGTTCGCGCCGAACATGGTCGTGCTGATCATCGCCCTGTGCGCGTACGGCGTCGCGGCCGCCTTCCTGGGCACCGCGCCGGCAGCGGCAGTGGGCGATGCGACCGGCGGCTCCCGAGGTACGCCGGTGGCGGTGTTCTCGATGTTCTCCGACGCGGGCGCCATCGTGGGACCGGTGGTCGCCGGGCTGCTGGCCGACCGATTCTCCTTCTCCTGGGCCTTTGCCCTCGGCGCGGTCTTGCTCGTGGTAGCCGCTGGCAACGCCCTCCGGATGCCCACAGGAATCCCGGCCCGACCGGTCAAAGAGCGCTGACCTCACACCCACCACTTTCTTGCTCGGGTTGATCGGCTTTGCTCGATCTGCAGATAGCGCAAAGCCGATGAACCCGAGCAGGAACGGGGAGGGCGCAGGCGCATCACATGAGAGGCTCCAGTCATGAGCAATAGGCGCCCGTTGTCCGAGCTGGTCGCGCCCGATTGGGCCGTCGCGTTGGAGCCGGTCGCACCGACCGTGGCCGCCATGGGCGACTTCCTGCGCGCCGAGATCGCAGCCGGTCGTAGCTACTTGCCGCCCGGTGATCGGGTGCTGCGCGCCTTCAGCCGGCCGCTCGCCGACGTACGCGTGCTGATCGTCGGGCAGGACCCCTACCCCACGCCGGGGCACCCCGTTGGCTTGTCCTTCTCGGTCGAGCCGTCGGTGCGGCCTATCCCACGCAGCTTGATCAACATCTATACCGAGCTGCGTGACGATCTGGGCATCGAGCCGGTCCAGCACGGCGACCTCAGTAGCTGGTTCGAGCAAGGTGTACTGCTGCTCAACAGGGTGCTCACCGTCGCGCCGGGCAAGTCCGGCTCTCATCGCGGCAAGGGCTGGGAGCAGGTCACGCAGCGAGCGATCGAGGCTCTCGTGGCCCGCGGCGGTCCGCTGGTGGCGATCCTGTGGGGCCGCGACGCGCAGAGCCTGGTGCCGATGCTCGGCGATGTGCCGTACGTCGCGAGCGCCCATCCGTCACCGCTGTCAGCCCGCTCCGGCTTCTTCGGTTCTCGGCCATTCAGCCGCGCCAACGACCTGTTGGCCCGCCAGGGCTGCCAGTCGATCGACTGGCAGCTCCCGGCGAACGTGGGCGAACTGGGACTCCCCCGTAGGTCCTAGCTCGGGATCTGGGCAGCCCACAGATGAATATCTGCAGGTCCTCGGGAGATTGCGACCGACGATCGTCTACTGCTCGGAACGGATGCCCAGCGAGCAATGCTTGTAGGCGATAGGTGGGATGCGTGTCGGTGGTCAGGGTGGGCTGGACACGATGGGGAAATCCTTCCTGCGCGTGTGGGGTCACGGACCACAGTCACATTGACCACCCAACCCCGGTACGTCCAGAACTCCCAACGTTGCGGGACCAAGGTCCCACGTGTAACGGGATCCGTTCGCGACGACGAGGTGCGTTCACCGGCTAGCTCGTCCTCCCGCTCACGGATCTCGGGCATCTCCCCGCTCGCGGGTCTAGTCGGCGAGCCCCTGGTCCAGATCGGCGATCAGGTCTGCTGCATCCTCGATCCCCACGCTGAGCCGGATCAGATCGGCCGGCACCTCCAGCACCGTCCCGGCGACCGAGGAGTGGGTCATCCGGCCAGGGTGCTCGATCAGCGACTCGACCCCGCCCAGCGATTCGGCCAGGGTGAACACCTGCGTCCTCCCGCAGGCGTCGACGGCGGCCTGCTCGCCGTCGCGCACCCGGAAGGAGACCATGCCGCCGAAGCGGAGCATCTGCCGCTTGGCCACATCGAATTGTGCGTGCGACGCCAGGCCCGGATAGAACACCTCACTGACCCGGCTGTGCTGGGCGAGGAAACCGGCAACCTGTTCGGCGTTGTCGCAGTGCCGCTCCATCCGCACCGCGAGCGTCTTCAGCCCACGGAGCACGAGCCAGGAGTCGAAGGGACCGGCCACGGCGCCGAGCGCGTTCTGGTGGAACTGCACCTTCTCGGCCAACTCAGGATCCGCCACCACCAGGGCGCCACCGACCACGTCGGAGTGTCCGCCGCAGTACTTGGTCGTCGAGTGCATGACCACATCGGCCCCGAGTGCCAGCGGCTGCTGCAGATAAGGCGAGGCGAAGGTGTTGTCCACGATGACGAGCGCGCCGAGCGAGTGGGCGAGGTCGGCGATGGCCGCGATATCGGCGACCGAGAGCAGCGGGTTGGTCGGCGTCTCGACCCAGACCGCGACGGTATCTCCCGGCCGGATCGCGGCTTCGACCGCCGCCAGATCGGTCAGATCGACCGGATCGGTCCGCAGCCCCCACGACTCGTAGGCCCGGGCGAACAGCCGGAACGAGCCGCCGTAAGCGTCATGCGGCAACACCAGATGTGCCCCGGGCTTGGCGATCGAGCGAATCAAGGTGTCCTCGGCGGCCAGTCCGCTGGCGAACGCGAAGCCGCGGCTGCCGCCCTCGAGCGCAGCCAAGCACTCCTCCAGTGCGGTGCGCGTCGGGTTGGCCGATCGGGAGTACTCATAACCGCTACGGAGGTTGCCGACACCGTCTTGCGCGAAGGTCGAGGAGGCGACGATCGGCGGGATCACCGCGCCGGTGGCGGGATCGGGTGCCTGGCCGGCATGAATCGCACGGGTGGAGAAGCCTTGCAGGTCGCTCATGATGGCGAGGGTACGCGAGGTCCGGGAACACAGATCCCGTCATCGGTGTTTATGGTGACGCCAGAGAGGACATGAGGAGCAGACGATGTTGTTCACCCAGCAGAAGGTCACCATGATCGATCCCGCCCGTGCCCTGCGCGGACGCGCTCACTCGATCTTGAAGGAGCCGACCTTCCACGAGGTCTTCGGCATCCCGGTCACCTCGGTCCCCAAGAACTCCGAGGTGATCTACCTTGGCCTCGGCTGCTTCTGGGGTGCGGAGAAGCTGTTCTGGAACACCCCCGGAGTGACCAACACCGCCTCCGGCTATGCGGGTGGGTTCACGCCGAACCCCACCTACGACGAGGTGTGCAGCGCGCGCACCGGACACGCCGAGATCGTCAAGGTCGTCTACGACCCCACCGAGACGAGCATCGAGCAGCTGCTGAAGATCTTCTTCGAGAATCACGACCCGACCGCGGGCATGCGGCAGGGCAACGACGTCGGTACGCAATACCGCTCGGCGATCCTCACCACCACCCCGGCCCAATTGGAGGCCGCGACCCGGATCCGGGACGCCTTCCAGGTCGAATTCACCCGCGCGGGCTATGGCCCGATCACCACCACGATCGAACCGATCGACGAGTTCTACTACGCCGAGGCCGAGCACCAGCAGTATCTGGATCGGAACCCGTTCGGCTACTGCCCCGTCCACGCGACCGGCGTCACCTGCGGCTGAAAGACTTGCCGGTGAGCTTGCGCCAGACCAGTCCGGCAGGCACTCGCTCACCCAGCAGCACGTAGATCGCGGTGGCATCCACGACCATGGTGCCTTCCAGTTCCCGCCGCTCCGAACCGGCTCCGGCGAAGAGCAGTTGATCGTCGGGTTCCAGCAGCAGATCGTTGGTCGGGGTGAGGATCGCCTCCCCGTCGCGGAGCAGCAGCAAGGGTACGACGTGCAACTGCCGCTCCCTGCCTTCCGGGTTGCGCAACAGGTCACCGAGGGTGATCTTTCCTCCGGCCAGCCAACCGTGCAGGGCAGGCGCCTGGCGATCGTTCAACGTCACGGTCCACAGGGCCGGCAACTCCTCGCCGCAATGGACGAGCAGCCGCTGCACGACGTCGGCCGACCAGGCGTCGCCCTGCCGTGGAATGCCCTGGATGAAACGCCACAGCAATGGAGTGCTGATCTGGGCATAGACCTCGTGGGCGACGACTTCGGTCGGCACCAAGAGCGCGTCCAGCTTCATCGCCTCGAACAGCGCCGCGCTGGCGGGGCGGTTCTGTCGGGCTGCCAAGAACAGGTTGGGGTTGATCCGGCGGGCGTTGGCCAGCATCGAGAGATTCGTGGTGTCGTCATCGGTGCCGGCGACCAGCCCGACCGCGGTCTCCAGATGTGCCTGGGCCAAGACATGCTCCGCGGCGGCATCTCCGATGATCACTTCCGGATCGTGACCGGCTCCGGCGGCACTGTCGATGATCGTGACCTCCAGTCCGGCGCCACGCAGGTCGGCGGTCAGTTCGTGTCCGAAGCGACCGTAGCCGCACATCACCCAGCGGCCGGCCCCAGGTGGTGCGCCCCGGGCCGGCACGGCCGCGCCCGGTCCTGCTTCCAGCCAGGTCAGCAACTGGTACGACGCCGGCGCGTGCAGCGCCAGTCGTAGGTGATCGCCGAACCGGTCGAAGGGATTGACGATCGAGGGTGAGCCGAAGGCTTCCATCCGCTGGGCGATGCTGGACGAGATCGTACGAGCGATCACCGGCAGATCCGGCCGGATCAACGCGGCCGCGATCGTCACTGCCAGGTTCGTGTGGTCGTCGTTGGTGAGGGCGAGGACGCCCATGCAGTGCGGGTGCGAAAGACCGGCGATGTTGAGATGGTGCGGATTGGACGCATCGGTGGCCAGCCCCGGGATGTCGGCGTGGTAGGACTCGAGATCGAGGGCGTCGATCCGCTCCTCGGACTGATCAATGACCACGACCTGCTGACCGAGCGCGTCGAAGGCCTTCACCAGGAGTTCTCCGGCCCGGCCGTAGCCGGCGACCAGCAGGAACGGCGAGCGCAGCCGGGCGACCTTGCGGGTGAACCGCTGGAGGGCCAGGGCGTATCGGAAGGCCCGGTCCTGCAGGAGGGTCAGCAGCGAACCGATCGCGTACGCCCAGCCGATCACCGACAGATAGATCGAGAACGTGACCCACAGCCGCTGGGCCGCGGTGAACTCCCAGGGCAGCTCACCGAAGCCGATCGTCGTCGCCGTGTAGCTCATGAAATAGAAGGCGTCGAACAAGGTCATTTGCACCCGTTCGCCGTCGTCGTTGACCCCTGGGATGAGGGCAAGGCCGAGGACGCTGATACTGAAGACCACGATCAGCATGATCAACGGGCGGCGCATTCGCCGCATGATCAAGAAGATGGTCGCGGTCGCCCGGTCCGCGAACTCCAGGTGGGTCCGAGAGATCGCCGCGTCGACCCGCCGCCGGGAGCCGAAGAGCTGCCGCCAGAAGATCAGCAACGGGCTGCTCATGGCCTGCGTCCTCAGCTGCGGTGGAAGGTGATGGTCTCGGTGAGCAGCAACACGACCGACACCAGGTTGGCCAGCAGCGCACCACCGGACAGCGACACGACACTGGCCAGGTGTCCGGGCGTCAAGCCGTCCGGGACGACCTGGGTCGCCCAGATCCACACGACGAAGGCGGCGATCAGCTGGAGATCGGCCACCAGACTGGTAGCCAGGTGGACCGCGCCCAGCTGAGTACGGTCGCCGAATTTCAGCACCGTGGTGATCAGACTGACCACGATCGCAGCGAAGAGCTCGAAGATATTGTGTTGCGCCGGCTCGGTGAGAGGACCGATGAAGAACCCGAAATTGAGAGTCGCGGCAAGCAACACGAAGAAGCCGAAGATCACCTTCTCGAGATTCATGCCGCTCCGTCCTGGCCAGGCTCAGCCTGATTGTCCACCTATGCTTACTGGGTCTCTGGATACTGGGTCACCTTACTGGCTCACAGTGCACCCGCCGCGAAGGTGTCGCAGGTGTTCGGGTCGCCGGAGTTGAAGCCCTGCAGCAGCCACTTCTGCCGCTGCTCGGCCGAGCCGTGGGTCCAGCTCTCCGGCCGCACCTGGCCCTGCATCCGTTTCTGGATCCGGTCGTCGCCGACCGCAGCGGCTGCATCAACGGCACGTCGGAGATCATCGCGGGTCACCTCGGCGATCGGGCTCTGCGGGTCATTGGCCGCCTGCCGGAGCCAGACTCCCGCGTAGCAATCGGCCTGCAACTCCAGTCGTACGCCACCGGACTTCGGGCCGGTCTGCCCGGCTCCTTGGGACTGTACCTTGCCCATCGTCCCGGTCAGGTTCTGGATGTGATGTCCGAACTCGTGCGCGAACACGTACGCCTCCGCGGCGTCACCACCTTCGGCGCCGAGTTGGCGGGTCAGCTGGTCGAAGAAGGCCGTGTCCAGATAGACCGTCGTGTCGCCCGGGCAATAGAACGGGCCGACCGCCGAGGTCGCCGTGCCGCAGGCGGTCGACACCTGACCGGTGAACGGGACCACCTGGATCTGCTTGTAGCCGACGAGTGTCTGCGCCCAGTAGGACTGGATGGAGTTGGTGTACGCGACGAACCGGCAGTCGCGGTCGCGGGTGATATCGGCACCGGTCTTGCACTGCTGGTACGGCGCCGACTGCGAGGAACCGGGCTCGGCCTCGGTCCCCGACGAGGCGCCGAGCAGCTCGTTCGGATTGAGCCCGAACAGCAGTGCCAGCACCAGCACGATCAGCCCGGCACCGCCGCCGAGGGCGATCTTGCCACCGTTGCCACCGCGTGAACCGCCGATCTGCGAGGGATCGAGCTGCGCGTTGTCGCGGTACTTGACCATGCCGACCTCCGCTGTGAGCGCTGTTGCGGGGAGCATACGACGGCCCGCTGAACGGCCGAGGCTGAACGGCCGAATACGGCCACGGAGTCCCAGCGGCCCGGACAGGTTGCAACGATGGATACTGCGCTCAGGTGCGGGCCGGCCGCCCGGGGCGGGTGACGTACAACCACCAGAGCCCGAGGACCGGCAGAACCAGCGGCACGTACCCGTAGCCGCTGCCGTAGACCGACCACACCGTTGCCCGTGGAAAGGCGGCCGGATCGAGCACGCTGAGAGTTCCCACGGTCAGCACTCCGACCAACTCGACCACGATGGCGATGGTCGCGACCCGCCGCGACGTACGCGTCCCGCGGGCGAGCATGATCGTCGCGATCACGTAGATCGCTCCGGCGAGGGCCGACAACAGATAGGCCAAGGGTGCCTCGTCGAACCGGGTCGCGAGCTGCACGCCCGCGCGTGAGCAGGCGGCGAGGGCGAAGACGCCATAAACAGCGACCAGCACCTTCCCCGGACCGGAGCGGGTGGCCCGCCCGGTGCCCGAGGTCTCCTGGGGCGGGGTCTGCGGGGTCGGTGTCGGCGGACTCATGCCGGAATCCAGAGTTGGATCAGCCGCAGCGTCATCACCGAAACGGAGAGCCCGGCGACGGCCAGCACCAGGCCCGAGTAGCGCGTCCGCTCGACGTTCGCCCAGAACCAGGCGGCCGGAATGAGCACAATGATCCCGATCAGATAGCCGATGGTGGTGCCGAACTCCTCCGGCCGGAAACCACGGGCGATCTGGACGAGACCGATGATCGACTGCACCACCGTGAGGATCTCGACACCCGCCGCAAACAGGAGTTGGCCCTTCTCCGGCGGCTGATTCACCGCTGCGGTGAGCAGTCCCCAGATGACCATGCCGCCCGCCAGCGCCATCACCGCGTACGCCAGCACCTCGACCACGGGGAGGACTGTACCCGCCTACTTGGCGCTCACCGGTCATCCTGATCGCGCCCGGACCACGCCCGTCGCGGCGCCGGCCACTTGTTGCTCGGGTTTGTCGGTCTTGCTCGATCTGTAGATCG
>JASGEZ010000036.1:0-32393 GCA_047605905.1 Microlunatus sp.
ATACTCAACCAGCCCGAGTGAGGGTAATTAAAACCCGCCTATGGTCGATGAACTCAGACGCAGAGGGCCGAGGGTGTGGGGCATGTCGAGCACCAGATCCCGGGCTGTGTGCAACCGACGAGATCCCTCGGTGGGTGAGATGCGGCAGGCCAGGGCGATCTCGTCGGCGATGCCTTGTCCGGCCTTGCGGGGATGCACCCCGGCTTCGACTTGTTCGGTGGCCCGGGACTTGGCGAAGGCGACCATTTCCACGTTCTTGACTGCTTCCAGGCCGGCCTGTAGCCGCTCCAGGAGCGCGATCCGGTCGATCCGGGTCGCCTCCGTGACGGCATCGGCAGTGTCACGTTCGGCGACGAGTTCACTCAGCCAGGACTGGGTCTCAACCAGCCGAGACAGCACAGCATCGACCGGCATCGCCGATTCGAAGACCTGTGCTGAAGACATGCGAACAGACTAGAGGTCGCCACTGACACTCTTCGAACGGAACTTCGAGCGTCACCTGCGGCCTAGCTCAGCTCCGGATGGCGCTGGATTCCTAGGCGATCTGCTCGGTTAAGGTGAGTCGCTCGACGGAGCCCGGAAAAAAGGTACGGAGGACGGCATGACACCATCCGCCGACCCACGTTGGGTCGAGGTGTCGCCGTCGCAGTTCGCGCACGAGACCGAGGGCCTCCGCTACGTCAAGGATCTGCTCCCGGTCCAGGCACCCTTCCGAGCATGGTCGAACTTCGAGTTCCGCGATTCCCGTGGTCGTTGGCATGAAGTCGACTTGCTCGTGCTCGGACGTAGTCGACTGCATCTGGTCGAACTCAAGTACTACTCGGGTCGTCTGCGGGGCGATGACTACCGTTGGCTGCGGGACGGTCGCCGAGCTGAGGACTCACCGCTCAAGCTGGCACGGCGGAAGGCTCAGTACCTGGCGAGCAAGCTACAGGAGGAGTTCCACACCTGGGTTCGCGAAGCACAGGTGCGGAACGTGCCTCCCGTCAGGGAAGTAGTCCCGTTCATCCAGGAGTCGGTGTTCCTGCATCACCCTGGGCTGCGCTGCCAGCTGCCCGAGGCGAGCGCCGTAGGGCTGTACGGACTTGACGAACACTGCCGATCGACCGGCCTCCGAGGGATCTCGGACCGCCTGCTGGAGCCTGCAAGACCTGGCGTTACGATCCACGATCGGATCGTCGCCCAACTGATGGAGCGAATCGGCCTGGTGCCTCGCCGCGAGCGCGAGGCTGGGTCATGGGTCATCGAGGGCGAGCCGGTCGGCGAAGGCGAGGGCTGGCAGGACTGGGATGCCTACCACCGGTTCGCCCAACGCGAGCGCGCCAGGATCCGTTTCCAGATTGCGACCCCCGGTGCCAGCGACGAAGAGCGTCGCCGGATCCGACGCATCGCCGAACACGAGTTCACGGTGATGAGCCGACTCAATCATGAAGGCCTGCTGGCTCCGCGGGACCTGGTTGAGGCCGACTTGGGTGTCGGTTTGGTGTACCCACTCCAAGACGAGTGGCAGCGGCTCGACCTGTGGCTAGCCGAGCGTCCTGACGGCATATCGCTCGCAACCCAGCTCGCCATCATTCGCCAGGTTGGGGAAACCCTGCAGTACGCACACGGGAACCGGATCGTGCATCGTGGCATCCGTCCCGGGGCGATCTGGGTTCGCGAGAATGGTGGCAGCGTCGCCGTCCAGGTGCGCGACTGGCAGAGCTCCGGCCAAGTCGCGGCGTCCGGCATGACCGGCTCGACGGCATCCGGTGTGACTGCACTCTTCGACCCCAACAGGCTCACGGCTGACGATGCCAGCGGACTCGGTCCCTTCGCCGCGCCAGAGGGTGCCTTGGCAGCGGGTGTCGACCGCGTCCGGGTCGATGTCTTCGGTCTCGGGTCGTTGGCCTTCTATTTGCTGTCGGGGCGGCCACCGGCCGGGTCGGCGGTTGGGTTGCGGGATCGGCTTCGAGAGCAATCCGGCTTGGATCTGGCCCCGGAGCTGCCACAGGTGTCATCGATCCTGCGCAGAGCCATCCTGCATGCCACCCGGCCGGCGGTCAGTGAGCGCACAGCAGACGTGTCCACGTTCCTGGTGGAACTGAGCGAAGAGGAGCGGATCGACACCGAGCACGAGCCGGTGCTTGATCCGCTGGAGGCCAGCCCCGGAGTCGTCGTGGATGAACGCTTCCGACTCGTCCGACGGCTCGGCACCGGTTCCACAGCAGTGGGCCTCCTCGTCCAGGACCTGCATCATGGCGGCAACGAGCGAGTGCTGAAAGTAGCCGTCGATGATGCGGCCGGTCAGCGGTTGCACGACGAAGCCGAGGTGCTTTCGGGTCTGGACAATCCTCGACTGGTCTCGTTGGTCGAAGGTCCGTTGACGGTTGGTGGTCGGACCGCACTCCTGCTGGAAGGCGCCGGCGAGCAAACCTTGTCTCAGGTTCTGAGCGCCCGCGGGCGGGTGTCTCTCGACTTGCTCGAACGCTGGGGCACTGACCTGCTGGAGGCGTTGGTAGCCCTCGATCAGGCCGGCGTAGACCATCGAGACATCAAGCCCAGCAACCTCGGAGTTCGAGAGGTCCGGGCCAGCCGAGGAGACCGCGCCGCTCACCTCGTGCTGTTCGACTTCTCCCTGTCCCGGGCGGCCGCATCGGCGCTGCGGGCAGGAACCCCGCCATACTTGGATCCTTTCTTGGGCACCGACGACCGCGACCGGTACGACTCAGCGGCCGAGCGGTACGCCGCTGCCGCTGTGCTGCTGGAGATGGCTACCGGACAGCCACCTCAATATGGTGACGGTCTGTCCGACCCCGCAGCGATCGAAGCGGAGGTGACGCTCCAACTTGACCGTTTCGACCCAGCGGTCGCGCACCCGATGATGTCGTTCTTCCAGCGGGCCCTTGCGCGGCACGTCGAGGACCGGCAGCACACCGCCGCGGAGTTGCTGACTGGTTGGCGGGAGGTGTTCGGGCAGTCTCACACCACGGCGCCGGACAACGCTGACGAACTGATCGCCGCTGCTGGACTGGAGACACCGCTCACGCGATCGGGCTTGTCGGCTCGCGCGCTATCCGCGCTCGAGCCGCTGGGTGTGACCACGGTGGGCGAGTTGGTCGCGGTCGATCCGGTGCGCTTGAACCGGCTTCCTGGCGTCGCTCGCGCCACGCGCGAACAGATCAAGCAGGCGGTATCGCAATGGCGTGGCAGGCTCGGTTCCGTCCGGGCACGTCGCGGTCAGCTGGCGTGGCAGCAGACGACCCTGCCGTCTCCGTACGATCTCGCCGAGATTCTGCTGGCGCCAACTCGCTCACGACGAGTCCGGATCCGGACCGCAGTGGCGTCCTTGATCCTCGGCGTCACGGGCCGTGCTGATGCGTTTGCCACCCAGGCGCAGCTCGGCGCTCAACTCAGCGATCCGGTCACCGCGGCGCGCGTCACGCAGATCGTTGGCGAGTTGCAGGACCTCTGGGCAGCGGACGAGACCACGCTTGCCCTGCTGTCCAGGCTGGGCGTTGAGGTAGACGATCGTCTGGCCGTCCTGGGTGGCGTTGCGACGGTTACCGAGCTCGCTTCGCATCTCCTGAGCTCCATGGTGACCGACGCCGAAACCGAGCCATCGGACCAAGACAGGATCGCTGCCGGCGTCGTGCGGATTGTCGTCGACCGGCGCCGGGCACTGGCTCGCGCCGACGACCAGACCAGTGAGTATGCGATTCGTCGGCGGAATCCGCTGCCGGTGATGATCGCTAGGGACACAGCGCTCCTCGACCTCGCCGACGAACTGGGCGCGGAGGCCGACCGGCTGCTCCAGTTGACCAGCCCCGACAACCCAGCCACTGCGATCCTGGCTCCGATCCGGGTGAACGAGGCGTTGATCAGGGTCGTCGGTGGGGTAGATCAGGTGCCGGACAGTCTGCGGGGCACTTCTCGACTCGCGGGACTGGCCGCAGCATCATCGACCTCTGCGGCGGTCTCGAGCACTGGGGAACTGCACCACCGCGGGCTGCCCGGCTCATTGGCGATCGCCCGTGCTCTCGACTCTCTCGCCGCCGGTCAGGCATTACCGTCCAGCGAGATTCGCGACCGGGTCCGGGCCCGGTTCCCGGTGCTTCCGACCCTGCCGGAACGGCCTCGACTCGATCACCTGATCGCCGAGTCTGGTCTGGACCTCCGCTACGACGACCGGGAACGGGTCTACCGCGCGCCGCGGGCGGACCACGGCACCACCGGCCTGCCGTCGCGGCAGATCACCGAGATCGTGCCGGAGCGGTCGCCGATCTCGGCGTTCGGGGTGGTCGGTCAACGCCTCGCCGACAGCCTGGCCCGACGATCGTTCCTCGCCCTCGGCGTGCCTGCGCGAGCGCTGCTCAAGCTGCCGACGGTGCTGGAAGTCGGCTACGGCGCGGCGATGATCAACATCTCGGCCGAGCTGATTGCGATCATGCGACAGCAGGCCGACCAGGTAGGTCTGTCCTGGGCTCGTGTCAGGCTCGCCGATGCTCAGCCGGTGGGCAGCCGCGACGCACAGGGCATCAAGGCGCTCGTGGAGCGCAGCCTGCCGGTTCTGGAGGAGCGTGTTCAGGTAGCCCTGGACGCGTCCGGGAACGGCCCGGTTGTGTTGAGTGACGCGGAGCCGGTGGCACGGTACGGGGCCGTGGCCCGGTTGAGCCGCTGGTCCGACCTCGGCATCAGCCGATCGCGGGCGATCTGGCTGGTGGTGCCGCAACTGCACGCCAATCAGGGTGCTTTGCTGGACCAGAAGCCGGTCCCACTGGCCGCGCCAGGTCAGTTCGTGACAGTCGATTCGGGCTGGGTCGATGCCCGGTATGCCGACCTCACTCGCCCAACTGTCGAGGAAGGATCTCCCACGTGATCGACGCTGCAAGCCTGGTCGCGGCTCTGAAGAAGCAGGTGCTCATCCTGGAGGACGATCTCCGGGTTCGGCTGGAGCACCTGCCGGAAACGAAGGAGGACTGGCAGGCGCGGCACAGGCGCCAGGTCAAGGCTGACCGCACCGCGAACGCCTGGACGACCTGGCGGGACGATCAGATCACGCAGGCGGCGGTGGCCTGGGTGCTGACGACCGTATTCATCCGGTTCTGCGAGGACAACCGCCTGCTGACACCGGTTTGGATCACGGGACCGGAGGATCGACGACAAGAGGCGCTGGACGCACAGCTTGCCTACTTCCGGGAGCACCCGGATGACAGCGACCGGGAGTGGCTGGAGCAGGCCATCGCGCACCTTGGCAAGCGACCCGCGACGGTCGGACTGGTGGAGGAACATTCTGGATTGTGGTTGCTGTCGCCATCCGGGCAGGCGTGCTCCAAGCTGATCGCCTTCTGGCGGCAGCAGCGGGAGGACGGCTCGCTGCTCTATGACTTCGGCGACGAGGGTCTGTCGACCCGATTCTTGGGCGATCTGTACCAGGACCTGTCCGAGCACGCGAAGAAGACCTACGCCCTGCTCCAGACCCCGGAGTTCGTCGAGGAGTTCATCCTCGACCAGACCATGGAGCCGGCGCTGGCCGAGCGGTCGTTGGAGGGCTTCAAGATCATTGACCCCACCTGCGGTTCGGGGCACTTCCTGTTGGGTGCGTTCCGTCGGCTCCTTGACCGCTGGGACAAAGTGGCACCGGGCATGGAGTTGCAGGCTCGGGTCAATCTTGCTTTGGGATCGGTGTACGGGGTGGACCTCAATCCGTTTGCGGTGGCAATCGCACGGTTTCGGTTGACCGTGGCTGCCTTGCAGGCGTGCGGGCTCAGGTCACTGGAGAATGCCCCGGACTTCGACTACCACGTGTACGCAGGCGACTCGTTGCTCTACGGTGCGGAGCAGGTATCGCTGCCGTTTGATGGTGCTGATCCCGAGCTGACTCCTGATCGCGTGGCATATGCAACCGAGGACGTCGATCACCTGCAGTTGATCTTGAGGCCAGGAAGCTACGACGCGGTAGTCGGGAACCCGCCTTACATCACAGTGAAGGACAAGGCGCTCAATGCGCGGTATCGCGAGCTCTATTCGGCCTGCAAGGGCACCTACGCCTTGACCGTGCCGTTCATGCAGCGCTTCTTCGGTCTTGCCAAGACCGACGCCGGTGATCAGCCGGCGGGCTGGGTGGGGCTGATCACCTCAAATTCGTTCATGAAGCGTGAGTTCGGGTCCAAACTGATTGAGGACTTCCTGGTCAAGCAGGATCTGCGGCGCGTGATCGATACCTCTGGCGCCTATATTCCTGGGCACGGCACTCCGACGGTGATTATCGTTGGACGGCATCAGAGATCGGTTGGTTCGATGGTTCGGGCGGTACTGGGGATTCGTGGGGAGCCAGGTCGACCCGCTGAGCCAGAGAGCGGCCTGGTGTGGACATCCATTGTTGCGCACTGTGATGCGGTCGATTTTGAGAACGCGTGGATAAGTGTCGCCGACCGGCCCCGAGAAGCGTTCGTGCGGCATCCCTGGAGTCTGAGAGGCGGCGGATTCTCTGCTCTTGCGAAGCGGATCACCGATCGGCATTGTTCTTTGTTGGACTACATCGCGCCTCCAATCGGTGGCTCGATTCGGGTTGGTGCGGACGAGGCCTTCATCCGGCCAGCGGGCTGGCAGCCGAGAGTCCCATTGGTGGTCGAAGCGCTTCGCCCGCTGGTCATCGGAGAAGTGGTGCGAGACTGGACTCTCGACTCCAACGAGTTCATCCTTCTCCCGTACGAGTATGGGGCCGCGTCACTTCGACGGGATGGGAGCGTGCCGCAAGAGCTTTGGCCTTGGCGAGCGCTACTGGCTGCGCGGGTGACTTTCCAAGGTTCGATGGGCGACCCCGACCGGTCCTGGTGGGACTATATGCAGTACACCCTCAGCCCTTACCGGTCAGCACTCTCGATCGCCTTCGCAGAAGTCGCAACGCATAATCATTTCGTACTAGATCGAGGCGGAAAAGTATTTAAGCAGACTGCGCCGGTAATCAAGTTGCCGGACGGATCGCGTGAGGACGATCATCTGGCGCTGCTTGGTGTGCTGAACTCCTCGACGGCTTGTTTCTGGCTCAAGCAGAATTGCTATCCGAAGGGAGGTGACCCCGTTGGTGATAGCGGTGCGCGGGTTTCGCAGCAACCGTGGTCCGACCGGTATCAATACAATGGATCGAACGTCCAGGATTGCCCGATTCCGTCTAACCTCCCGATCAACCGCGCCAGACTTCTCGACTTCCTGGCCCGGCAGTTGACCGCAACATCGGCCCCAGAAGCCGTCAAGCAGGACACACCGAGCGATGATTTGCTGGCGCACGCACACGCACGCTATGACTCGCTTCGCGGGCAGATGATCGCACGGCAGGAAGAGCTGGACTGGGAGGTCTATGGACTCTATGGCTTGCCTGGCGGCGATCTTGTCTACGACGGTGATGATCTTCCCGAACTAAACCTGGGTGAGCGCGCCTTCGAGATAGCCCTGGCCCGTAAGGTGGCTGCAGGTGAGGAGGAAACGGCGTGGTTTGCTCGACACGGATCGACTCCGATCACCGAGATTCCGACTCACTGGCCACCGGCCTATCGAGATCTTGTTCAGCGTCGCCTTGACCTGATCGAGTCGGATCCCAACATCCGCCTTCTTGAGAAGCCGGAGCACAAACGACGGTGGGCGAGTGAGCCGTGGGAGAAGCAGCAGGATGCTGCGCTCCGGGGTTGGCTGCTGGATCGTTTGGAGGACAAGAGGTTCTGGTTCGCTGAGGGGCGGCCGGCACCCAAGAGCATTGGCCAGCTGGCCGATCAGGTCGCTCGCGACCGTGATCTGACCTCGGTGCTGGAGTTGTGGGAGGGGCGGCGCGATGTGCCGATCGTGCAGTCGTTGACCAAGCTGCTCGCTGATGAGGCGGTCCCGTTCCTGGCCGCGTACCGGCTGAAGGACTCTGGGTTGCGGAAGTTCGAAGCCTGGCAGGAGACGTGGGCCCTGCAACGCCGCGAGGATGCCGGCGAGTCCGTTGGCACTATTCCCGTGCCGCCGAAGTACACGAGTGCGGACTTCCGGAAGCAGCCTTGGTGGCAGGCACGCGGAAAGCTGGATGTGCCCAAGGAGCGGTTCATTCTCTATCCCGACGCCGGGCGAGCTACGGACCCGACGCCACTGCTCGGCTGGGCCGGCTGGGACCATGCGGAGCAGGCTCTGGCGCTGGCGATGATCATCGCGGAGCGTGAGGAGGAGGGCTGGGCGGACGAGCGGTTGATCCCGTTGGTGGCAGGGTTGGCCGAGCTACAGCCGTGGGTGGAGCAGTGGCACTCCGAGATAGATCCCACCTACGGTATCAGCCTGGCCGCGTTCTGCAAGGAACAACTGGCCGAACGATCCCGACAGGTCGGGCAGTCGCCAGAACAGCTGGCCGGCTGGAGGCCCGAGCCGACAACGCGAGGAAGGAAGGCACGTCGGTGAGTGAGCTGCTGCGCGATGTCATCGAGATTCCCGAGCATGCCGGGGCCGAAGACTACGTGCTCCGGCTGACCGACAGCGTCGGTGCGGATCACGCGGCGACTGCCGTGGACAACTACGTGGTCACCCCGGCACTGGCCGATGCCTTTGAGCACGCATTAGCCCTGGTGGCGGACGCAGTAGTGGGCCGGATCAGCCGCGGCGCGTTCTTGACCGGCTCATTCGGCTCCGGCAAGAGCCACTTCATGGCGGTGCTCCACGCTGTGCTGCGGCAAGAGCCGGCAGCCCGTGCCAAGGCCGAGCTGCAGCCGGTGATCGCACAGGTCGATCCCGTGCTCCGGGACAAGAAGATCCTGCCGCTGGCCTTCCACCTGCTCGGTGCGGAGTCGTTGGAGGACGCGCTGTTCAGCGGCTATATCCGCCAGATCCGAGCGCTGCACCCCACCGCTCCGCTGCCGAGTCTGCACGAGTCGGACGCTTTGCTGGCCGATGCGGAGAGGATGCGGGGTGCCCTCGGTGATCAAGAGTTCTTCGCGCAGTTGAACGGGGCGAGCGGCGCTGACGACGGTGTCGACGAGTGGTCGGCACTCCTTGGCACGGGCACCTGGAACGCGGATAGCTACGCTCAGGCCCGGGCTGCCAGCCCGGAGTCCACGCAACGACAGTCGCTCGTTTCGTCATTGGTGGAGCGCTTCTTCCAGGCCTATGTCCGACAGGCGGGTTACGTCGACCTGGATACCGGCCTCGCGGCGATCTCCGCCCATGCCCAGGCACTCGACTATGACGCGGTCGTGTTGTTCCTCGACGAACTGGTGCTGTGGTTGGCCTTCGCTGTGCAAGATCGGGAGTTCTTCCGGCGTGAGTCGCAGAAGATCACCAAACTGGTCGAGGCTGGGGTGGGGCATCGGCCGATTCCGCTCGTCTCTTTCGTGGCCCGGCAGATGGACCTGCGGCGTTGGTTCGCCGACGCCGGTGCCAGCGGGGCCGAGCAGGACGCGCTCGATCGTGCCTTCCGGCACCAGGAGGGACGTTTCGCGCAGATCGCCCTCGGCGACGACAACCTGCCCTATGTAGCCCAGCAACGGCTGCTGCGACCCAAGAACGAGGAGGCCCGGCGGATCCTGGACGGGGCGTTCGACCGGCTCAGTCGCCGGTCCGCGGTGTGGGATGTGCTGCTGGACGGGATCAACACCGACGAGCAGCACCGCGGAGCGGATGAGGCAGCGTTTCGGCAGACCTACCCGTTCTCACCGGCCCTTGTCTCCACGCTTCGCTCTCTGGCGAGTGTGATGCAGCGGGAGCGCACCGCGCTCAAGGTGATGCAGCAGATGCTCGTGGATCGTCGTGACACGCTCACCGTGGACGACGTGATCCCGGTGGGGGACGCGTTCCCGTACGTGGTGCAGGGCGCCCAGCCACTGGATCAGAAGGTGGCTGCCCTATTCCGCTCCGCCAACACCCTGTATGTCGACAAGCTGAGGCCACTCTTGCGTGCGCCGTATGAGCTGACTGAGTTGCAGCTGAATGGACGAGATCCGATGCCGACCGGTCTGGCAACCAACGAACGGCTGGCGCAGACCCTGTTGCTGTCCGCGGTGGCCCCCAACGTGCCGGCCCTCAAGGGATTGACAGCCTCCAGGCTCGCCTCCCTGAACCATGGCTCGATCGTCAGTCCGCTACCTGGGGATGAGGCGACCCTGGTGGCGAGCAGGGTCCGTGACTGGGCCCGTGATGTACCGGAGATCCACCTGGACAGCGACACACGCAATCCGGTGGTCCGGATGCAACTCTCCGACGTGGACTATGAGTCGATCGTGGAGAAGGCCAAAGGTGAGGACAACGAGGGCCGCCGCCGTGAGCTGATCAAGTCCATGGTGGCCAGCGGACTCGGGATCGAGCTGGGTGCCGAGGACATCCGTGGAGCCTACGTACACCAGATCATCTGGCGCGGCTCCCGACGCGAGGTGGACCTCGTCTTCGGCAACGTTCGTGATCGCGGCTGGTTGTCAGACGACCAGTTTCGGAACCGGCCCAACACGTGGCGGGTCATCATCGATCACCCCTTCGACCAGGCCGGGCACTCATCGGCGGAGGACTACGAGCGGCTGGACTCTCTGGTCTCCCGAGAGTTCCTGGCCCAGACCATCGTGTGGCTGCCTCGCTTCTTCACCGAGGAACGGATGCGAGACGTCCGTCGGCTCGTGATCTTGAACTGGTTGCTGGACGGCAGCGGTGACCGTTGGACCTCGCACGCCGATCACCTGAGTGAGACGGACCGAGTTCAAGCCCGGGCGATCTTGGAGTCGTCCCGGACCACTCTCAGGCACGCGATCGAACGGGCGATCCAGGTCGCCTACGAAGCGGCCGCGCCAAGCCGGCCAGGTGACGTCATCGAGGATGCTCATGAACGAGTGCTCACGTCGCTAGACCGCGGCTTCGATCCCCGGCGACCCGTCGGCGTCACGTTGGCGTCGGCGTTCGGCAACCTGCTGGAGCAGGCGTACGACGCGACCTATCCGGCTCATCCACGCTTTCAGCCGTCCGACGTCGAGGTCCGGATCCGGGAGCTCAAGGCTGTCTACGAGCATGTCGAGCGGGCCATGGCCGACCCGGAGCGACGGGTGCCGCTGCAAGGCGATATCGCGGCAGTCCGACGGATAGCCAACCAACTGGGGGTCGGCCACGCCGCCGAGACCCATTTCGTCTTCGGCGACGATCGGCTGCAACCGTGGGCGACGGAGTTCGAGCGGGAGCTAGGGCGGCGGGGGAACACGAGCGGGCCGGTGACCGTCGGGGAGGTCAGGGGCTGGATCGAAGGCATGGCTCCACCCCGTGGGCTGCGACCTGAGGTCACGGACCTCGTGGTCCTGGCCTGGGCTGCGTTGCGTCGGCGGGCGTGGTTTGCGTACGGGGCTCCTATCGCCGCGCCGGTGCCGGGCGCTTTGCGACCAGAGATGGAGATGCGCCAGCAGCCCATGCCGGAAGCGGGTGAGTGGTCGACTGCACGGGAGCGAGCGGGCCGGGTGTTCGGGATCGCCGCCGGGCGGCATCTCACTCCGCAGGCGGTGGCCGAACTCGCTCAGCGGGTCAAGGACTCGGTGCAAGCCAGCTATCAGGCCGCGCAGGACCTGGTTCCCGCGTTGGAGAACGTGTACCGCCGACTCGGCATCCACCCCAACGCCGAGACCTCGCGTCTGGTGACAGCGCGGAACGCCGCAGAGCTGACTCAGGTGCTGCGTCACCTGGACGGCGTCGACCTGATCCGCAGGCTAGCTGGCGCCAACGTTGGCAACGAGACCGCGCTGGCGAGTTCGATCAGTTCCGCGGCCAGGGTGACCTCGGCATTGACTGCGTTTCGCTGGGAACGGCTGCGACCTTTGCAGGACGCGCAGCAGGGCGAAGGTGGGAGAGCAGAGCAAGCTGCGGCCATCCTTGAGGATCTACGGCGCAGTCTCGAGTCCGATGAAATGGTGACTGCCATTGCTCAGGCATTGGAGGCTGCAGAGGCTGCACTGTTCGCCTGGCTGACACCACCGAGCCCTCACCGGTCACCGTCTGCCCACCCGGAGCCGACCCCGGCCCCGCGGACGACTTCGGGCCGTCGAACTCTCGCCGCGGGAGAGAATCCGGCCTCGGTCGTCGCCGATCTGCAGGCCTTCCGCAATGCTCACGGTGGCGCCGGGATCATCGTGGAATGGCGCCTCGACGAATGACTGTCGCCACTCGGTCTCCGGGCATCACTGTCGTATCGCCCGCGATGGTGCATGCCATGATCGACTACGTCATCAGCCAGCGCTACACCAGTGGTGACGGGGTCCTGGGCATCCGCGGTCGGCTCGGCGAGGACCGGTTGATCACCGAACACCAGGGTCGGCCCGTCACGGTGAGCTTCGCCGAGTCGGCACTCGCAGCTCGGGAGGCGCTGCTCGACTGGGAGCCGGGTCGGTGGACCGTGCTGGTGACCGACCGCAGTGAGGACGATCTCGGCGTTGGCGTGCTGGGGCACCTGATCGGTCAACAGTTGCGAAGCCCGGACCCGTGGCAGGCTGTCCGGCAGCGGTTCGGTGCTACCGCCGTCGACGTCCGGCTGACCTCGGCACCTCAGCAGCAGGCGATCGCCCAGGGCCTGCTGGAAGTCATGCCTGCGGAGGGCTGGCCGGCTGCTCCGGGCGGCGTCCTCACCCGAGACCATGCCCTAGGTTCCGTTGCCCGGACAGTCCTCGGGTTGGACGTATCACCGCTTGATCTGATCGTGGTCCTGGGATGGACGACGCGGGCCGATGCCACTCGACGACTCGCGGACTTGCGTGACCTCGGCGGCGATGCCCTGGCCGATGCCGTCATCGTCTGGATCGCGGGCGCGGCTGGCGACGTGGCACCGGCCGTCGGATGGCTACTTCGAGATGGTCGTCCTGGCGACCTCGTGCCGCTCGGTCTGGTGACCGGATTCCTGCAGGCAGAGACTGTTCATCGCCACCAGGCTGAGGTGGCCATCGCGCGGCTCTCGAGTCAGTTCGGAGGTCGCGAGGACAGCGCGGTGGGGCAGGCTCTGCGGTTGATCGGCCCACAAACGGAGACCGTGACGGCAACACTGCTGACCGACGACCGGACCAGACCCGATGCAGATCGGGTCATCGCCGCAGCAGACTCCCTCGTCCGTGCGGTCGGAGCCGAGGGCCTGGCAGAGCGGTCGGAACTGCTACGAGTCGGCTTGCAGCAACGCCTGCGTCGGCTGGCCGACGCACTTCGAGAACCAGTCGATGAGGCTCAGGAGATCGAACTCGCATGGCAAGCAGTCACGCAACATGCGCTGGCGCGCGTGGACCCGCACCTGCCGGTGTTCGGGGGTGCGGTCCGGCTGGCACGCTGGCTGCAATTTGTCGACGAAGGACACTCGGAACCGCCCGCAACTCTGGCAGCACTCAGCCGGCGACATGCCGATACTGACGGATGGGTCGACGCCGCGGTCAACGACGCCGCCGGTGGCGTCGACGATCCCCGGCTCGGTGCGGTGCTGGAGGGCTTGCTCGGCCAGGTTCGGACGGTCCGCGATGAGCACGACACGGAGTTCGCCAACGCCCTAGCAGGAGGCACTCGCGACGAGGATGGTGCCGGAGCCGGCTATCTGGAGCACGATGGCAGCCGAACCTATCTGCTGGAACGGGTGCTGCCCGACGTGGTGTTTCCCCTGGCTCGCAGGGAGCTCGTGCTGCTGCTGGTGCTGGATGGCCTGAGCGCCGGCGTCGCTACTGAGGTCCTCACCGACCTGTTGGACAATCCGGCAGCCGGCTGGGCTGAACGGCTGCTCGCCGGCAGCAGCCGCCGCGCCGCGGCACTGGCGGTGCTGCCGAGCATCACGGAGGTCAGCCGGACATCGTTGCTCTCAGGCCAGCTCGTGTCCGGGCCCCAGGACCGGGAGTCACGCGGGTATGCAGAGCTGACCCGTGCTCACGGCTTCACTGGATCACCGCTATTTCACAAGCGCGACCTCGAAACGGCGAGGCTGGGACACTCGCTGGCCGACAGCGTCCGGCACGCTATCGACGACCCCGAGGTTCGGCTGGTCAGCGCTGTCCTCAATACAATCGACGACGCCTTGGATCGGAGCGACCCGGCCGGCACCCATTGGAGCGTCGACGCGGTGAAGCACCTGCGCCCCCTGTTGGATCGGGCGCGGGAAGCCGGTCGCACGGTTGTCATCACGTCCGACCACGGGCACGTGGTCGAACGTCGACTTGGGCGGCAGCGCTCCTACCCAGGTGGCAGCGCCACTCGATATCGGACGCCGGGCGGTCCGGTCCAGGCTGACGAGGTGTTGATTGAAGGCCCCCGCGTCCTCCAAACGGACCACAAGGCCGTGCTTGCCGTGTCCGAGCGGCTGCGCTACGGGCCGTTGAAGGCGGGCTACCACGGCGGTGCGGCTCCGGCCGAAGTCGTGGTCCCGGTGTTGGTCATGGTGCCGATCGAGCGAGCGCAAGATCCAGCATTGCAACTCGCGCCATCGCAGCAGCCCGAGTGGTGGTCAAGCTCTGTCATCGCTGTCCACTCAGCCCAAACAGCCAGGCCAGCGCAACCACTGCGAGAACTACCGGTCGAGTCGCCAACCCTCTTCGACGAGGAACCCAGCTCCCCGAGCGATGGGTCAGAGTCGGACTGGGCTACACGGTTGGTGCGCTCGACGGCGTACGAGGCGCAGAAGCGATTGGCCGGCAGACTGGCGATCGCCGACGATCAGGTATGTCAGTTGCTCGGACGGTTGTTGACGTCCCCACAGCATCGGCTCGGCGCGCAGCAGTGCGCGGTGGCCTTGGGCATTGCCCCCGCCCGGCTGACTGGTGCCATCGAGCACGCACGCAGACTGTTGAATATCGATGGCTATCCGGTGATCGTGCGGGAGCCCGCGACCGGCGCCGTGATCCTGGACGTGGACTTGGCCGAAGAGCAGTTCGGAGTGACGTTGTGACACCTGGTGTGGGCGTGTCCCCGCGCCGCAGGCGGGAGGTGATCGACGCGCTGCGGCGTGGCACCGTACCTGCCCAGGGGCTTGATCTGTTGGCGGTCGGCCTCCAGCCCTTCGAGTCCACACTTGACGAGGAACTGGACACCGTGGCGGGCGGCGGATCGGTGTTCAAGGCGGTCCGCGGCGAGTATGGGTCGGGCAAGACCTTCTTCGCTCGTTACCTGACCGAGCGCGCGCTGAAACACGGTTTCGCGGCGGCGGAAGTGCAGATCTCGGAGACGGAGACGCCACTGCACCGGCTGGAGACCGTCTACCGACGGATTGTCGAGTCCCTGCGGACGGCCTCCGTGCCGCCCAGCGCGTTCCGTTCAGTGCTGGATGCCTGGTTGTTCACCGTGGAGGCAGATGTCGAGGCCAGCCAGGACACCAGCGCACCGGAAGTCGCCTCGACATCGGTCGACGGGGTGCTGGACCAGCGGCTGAGCGCAGTGCGAAACACGACTCCGGCCTTCGCACAGGCACTGCGGGGGTATCGAGCAGCCCTCGCGGCTGGCGACGAGGGCACGGCGGATGCTCTGATCGCTTGGCTTGGTGCGCAGCCGCATGTCGCCGCCGCCGCGAAACGGTTTGCAGGCATCCGTGGCGATCTCGATCATTTCGGCGCTATGGGTGCGCTGCAGGGCCTGTTGATCGTGCTCCGGGATGCTGGGCATCCCGGATTGGTGGTCGTTCTGGATGAGGTCGAGACCCTGCAGCGTGTCCGAGGGGATGTCCGAGACAAGGCACTGAACGCGCTGCGACAGCTGATCGACGAGATCGATGCAGGCCGCTATCCAGGGTTGTATCTGCTGATCACGGGCACGCCGGCGTTCTTCGAAGGTCCGTCCGGAGTCAGCCGGCTGCCTCCGCTGGCGCAACGGCTGCACACCGACTTCACAGCTGACCGACGATTCGACAATCCACGCGCCGTCCAGCTTCGGTTGGCTGGTTTCAGCCGCGAGTCGCTGGTGGAGTTGGGCAGCCGGGTCCGTGACCTCTACGCAGATGGGAGCAGGCACAGCGAGCGGATCTGTGGCGTCGTGGACGATCGGTACTTGGCTGATCTGGGCGACGCGGTCGCGGGCTCGCTCGGGGGCAGGATCGGCGTCGCGCCGCGGGTCTTTCTGAAAAAGCTGGTCGGCGACGTTCTGGACCGGGTTGATCAGTTCGAAGACTTCGATCCACGGCAGCACTATCGACTCACTGTGACCGACGGCGACCTCACCGAGGTCGAGCGTGCCGCCGCGGGGCGGCACTCTCTGGGGCCGGACGACATCGATCTCGAACTGTGATGGGCAGCGGCAACGACGCTCCGTTCGAGAGACTGCATCCGGTGGTGCAGCACCATGTTGTCAACACCTTGGGTTGGTCAAGTCTGCGACCACTGCAGCGGGAGTCGGTGAGTCCCATCCTGGCGGGGAGTGATGCGCTGCTGCTGGCGCCGACCGCCGGGGGAAAGACCGAGGCTGCGCTATTTCCGTTGTTGACGCGGATGGCCAGTGAGGATTGGCGGGGCACCTCAGTCCTTTACGTCTGTCCACTTCGTGCGCTGCTGAACAACCTGGAGCCTCGAGTATCGGCCTACGCGAGGTGGTTGGGACGGTCGGCGGGAGTCCGCCACGGAGATACGAAGGCGTCGCAGCGGCGGCGGCTGACTTTGGAGCACCCAGATGTGCTCTTGACGACACCTGAGTCACTGGAGTCGATCCTGGTGTCGGCCGTCACGGACCCGCGAACGGTGCTCGGTGACGTTCGGGCGGTCGTAGTGGATGAGATCCATGCCTTCGCCGGGGACGACCGTGGATGGCACCTGCTGGCTGTCCTTGCCAGAGTCTCGGAGGTCGCCGGACGGCCCCTGCAACGCGTCGGATTGTCCGCGACTGTCGGCAATGCACCTGAGTTGTTGTCATGGTTCCAAGGCGGTGTGGGCGTAGCCGGCGCGGTCGTCAGTCCTCCGGCGCCGACCCTGGTTGATCCTCGGCTCGAGATCGACTACGTGGGTTCGCTGGCCAACGCGGCCAAGGTCATCGCATCTTTGCATGTCGGGGAGAAGCGTCTGGTTTTCGCGGAGACTCGTGCCGATGTCGAGGTGCTGGCCGGTGATCTGCGTCAACGTGGTACCGAGACATATGTGTCGCACTCCTCGTTGAGCGTGGAGGAGCGTCGTAGAGCCGAGCAGGCCTTCGCCGAAGCACGTAACTGCGTGATTGTGTCGACGTCGACCTTGGAGCTGGGGATGGATGTCGGTGATCTCGATCGAGTGATTCAAATCGGAGCTCCTCAAACGGTGGCTTCCTTCCTGCAGCGCCTCGGCCGCACTGGGCGACGGCCGGGTAGTAGCCGGAACACCCTCTTCTTGGCCACGACGGACGATGAGCTGAATCAGGCCGTGGCGCTCTGCCTGTTGTGGGAGGAGGGCTACGTCGAGCCGGTGGTGGCACCTGGGTCACCCCGGCACGTATTGGCCCAGCAGCTGCTGGCGCTGGCGCTGCAGAAGGGTTCCGTGGGACGCGAGACCTGGTGGCAGCCACTGGCCGACCTTGGTCTTGCGCGACCGCGGGAACGTGACGCTGTCAGCGAATGGATGCTCCAGACCGGCCACCTGGACCAGGACGGTCCGCTGTTGTTCGTCGGCCCAGAGGCGGAGAAGTCGTTCGGCCGCAGGCACTTCATGGAACTGTTGTCGGTGTTCACCTCGGCACCTCAGTTCTCGGTGACCCACGGCCGGACAGAGATCGGCCAGGTTGATCCGTTTGTGCTCGTGCGGAAGGTGGCTGGTCCTCGCGTCATCGCGCTTGCGGGGAGAGGCTGGCTGGTGACTGCCATCGACTGGTCTCGGCGCCGCGCCTATGTGGAAGCGGCAGACACTGGGGGAGCGGCGCGGTGGATCTCGGTAGGTCAGCCTCAGACATACGAGCTGGTCGATGCGCAGCGGCGCGTGTTGCTCGGGACGGAGCCGTCGAAGACACTGCTGTCGAAGCGTGCGAAAGAACACTTGCCAGTGGTGCGCGCTGACTATCTGAATCGCATCGACAGGGACAGCACCCTGGTCGTGACGGTTGACGCTCGGACCCGCTGGTGGACCTGGGCCGGTGGCCGGGCCAACGCGATTCTGGTGGCAGCTTTGGAATCAGTCGATCCGACGCTGGTCGACGACGACTACGTCTACGACAATCGTCAGATCGGTTTGCGCAGTTCCGTGACAGGCGCTGACCTGCGACGAGCCGTGCACACCGTGCAAGCGCGGGTGGCGGACCTCTCGGGCGTCAGACCGTTCGTCACCGAGCGGGCGCTGGAACAGTTGAAGTTCTCCGAACTGCTGCCTCCGGACCTTGCTCTGGACACGCTGCAGGCGAGGCTGGCCGACCGGAACGGGGCGCTGCGGGTCCTGGCCCGGCCGGTCGCGACATGGGTGCCGGATCTTGCGCGTGGCCGGTGAGTGCATCCTGCGCGTCGATTGGCGAACTTGATGCGGGTCGGGGTGAGATCTACCGGATTGCCCGCTAACTCCGGCCGGGCTGTCTGGTGTGGGCGTGCAGTCCCCCAGGGACGGTTCGCTCGTGCGGCAGTCGGCCGAAGCCATAGCAAGGTCTTAACAGTGTGTTTGCATGGCTCTGACATTGGCCTCACATGGCACCCGCTGTAGCGTCTGCCCGCATTCGACTGAAAAGCTTGATTTGGACGCTGTGATGCCTGATCCTTGTTCCATGACGCAGCCGACCTCATCAGACCCGGGCGCCGGTGTTTCCTCCGCCCAGGACGAGTCGCCGGCTGATGAGGCCACCACTCGCGCCTACCTCCTAGAGCGTTCCGGCCGAGAGTTCACACCGCTGTTGAGAGATTTCGTCCAGAGCTCCAACAAAAGCCGGCCGAACCGCGCCGGCCCACTCAGCGAGTTCGTCGGTCACGGTGACCGCCGTGGTCTCCTCGCACTGCTGTTCGTGCACGCGATCATAAGCAGCGGGTCTAGTGAGGACGGTTGGAGCACAACGCTGCCGCTCGCTGTCTGGGCACGTGTGTTCGATGCCACCAAGACTGCCGACCGTGCCTCTGCTTCCTCGGCGGCTACCAAGATCCTCAGCCGCCTTGTACAGCGCAACCTCATCGTCCGACAGCGCAGGGGGAAGGCGCGCAACATCACGATCACCTTGCTGCGCCCCGATGGATCTGGGAGTCCTTACACCAGGCCTGACGGACACAACGATCGTTTCCTCAAACTCAGCCACCGGTTTTGGACCGATGGCTGGTACGAGAAGCTAGACATACCTGCGCTGGCGATGCTGCTGGTGTCGCTGCACGAGAAGCCGGGATTCGAACTCGTCTCCGAGCGAGTGCCCGCCTGGTACGGCTGGAGTTCGGATACTGCCGAGCGGGGAATGAGAACACTCGAGGATCTGGGCCTGGTGACGACGTACAAACGTGTGAAGAGTGCACCCCTCTCACCGACGGGCGCGACGCAGGTCAATGTCTACACCCTGGTCGGGCCGCTAGTCCCGACAGCGGGTGCTCCGACCAGAACGTCGAAGAAGGCCTTGGTCCTTGGCAAGACGGAGAGTTCGACCGCGATCACTCCCGGCGGTACGGGTCCAGGGATTTCCTCGTGAGCACGCACATTTATGTCGATGAGACGAAAGCGAAGGGATACCTGATTGTAGCGGCGACCGGAAGCTACGACGGGCTGCAGGTTGCGACCAGGGATCTTGGTAGCTTGCTCTTGCCCGGCCAGCGGAGCCTGCACATGAAGGACGAGAAGGAGCCTCGTAAACGGGCGATCGCAGACAGGATCGTCAGACTCGGCAATCTCGGGTTCCGGGCAGTGGTCTACGATGCCGGACGCGTAGGGACCGAACGTGAACGTCGTGCCCGCTGTCTACAGGCGCTTATCAACGATGCCTCGGATGACCCGCGTGCCCGGATCGTTCTCGACCGCGACGAGACCCTTCTGAGTTGGGACCGCCAGACGTTGCTGGAACTTACGAGTGCCAACGGACTGCGAGACTGGATCAGCTACGCACACATCAATCGGCACGAGGAGCCCTTGCTGATCATTCCCGACGCGATCGCCTGGTGCTGGGCAAAGGGCGGTCATTGGCGACAGCGGATTCGGCCAATCGTAAGCGCGGTACGAGAGGTCTGAAATGCGCGAAGCCCGAGCGCCACGGTCGTCCGGCCGGGTCTCGGGCTCACTTCCTGAGGCTCAGCGCCACAGTCACTTCTGAGTATGCCCGATTGACGCACGCCGAATCAACAGCCCAGGTTGCGCTGCCATCTTGGTCGGAGGAAATCTCCTTGGCTGGTTGTTCGGGCCTGGCGATTAACGATGACGTCAGCCGTCGACCTGGACGCCATCAGGGCAATCGCCGAGGCGGCCCGTGCGTTGTGGTGGTTGGATGAGACGCACTACGAGTTCGCCCAGCCGGGCATGCACTCCAATCCCAGCCTGTAGCCGCTCCAGGATCGCGATCCGGTCGACCCGGGTCGCCTCTGAGACGGGATCGGCAGTGTCACGTTCGGCGGCCAGGTCACTCAGCCAGGACTGGGTTTCAACCAGCCGAGACAGCACAGCATCAACCGGCGCCGCCGATTCGAAGACCTGTGCTGAAGACATGCGAACAAAGTAGAGGTCACCACCGACTCTTTCGAACGAATAGTCACATTGAGTCTGGATCTGTTGCTACCGCAGCGGTACCACTGCGGTACCGTCGTGGTATGGCGATGAACTTGAGGCTGAGCGACGCCGAGACCGAGGCGCTACGCACGAAGGCGGCGGAGGAGGGGCGTTCCATGCAGGAGGTGGCTCGTAGCGCCATCGCGCAGTACGTCAGCGATCGGCCACGTCGGCTTCGGGCTGCGATCGAGAAGGTAGCAACCGAGGACGCGGAGCTGCTGAAGCGGCTCGCTCAGTGACCAGCCGACGGTGATGGACTATCTGACTCTGGACGATCTCCTCGAGATCGCGGAAGGAGTCATCGTCGGAGTAGCGGTCAGGGACCTCGGGCTGCTGGCATCTGCGGCTGCTCGCCCGCAGGTGTCGGTGTTCGGCGCGGACGCCTATCCGACAGTGCCGGAGAAGGCGGCAGCGCTGATGCATTCGATCGCACGGAATCATGCATTGGCCGATGGCAACAAGAGACTTGCCTGGTCAGCGACTCGGGTGTTCCTCATCCTGAATGGCCACGACCTCACGTACGAGGTCGATGATGCCGAAAGAATGGTGGTCGCTACCGCTGCCGGTGAGTTCGAGGTGCCGGCCATCGCTGCTGACCTGGCAGACCATCTGAAGTTGTCGACGACTGGATAGTAAGTGGGGTCAACAGCCGTGCGAGACCTGATTGCACATGGTCTGCTGGTTGAACGGGATCTTGTAGACGACAGGACTGCCGGACCGGGGGGTGATCGTCACCCGAACCGGGTCCATGTCGAGACGTCGCCGGTGGCCAGGTCGGCCAGATCCACGTGATACATCGCCATCCAGAAGCCGTCTGCGCCCAGGGTGGCCGGCACGGTGACGTGCCCCGGCAGTGCGTAGCTGATCGCCGTGACGTCAGCCGGGACTCGGCCGGTGGCCCAGAACGCCGACCCCTCGGTCGCACTGATCAGGTTGACCGCGAACCGGAAGCTGGACTTCGCGATCGTGGACCGGTCGGCCACCACCGCGCTGACCTCCCTGCTGGGGGTAAGACTGCGCCCGAATCGCTGGCCGCCCTTGCGTAGCACGGCGCCCCAGCTGCGGTCGTCGCCCATGACGAGTTCGGCCGACCAGCCCTGGGTAGTGAACGACGGATCGTCGGCGGCCTTGGCTGCCAGCTTGACGCAGGTTGCGGCACCGACCCAGGTGCTGGCCGGAGGCAGGTGCGACTCGACATCCGACTGAGCACTGTCCCGGCGCACGTCGTGGCAGATCGAGACGTCGGCGCTGAGCCTCGTCGTGGGCGTCAGGTCAGTCGGACCGTACGGCTTGATGGCGAGTTGCTGGCCGCTGGTATCGAGCAACTCGTACTCCACTGTCACATCGGGCCAGCCAGACGTCCGTACCTGTCATGCCGATCGAGAAGTGGAGATAGCCGCCCATCGGGACCATCGCCTGCCAAGGTCCGAACTGTCCCGCGGATCCGACGCGGGCGCGACCGATGGGCCGACCGCGAAGTTCGCGCCGGTCACCGCGTAGTCCGATGGCTGCCGGACGCACGACAGGGTGCTGCCGCCCTTGCCGTCGAACTCACATACGGGCACCGTGGCGGTTACCTGGTCGGCTCGGCTCCATCCCTGGCTCTCCACGACGTCGTCCACGCAAGTCCAGACGACGTTGTCCGAGGTCGCCCTGATCAGCACCGTGGACTGGCGCTCATTGGGACCGTCCGGGCCGATCCAACGCTCGGACCGAGCGTAGACCGGTTGCGCGGTCTTGGGCGGCCTCTCGTCTTTCGTCAACATTGCGTCGCACTTCTTGTCGATCGTCGAGATCTCGCGCTCGTTCAGCTCGCGAGGGTCGAGCGGGATGGTCGATGCAGTCGGTGATGCGGCCGTCGGCCCGGGGGTGGGGGTGCCGTAGCCGCGGGTTCCGCGGTCAGCGAGCTGCGGTACGTCGAGACGCCCAGCACGGCGACGATCAAGATGGCGACCGCGGCGACCAGCGTGATCAGCGGCGGGCCGAACCGGCGTCGACGGGAGGCGCGATCGAGGTCTTCCTCGATCCGGCGCCGCAGCGCGTCCGGCGCAGGACGGCGTGGCGGTGGTGGCAGATGCTCAGACATCGAAAGTCTCCCGTTGCTCCCGGGGTGTGCTGTCGGACAGCCGGAGGACCCGTCGAACTCGGGCCAGCCGCGACCGGACTGTGCCGATGGGGATCTGTAAGGCTGTTGCCGCGGCCGCGTAGCTCAACTCCTCCCAGCAGATCAGGACGAAGACGTCCTGATCGCCCTGCGGCAGCTCGCGTACCCTGTCCAGTACGTTGCGCAGTCGGCGCTGGTCATCGATCCGGTCGGCGATGTCCTCGTCGTGGTCACCTCGGCGCTCGGTCACATCCACGAGACGGCGCATCGCCGAGTCGTGCCGGAGCCCGGACCGATGGTGGTTGCGGCAGATGTTCGTGGCGATGCCGTAGACCCAGGGCAGCACCGACCCTCGACATCACACCTTCACCGACCTCTCTTGGAGGATCATCGAGCACGGGCTGGCGGTTGCTCACACCCCTACATGTCCGATGGGCCAACAAAGTTCTCGGCGGCTGGATAATCGGGCGGCTGTCGGTGGGTCTCCATAGAATCTCAGGGTGAGTATGTTGCCGGTCCGTCCGGAGCTGGTCGGGGAGGTGCCGTACGGGGCGCCGCAGCTGAATGTGCCGTACTGCCTGAATGTCAACGAGAACCCCTATCCGCCGAGCGACAAGGTCGCGGCGGAGATCGGTGCGGCGGTGGCCGCAGCGGCCAAGGGCATGAATCGCTATCCGGACCGCGACGCGGTGGAGCTGCGCGCCGACCTGGCGGCCTATCTCGGTCACGGGCTGACTGCCGATCAGGTGTGGGCGGCCAACGGCAGCAACGAGGTGATGCTGCACGTGTTGATGGCCTTCGGCGGCCCGGGGCGTACGGTGCTGAGCTTCGCGCCGACGTACTCGATGTATCCGGAGTACGCGCGCGACACCCACACCGGCTGGGCGACCTTTCCCCGCCGCGAGGACTTCACGATCGATCCCATCGCTGCGGTGCGGGCCGTCACCGAGCAGCAACCCGATGTCATCTTGATTGCCAGCCCGAACAACCCGTCGGGCACGGCCGTGGAGCTGGACACCATCAGGGCGATCGCCGACGCCGCTCCAGGGGTGGCGGTGGTCGACGAGGCCTACTACGAGTTCGCCAGACCGGGCACGCACAGCGCCTTGGAACTGCTGCCCGACTATCCGCGGCTGGCGGTGACCAGGACCATGTCCAAGGCCTTCGCATTCGCCGGCGGACGGCTCGGCTATCTGGCTGCCTCACAGGATTTCGTGGACGCCTTGCGGGTCGTGCGGTTGCCGTACCACTTGTCGGCGGTCACTCAAGCGGTCGCCCGGGTGGCGCTCGCCAACGCCGACGAACTGCTCGCGGCGGTCGACAAGCTCAGGGCCAATCGTGACGATCTCGCAGCCTGGCTGAACGAGCAGGGTCTGCAGGTCGCCGACTCCGACGCCAACTTCGTCCTGTTCGGCCGATTCGCCGATCGTCAAGCGGTCTGGCAGGCTCTACTTGACAAAGGTGTGCTGATCCGGGTCGTCGGTCCGGAGGGCTGGTTGCGCGTGTCGGCCGGCACCGATGAGGAGATGGCGGCGTTCAAAGCCGCATTGGCGCCCGTGCTGGGAGCTGAGAAAGGACGACAACTGTGACCTCTGAGCCGGTGGGGATCCGTACGTCCACGATCGAGCGGGCCACGTCGGAGTCGAGTGTCAAGGTCAGCCTCGACCTGGACGGCACCGGTCGTTCCAGCATCAGCACCGGGGTCGGGTTCTATGACCACATGCTCACCGCGCTAGCCAAGCATGGTCTGATCGACCTGACCGTGGAGAGCGTCGGCGATGTGCACATCGACGCGCACCACGTCGTCGAGGACACCGCGATCGTGCTCGGTCAGGCGATCCGGGAGGCGCTGGGGGACAAGCGCGGCATCCGCCGGTTCGCCGATGCTCTGGTGCCGCTGGACGAGGCGCTGGCCCAGGCAGTCGTCGACGTCTCTGGCCGCCCTTACTGCGTGCACACCGGCGAACCGCCCGGCCAGGAATATGCGCTGATCGGCGGCGGCCCGTATCCATCCGGCCAGGGCGGCGTCCCGTACACCGGCTCGCTGACCCGGCACGTGCTGGAGACCCTGGCCTTCCACGCGCACATCTGTCTGCACGTACGCGTGCTGGCCGGTCGCGACCCGCACCACATCGTCGAGGCCCAGTTCAAGGCGGTCGCCCGGGCATTGCGCGACGCGATTGCGCTCGATCCCCGGGTCGACGGCGTGCCCAGCACCAAGGGCGCCCTCTAGATGTCGGTTTCAGGGGCGACAGCAGTCCCCAATGTCGTGGTGTTCGACTACGGGTCGGGCAACATCCGTTCCGCGGAGCGTGCCGTCGCCAAGGCCGGCGCGCACGTCACCGTGAGTTCAGATCCTGAGTTGGCCGCCACTGCCGACGGTCTGGTGGTGCCCGGGGTCGGTGCCTTCGCCGCGTGTATGGCGGGTCTGGTCGAGGCGGACGGTCCCCGGTTGATCGCGGATCGGGTCGCTGCGAACAAGCCGGTGTTGGCGATCTGCGTCGGCCACCAGGTGCTGTTCGGCAACGGGATCGAGCACGGTGTGGACGTGCCGGGGTGTGGCATCTGGCCGGGCACGGTCGAACTGCTGCAGGCCGAGCGGCTGCCACACATGGGCTGGAACACCGTGGATCCAGCCCTCGGCAGTGAACTGTTCGCCGGCATCGAGTCCGAGCGGTTCTACTTCGTGCACTCCTACGGCGTACGGGAGCTCCCGGACGCAGAAGGCCTCCGGGTCACCTGGGCCGAGCATGGTGGCGACCGGTTCGTGGCCGCGGTCGAGCAGGGGCCGCTGTGGTCGACCCAGTTTCATCCGGAGAAGTCCGGGGCGGCGGGTGGCCGTCTGATCAGGAACTGGATCGAGCGGCTGTGACCCGGCGTACGGCGATCTTCGACCTGGGCGGCGTGGTGCTGTCCTGGGATCCCGTACGAGCCTTCAAGGCCGCCGTCGACGTCACCGAGGCCCGCCAGCTGATGCGCGACGTCGACTTCGCCACCTGGAACCGGCGCAACGATGCCGGTCGCAGATTCGCCGAGGGCGAGGCCGAGGTTGCGCGGGACTGGCCGCAGTACGCGGAGACGATCACCGCCTACCGCCGGTACTTCGATCGAGCCCTCACCGGACCCGTGCCCGGCACCTCCGCAGTGGTCGCCGAGCTCGCCCAGGCCGGTGTCCGGCTGCTCGGACTGACCAACTGGTCCGACGAGACCTTCCCGCTGGCGCAACGTCGGTTCGGCATCCTGAAGCGTTTGGAAGCGATCGTGGTGTCCGGCCGCGAAGGGATGATCAAGCCCGATCCACGGCTCTACAGACTGCTGCTCGATCGCTTCGGCGTAGACCCGTCGACGGCGGTGTTCGTCGACGACAACCCCGCGAACTGTGCGGCTGCCACCGAACTCGGGCTCGCCGCGATCCCGTTCACCGATGCCGACACGCTCCGCGCCCGCCTCGTCCAGCTGGGACTGCTCAGCGAGCGCCCGAGGGTTGCCGAGCCGTTGTTCCACACCACCCAGCGAATCGTCTGGGACGAGGCGAAACAGTCGGGCTCCTATCCCTGGTCCACTCACGGCACCAGCTACGAGGCCGAAGGGTTCGTCCATTTGGCCTACCGTGGTCAGGTCGAAGCTGTGATCGAGCGCTACTTCGGCCGGTTCGAGCCCGAGGAGCTGGTCGTCCTGCAGCTCGATCCCGAGCGTGCCCAACCCGTGGTCGAAGAGGGCACCACGTACTCCTTCCCGCACCTGTTCGCCGAGTTGACGCCGGAAATGGTCGTTCGGGAGCTTGGCGTCCACGAGCTGTTCGACGCTTCTGCCTGACCGCGTCACACTCTGCGGTCGGGCGGTGTCCCATGAGCATGACGACCGCACACGACATTCCCCGCAAACCGGTGTCCATCACTCCAGGACCCGGCACCGAACTCGACGCCCGGCGACAGTTGGCCCGCGTGCCGATCGACCAGCCGGCCGGACTCACCGGCCGCCTGATCGGCTGGCTCAGCAACCGCCTCTACGGCCAGGCCGCCGACAACGGCTACGCGATGGCCGCCAACCGCAAGGTGTTGTGGGCGACCCTGTTCCACGAACGCCGGGTGGCGAAGTTCGACAGCCTCGACCCGATGCTGACCTCGCTGGCCGAGATGGCGGTCGCGATCGAGATCGGCTGCTCGTGGTGCGTGGACTTCGGTTTTTTCAAGGCCAACGGCGATGGTCTCGACCTCGCCAAGCTGGCCGCGGTCCCGCACTGGCGGGACGCCGACAACCTGAGTCCGCTGGAGAAGCAGGTGATCGAGTACGCGGTCGCGTCCACGGCGACTCCGAGCGCGGCGACCGACGAGATGGTCACCCAGCTGCGGGCGGCACTCGGCGACGAGGCACTGGTCGAGCTGACCATGATGATCGCGATCGAGAATCAGCGATCCCGGTTCAACGCCTCCCTTGGGCTGGTCTCCCAAGGTTTCTCGGCGAGCTGTCAGCTACCGTCGAATCGTGGCTGATCCGACGGACGCTGCCTCCGACGAAGCGCTGTTCGGCGAACACCGGTCGTTGCTGTTCACCGTCGCGTACGAGTTGCTCGCCAGCGTCGCCGACGCCGAGGACGTGGTGCAGGAGACGTACCTGCGCTGGACCAGCCGCCCCACCGACACCGAGATCGACAACCCGAAGGCTTATCTCGCCCGGATCGCCACCAGGCTGTCGCTGAATCGGCTGCGCACTCTGGCCCGGCGCCGCGAGGACTACGTCGGGCCGTGGCTGCCGGAGCCGCTGCTGACCGCGCCGGACGTGGCCGACGACGTCGTCTTGGCCGAGTCGGTCTCGCTGGCGCTGCTGGTGGTGCTGGAGTCGTTGGGACCGAAGGAACGGGCGGTGTTCCTGCTGCGCGAGGTCTTCGGCTACGACCATGCCGAGATTGCCGCCGCGTTGGACATGACGCCGGCCGCCGTTCGCCAGACCGCACATCGAGCCCGGCAGCACGTGGAGGCGCGGCGACCCCGATTCGAGACCGATGACGAACTGGCGGAGCAGGTACGCCGGCAGTTCACCGCGGCCGTGGTCGGTGGCGACATCCAAGGGTTGATGGACCTGATGGCGCCCGACGTGGTGGTGCTCTCCGACGGCGGCGGCAAGGTGAGCGCAGCGCGGCGGCCGGTCCGGGGCGCGGACGCCGCCGCTCGGCTGCTGGTCGGGATCACCCAGAAGGCGGGCCCGGAGCTGCGGCTGGAGTCGGTGCTGCTCAACGGCGCACCGGGCTGGCGTGCCTGGGTCGGGCAGCAGTTGCTGGCGGCGGTTCAGCTGCTGGTGGTGGACGAGCGGGTCGAGCAGGTGTTGATCATGCTGAACCCTGAGAAACTGAGTGGTCTGAGCGAGCCGCGCAACCTGGCCCGGTGACAGCGCGTATCACCGGTGCGACCGGCTCCCACATCACCAAGGTGACGGTCAAGCACGGGAGCAAGTCGATCAAGGTGACGACCAAGACCGGCAAGTTCCGGGTCGGCAGTTACTTCACCGTCTACCTGGACACCGATCCGAAGAACCCGGGCCCGGAGTATCGCAATGACATCTATCCCAACAGCGAGGTGTCGCCGTTGAAGCGGGTCGAGAAGTTCGGGAACACGGGCACGACCGTCGAGTGTGACGGACTGACTGCCCAAGCTGACGCATTCGGGCCCAAGAAGGTCACGCTGAAGGTGCCGCGCTCGTGCGTCGGCAATCCGTCGAAGGTGCGGGTCTCCGTCCGCGGCTACTACGACGTGAAGGGGCCGAACGTGGTCGACTGGGCCCCCGGCAAGAAGAAGTTCACCGGCTGGGTGCACCGCTGAACTGAACTCACCGGGCCACGGCAACGCGGCGAATCGGAACTGTCGCCATCCGGAGATAAGGTCTTCCGCGTGAACGCACGTGGTGGAGACCGGTTGCAGCTGCTCCCGGCGGTGGACGTGGCCGGTGGACAGGCGGTCCAGCTGGTGCAGGGTGTGGCGGGCTCGGAGCGGGTGTTCGGCGACCCGCGGGCCGCTGCGCAGCGCTGGCAGGACGCCGGTGCGGAGTGGATCCACCTGGTGGATCTCGACGCCGCCTTCGGCCGGGGCAGCAATGCCGAGGTGATCGCCGAGGTCACCGCCGCGATGGATCTGCAGGTGGAGCTGTCCGGCGGCATCCGGGACGACGCCTCGCTGGAGCGGGCACTGGCCACCGGCTGCACCCGGGTGAACATCGGGACCGCTGCGCTGGAGCGGCCGGAGTGGTGTGCCGAGGTGATCGCGGCGTACGGCGACAAGGTCGCCATCGGTCTCGACGTCCGCGGCTCCCGGCTCGCGGCTCGCGGCTGGACCCGGGAGGGCGGTGACCTCTGGGAGACCCTCGATCGGCTCGACGCGGCCGGCTGTGCGCGCTATGTCGTCACCGACGTCGCCTCCGACGGGATGCTGTCGGGCCCCAACACCACCTTGTTACGCGAAGTCTGTGCCCGCACAGATGCGCCGGTTGTCGCCAGTGGTGGGATATCGTCCCTCAGCGACATAGCCGCACTTGCAGCGCTGGTCGACGAGGGCGTTGAAGGCGCCATCATCGGGACCGCCCTGTACGTCGGCAACTTCACCTTGACCGATGCGCTCGAACTCACCAGAGGTTCGGGCAAGGAGGCCAGTTCCCGATGAGCGTGGTGAGTCCGGCCGACACGTTCCGCCGCAGTGTGGCCGCAGAGCGCTCCGACCGGCCCCTGCTCGACGGACGGTTGCGCGACCTGCTGGCCGGCAAGAAGATCTTGATGACCGGGGTGACCGGCTTCATCGGCGAACAGCTGCTGTGGAAGATCCTCACCGACCTGCCCGACACGACACCGGCGGTGCTGGTGCGGCGCAAGCGTTCCGCCGGTGCCCGCGACCGGATGATCACCGTGGTCAAGAAGGAGATCTTCCGCTCGGTCCGCGAGGCCGCCGGAGGTCCCGAGGCCCTGCTGGACAGCCGGATCGACGTGATCGAGGGCGATCTGCCCAATGTCCCGCCGCTGCCCGGCGACATCGACGTGGTGGTGCACTGCGCCGGCGACGTCTCCTTCGATCCGCCGATCGACCAGGCCTTCACCACCAACGTGGTCGGCACCCAGGCCCTGATGGACCGGATGATCGAGGCCTGCACCGACGACTCGGGAAATCTGGTCAAGATCCCGCACTACGTGCACATCTCGACCGCGTACACCGCCGGTCGGCGACGCGGCGCCATACCCGAAGGTCCGCACGTCCACTCCATCGACTACCGGGCCGAGACCAAGGCCGGGCTCGCCATGCGTGACCTGATCGAGGCGGAGTCGCGGACCTCGGATCGGCTCACCGAGCTGCGCAAGGAGGCCGAACGGGAGCACCGGCAGGCCGGCTATCTGACCACCGCGGCCGACACCGAGCGACGCAGGCAGGAGTGGGTGCAGGCCGAGCTGGTCAAGGCCGGCACCGAACGCGCCCGCTCACTCGGCTGGACCGACGTCTACACCTTCACCAAGGCATTGGGCGAGCGGGTGGTGGCCGAGGTCGGTGCGAACATCGAGGTGTCGGTGGTCCGGCCGGCGATCGTCGAGTCCTCCTGGCTGCACCCGTATCCGGGGTGGATCGAGGGCTTCAAGATGGCCGAGCCGCTGATCCTGGCGTATGGCCGGGGCGAACTGCCCGAGTTCCCCGCCTCACCGGACGCGGTGGTCGACATCGTGCCGTGCGACCACGTGGTCAACGCCATCCTCGCGGTCTGCGCGACGCACCCGCGGATCGGCGAGCCGGAGTTCTATCACGTCAACTCCGGCGCCCGGAACCCGCTGACCTTCCAAGGCCTCTACGAGCGGATCCGGGAGTATTTCCTGGAGCATCCGTTGGAGGGCGGTCCGCGCGGTGCGGCGAAGCTGCCGCAGTGGCAGTTCCCGGGCGCGGCCTCGGTCGAGCGCTTGCTGTCCACCTCCGAGCGGGCCCACAAACTGGCCGACCGGCTGCTCGACAAGGCCCCCCGCTCGGCGCGTACCCGCAAGCTGGCCGTGGATCTGGACCGGACCCGGGGCCGGCTCGACTTCCTGCGTCGCTATCTGTCGCTCTACAACGAGTACGCGCAGTCCGAGCTGCATTTCGTCGACGACAACACCTTGGCGCTGACCGAGTCGCTGCATCCAGACGATCAGCCGATCTTCGCTTTCGACACTGCGGTCTACGACTGGGACACCTACATCAAGGACGTGCACTGCCCGTCCATCACCACCACGGTCCGCCGGATGGATGCGCTGCGTCGGCGGCGCGGCAACCGGCCGACGACCATGAAGGATCTGAGCCGGGACAAGTCTGGCGCCAGTGCACTCGCGGTCTTCGACCTGGACGGCACGATCATGTCCACCAACGTGATCGAGCAGTATCTGTGGGCGCGGCTGCCGGAGATGTCCACGCCCCGCCAGATCGCCGAGCTCGGCCAGGTGCTGCAGCGGCTGCCGGCCTATCTGCGGGCCGAACGACGCGACCGCGGCACCTTCTTGCGCTCGGTCTACCGGCGGTACGCCGGCGCCGACCTGGCGGCGCTGGAGGAGTTCGTCGACACCCGGCTCGCGCCCACCATCCTCAGCCGGCTGTCGCCCGACGCCGGCCGTCGGATCCGCGAGCATCGGGCCGCCGGTCACACCACCGTGCTGATCACCGGCGCGGTCCGGCCGCTCACCCGGCCGCTGCACCCGCTGTTCGACGTGGTGGTCGCGGCCGATCTGGCGACCGACGACCAGGGCCGCTGCACCGGGTTCTTGACCGGGCCGCCGCTGGTGGGGGAGTCCCGGGCCGCCTGGCTCAACCACTATGCGGCGCTGCACGACATCGACCTGAGCCGCAGCTTCGCCTATGCCGACTCGCACTCCGATCTGCCGATGCTGTCGGTGGTCGGCAATGCGGTCGCCGTCAGCCCGGACATCGCCCTGATGCGGGCCGCGGCAGCCAACCAATGGACAACCGTGGAGTGGAAGATCGCTCCCACGACACCACGCTGGGCCCTACCTCGATGACCCGGCTCGAGCAAGACCGCACGCCAGCGACAGGAGCACGCTAGATGGCCCGCCCAGGATTCGTCCTCGACGTCGATGAACGGACCCCACCGGTCCTGGTTGCCTCCGGCGACACCTTCCGACTGGAGCGGCTCCCGATCGGAGCCCGAGTGCTCTACCCGGCTGACTCGCTGCCCGCTGTGCCGGCCGCTGAGGCGATCACGGCCGCGCTCGATGCGCCCATCGGCTCCGATCCGCTGAGTGCCCGGCTGCGTCCGGGCATGCGGCTGACCATCACCTTCGGCGACAACACGGCCCCGGTGCCGGCGATGAGTGCACCGGATCTGCGGGCTCGGATCATCGAAGCCGTGCTGACTCGGGCTGCGGCCGCCGGGGTCGACGACGTCGCTCTCGTGGCTGCGATCGGACTCAACCGACGGCAGAGTGTCGCCGAGCTGCGTCAGCTGGTCGGTGAGCGCGTGCTGCGCTCCTTCCACGCCGACGGGCTGCTGACCAATCACGACGCCGAGGATGCCGACGAACTGGCCGAGATCGGCACCGTCGGGGAGCTGAGCATCGCGCTGAACAAGCGGGTCGCCGAGTCCGATCTCGTGGTGCACGTCCGGCTGGTCAACTCACCGGCGGGCAATGGTGCCTCAAGTGTGTTGAGTGGGCTCGGCGCAGCGAGCACCTTGGCCGCTCTGGGGGCCGCCGACGCCGATCCCGCGTTGGC